>CACANZ010000006.1 GCA_902533965.1 uncultured Pelagibacteraceae bacterium | reverse complement strand
GGTCTAGCTACTACTAAATCCTTATTGAATTCAATAAACGGAAAAATATCACTGCACGACAGTTATCTAGGAGGTTTAGAGGTTGCGATTGAAATACCAAATTAAGAAACTTTACTCAATTCTCTAGATCTTTTTGTTGCTTTGTTGACAGCTCTTGTAAGAAGACTTTTTAATCCCTTATTGGAAGCAAGAATACTCAGCGCTGCTTCAGTGGTGCCTCCCTTACTTGTCACCTTTTTCTGTAAATCAGAAGGCTTTTTTTGCCCACTTAATAAAAGTAATATTGATCCTAAGAAAGTCTGTAAAACCATACTGTCTGAATTTTTAAACCCCGATTTATTAGCTATCTCAATGAGAGAATTTATAAAAAGATATATGTATGCTGGACCACTCCCAAAAATTGCAGTGAAATCATCAATTAAATCTTCTTTTTTGGTTTCATTGACTTGCCCCAATAAGGACATGAAATCAAAAATAGGTTTTTTTTGTTTCGTTTTAATTTTTCTCTCAAAACATACAACTGTGGTACCCATATTAACAGATACAGGAGTATTAGTCATAGCTCTTACAATACCTGATGTTTTTTTGAAGACTTTATTTAAATCTTTTATTTTTTTACCAGCAACTACAGAAACTATAATTGAATTACCAAGTCTATTATCTTTATCTAATCCATTCAGTGTTTTTAATTGATTAGGCTTAACAGCAATAAGTGTGATTGTAGGTTGATAAAGATTATTAATTTTATCTATGCTATTTTTTATTTCGAAATTATTTGATCTTTTTAATTTTTTCAATTCACTTGACTGATTCTTTTCAATAACCACGATTTTTTTTGAGGAAATTCGGTGGTTAAATAATGACTTGATCACAGCAATTCCCATATTACCAGCGCCAATTATTAAAAATTTTTCTTTATTTAAACTACTTGCAGTGTTTTTTTTCTTTGGCATTATTTCTATCTTTTTTAAACTTTTTTATTGTTTTGTATTCATCATTGATTGCTTGCGAAAGCTCAAAGCCTTTTGTAACAAAGTTAACAAATTTATTAATTAAAACTTTCCTTGTGATCATAATTAGTGATAAATATATTTTAAATATTATTCAAAATTAACGTGATTTATCTTAGTTTTCCATCTATTAGTCCAGTTTTTTTTTCGATTGGTCCTCTCGATATCCGTTGGTACTCACTTGCGTATATTGTAGGATTTATATTCGCTTGGAGATACATTAAATATCTCGCTTCAAATAAAGCAGTTTCTCATAGTAATAGCATTAATGAAAAACTAATAGATGATCTGATTTTTTATTCAATAATTGGATTAATTATAGGAGCACGATTAGGATATGTGATTTTCTATAATTTTGATTATTACTCTGAAAATCTAATTGAGATATTATATCTTTGGCAAGGAGGTTTATCCTTTCACGGAGGTTTGCTTGGTATTGTTACAGCCGCCATAATAATTTCAAAGTTCTATAAAACTACTTTTTTTGAAATAAGCGATTTGATATGTGTATCAGCTCCTGTTGGAATATTTTTTGGCAGAATATCTAATTTTATTAATGGCGAATTATTTGGTAGACCTTCAAATTTTCTTATTGGAATGAAATTTCCAAACGCTGACCACCAGTATCGTCATCCAAGTCAATTATATGAAGCTTTTTTAGAAGGACTTTTATTATTTATAATTTTAAATTTTTTAATTTTTAAATTTAAAAAACTTAAAAACCCTGGAATAATTTCAGGTGTCTTTCTGATGCTTTATGGATTATTTCGATTTACTGTTGAATTTACACGTGAGCCCGACATTCAATTAGGATTTGTATATCATTTTTTTACAATGGGCATGATATTATCTTTACCAATGTTTCTTGCTGGAATTTTAATTTTGGTAATTAAAAGCAATAAAAATGATACAAGATAAAATTTACGATGCTTTAAAAGAAAGTGCATTTCTCTATCTAGATGATTTTATGAATATTTCATTAAGAGATGAAGAGCATGGATACTATACGTCTAACAAAGCTATAGGCAAAGATGGAGATTTTGTTACTGCACCTGAAATATCTCAAATGTTTGGTGAAATAATTGCTGTAAAAATATTAAACCTCATTCATGCAAGAAACATAAAAAAGTTTAATTTAATTGAACTAGGACCAGGAAGAGGCGCTCTGATAAACGATATTACTAGAGTACTCAATGCTTTATTAGATGAAAATGTCGAGTATACAATTCACTTTAATGAAATTAATAAATTCTATATTCAAAATCTAAAAAATACCTATCCTAATTGCAAGATACATAAAAATTTCAATTCATATCCTAATGAATTTTCAATAATAATTGCAAATGAGTTTTTTGATGCGATTCCTACGCGCCAATTAGTGAGTAGGAACGGAAATATTTATGAAACAGTTATTAAATTAGATCAAAAGGATAGTCTAAAATTTGACTTTATTAAGCCGAGAAAAGATATTTCTAAATTTGTAAACAATACGCGAGACCTTAAACATCTTGAGGTAATTGAATTTTCTCCTGAGACTAATTCAATCTTTCGGGAATTGATCAATTTCTTGCTTATGAATAATGGTTTTTTCTTACTAATTGATTATGGATATATTAATCTACCTAAGATAAGTACTCTTCAGTCAATCAAATCAAATAAAAAAACTGATTTTCTTGATAACCCAGGTAATCAAGATATCACATATCATGTAGACTTTAATAACCTGCAAAATATTTTAGAAGAAAATAAAATTGATGACTTTATAATAAATACTCAATCTAATTTCCTTCGGCAAAATGGAATTTTAGATCGAGCTAATATCTTAATTAAGAAAAACCCAATGAAAAAGAAGCAAATAAACGAACAGTTGGCAATACTTACCAAAAGAGAATATATGGGAAATTTATTTAAAGTTTTGGAAATTAATATTTAATGTTTTTTACTAAAAATCTCTCAAATATAGATCATTGTTTCTTTTCAAGATTGGGTGGCGTTTCGCAAGGAAAATATAAATCATTAAATTGTGGAAAAGGATCAAAAGACGAGAATGGTGTTATTGAAGAAAATTTATTAGCTATTTCTAAATATTACGGTTTAAAAAAGTCTGATGTTATTACTATGCATCAAACACACTCTTCTAATGCAATAGTTTTAGATAGCAGCAATAAGTCTGAAATTTTAAAATGTGACGGGATTGTAACTAAAGAAAATAATAAAATATTATCAGTATTAACGGCTGATTGTGCTCCATTATTATTTTATGAAGTAAAAAATAAAATAATAGGAGCTTGTCATGCAGGCTGGAAAGGTGCCTTGAACGGTATAATTCAAAATACAATTTTACAAATAACCAAGCTGGGTGGAAAGAGGGATAATATACGCTGCAGTATTGGTCCATGCATAAGACAAAAATCCTATGAAGTAAGATTACCTTTTTATAAAAACTTCATTAAACAAGATCAAGATAATGCAAGATTTTTTCAAAAAAATCATAATAATAGATATCTGTTTTCGCTTACTGAATTCATTCTCAAGATACTTTCTGATGAGCAAATTACTAACCACGAGATTGTTGATGTCGATACTTTCAGCGAAGAAACATTGTGTTTTAGCTATCGAAGAAATTATAAAAAAAATATAACCGATTATGGTAGAATGATTTCAACAATTGTTATAAAAGACAGATAAATTATGAGAATTATTGCAGGAAACAGTAATTTACCCTTATCAAAGAGCGTCGCAGAATATCTTGGTGAAAACCTTACAAATGCTTCTATTACAAGGTTTGCTGATGATGAAGTTTATGTAGAAATTAAAGAAAACATTCGTGGTGAGGATGTATTCGTAATGGAGTCTTTATCTTATCCAGCGAATGACAATATAATGGAACTACTGGTGATGATAGATGCACTTAAAAGAGCTTCAGCAAAAAGGATTACTGCTGTGATCCCTTATTATGGATATGCACGTCAAGATAGAAAACCAGGGCCAAGAACTCCTATCTCAGCAAAATTAGTTGCAAATTTAATAACAACTGCTGGAGCAGACAGAGTGCTTACTTTAGATCTTCATGCTGAACAGATACAAGGATTTTTTGATATACCAACAGATAATTTATTTGCGGGTCCAGTGTTTTCAAAAGACATAAAAGAAAAATATGAAATTAGTGATCTAGTTGCAGTTTCTCCTGATATTGGTGGAGTTGTGAGGGCAAGAGCGATTGCAAATAAGATAGGAGCCTCAATTGCTATTGTTGATAAAAGAAGACCCAGAGCAGGTGAAAGTGAAGTAATGAATATCATTGGAGACGTAAAAGGAAAAGATTGTATTATTCTAGATGATATCATTGACTCAGCGGGAACAATTTGTAATGCAGCTGACAAAATTATAGATTTAGGAGCTAACAGTATCACTTCATATGTTACGCACGGAGTATTAACAGGAAAAGCCTTAGAGAAAATTAGTGCATCAAAATTGACTGAATTAGTAATTACAGATTCAATCAATAATCAAGAAAAATTAAAAGCTTGTGAGAAAATTAGGTCGATTAGTATCTCAGATTTATTGGGCGAGGCAATTAAGAGGATATCCGAGGCGAGCTCAGTATCAAGTCTATTTGAATTTTGATTTATATACTTGCCATATAGGTAATTTTAATTTAATACCAACCTCATCGTTATGAGCAAAGAAAGTAATTTAAACGCTGAAATCAGGGATGGATCTGGTAAATCTGCAGTAAAAAAAGTACTAGCTGCAGGTAAGATTCCTTCAGTTATGTATGGTTTAGGTGAAAACCCTGTAAACATTTCATTAGATAAGATTACAGTTCAAAAAGAGATCAATTCTGGTGGTTTCCTGACTAGAATATTTTCACTTAACATTGATGGAAAGAAAAGCTTAGCAATTCCAAGAGAGGTTCAATTTGATCCACTTTCTGATCAACCTATACACATTGATTTTTTAAGGCTGGCTGCAGACTCAAAAATTACTCTGGACATTCCTACTAGGTTTATAAATGAAGAGTTATCACCTGGATTAAAACGAGGTGGTGTTCTAAATGTTAATAGACGTACTGTTCAACTAAGTTGCCCTGCTAATAATATACCTGAAGAGATAGTTTTCGATCTAGAGGGTTTAGAAATAGGTGACACAATCAGAATTTCTGCTGCAAATTTAGGTGACGGAATTTCTCCAACAATTAGTGATAGAGATTTCACTGTAGCATCTGTTGCTGCACCTACTGTTGTAAAAGAACCTGAAGCTCCTGCAGAAGGCGAGGCTGCTGAGGGTGAAGCTACTGAGGGTGGTGCCGCTGCTGAAGATAAAAAAGATGCAGCTCCAGAGGCTGATAACAAAGAAGAAAACAAAGATAAAGAATAACACTTTTTCTTTTACCTATTTTGATATTTATATATCTTCAATCT
The DNA here is from genome assembly GCA_902533965.1 of uncultured Pelagibacteraceae bacterium. GTDB lineage: Bacteria > Pseudomonadota > Alphaproteobacteria > Pelagibacterales > AG-422-B15 > CACNXQ01. The sequence continues at coordinate 36,579 of CACANZ010000006.1, read as the reverse complement.
TATGATTGCATTAATCGGATTAGGGAATCCTGGTACAAAGCATAAAAATAATAGACATAACGTGGGCTATTTATTTATCGATCAGCTTTTACAAGATCATGATGATGTAATGAGAGAAAAGAAATTTGATGGGGAGTTGGCGTCGTTTCTTATTGGAAAGAAAAAAATATACACCTTTAAATCCAATGATTATATGAATAAGTGTGGTAAAAGTATTTCAACTTTTTTAAACTTTTTCAAAATTAAATCAAATTTAACTTATGTTATTCATGATGATCTAGATATCACTTTAGGAAAAATAAAAATCAAGTTTGGGGGTTCTTCCGCAGGTCATAATGGGCTCAAATCAATAGATAGTAAAATTGGAAAAAATTATAATAGAATAAGAATAGGTATAAATCATCCGGGCAATAAAGACATGGTTAATAAACATGTATTAAGTAATTTTAAAAAAAGTGAATTAGAAGTTATTAATGAATTAAATATAAAAATGTCTGAAAACATAAAAGTACTTTTGGATGGAGAAAAATCCAAATTTATTAATAATTTAAAATAATTGATCATGGGATTTAAGTGTGGAATTGTTGGATTGCCAAATGTTGGGAAATCAACATTGTTCAATGCATTAACAAAGAAAATAGCCGCTGAAGCAGCAAACTACCCTTTTTGTACCATTGAACCAAATGAGGGTACTGTAATAGTGCCTGATACAAGAGTAGAAACTCTATCAAATTTAGCAAAATCAAAAAAAACGATACCAACATCTCTTAGTTTTTACGATATAGCGGGTTTAGTTAAAGGCGCTTCTAAAGGAGAGGGACTCGGAAATAAATTTTTATCTCATATTAGAGAAGTAGATGCAGTTATTCATGTGGTTCGCTGTTTTGAAGATACTAATATAACTCATGTAAACAATAAAATAGATCCTGTTGATGATGTTGAAACGATAAATACTGAATTAGTTCTATCTGACATCGAACAACTCGAAAAAATAAATAAAGGACTAGAAAAACTGGTAAAAAAAGGTGATAAAGAAGCCAAATTAAAAACAGAGGCTTTGAACCTTCTACTTAAACACTTGGAATCAGGTCAGCCTGCTATTTTAATGAAGAATTTAAATGAAATCTTCACACATATAAAAGAGTTCAACTTAATAACAATCAAGCCGACAATTTACGTATGTAATGTTGATGAAAGTTCAATAATTGAAGGTAATGAACTAACTTTAAAAATTGAAAATTTTCTAAATTCTAAATTAATTAAGATTTCAGCAGAAATTGAGTCACAAATCTCGTCTTTAAATGAAGACGATCAAAAAGATTATCTTGAAAGTCTAGGATTAGATGAGTCTGGCTTGAATAAGGTTATAAAAGCTGGATATTCGACTCTTAACTTAATTACTTATTTCACAGCTGGCGAACAAGAAACAAGGGCATGGACGATTGAAAATGGCACTACTGCACCAAAAGCAGCTGGAAAAATTCACACAGACTTTGAGAAAGGCTTTATTAGAGCTGAAACTATATCATATACAGATTATTTAGATTGTGAAGGAGAGTTAAAAGCGAAAGAACTTGGAAAGATGCGTAGCGAAGGTAAGGATTATGTAGTACAAGATGGTGACGTAATGCATTTTTTATTTAATAATTAACCATGGACCATAAACTTGAATTTCCTACATATGAAGAAATGCACGAAAAAGCGGTTAAGCTTGCGCATCTCATAAAAGAAAAAAATATTAAATTTGATAAAATGGTTGTTGTCTCTCGAGGTGGATTTGTACCTGCTTCAGTTGTCGCTTACACTCTTGGAATCCAAGACGTAGATATTGTTTCCATACAAAGTTATATCCATAGAGAGGCTGGAAAAGCAATTGTTCACAGGGCTCCGAAAACTGATGAAGTTGTACTCGTCATAGATGATATTGTTGATAAGGGCGGTACCGCTAAAGCGCTAAAGGAATATATGCCTAATATGCACTTAGCTGTAATATATGCGAAACCAAGAGGTCTACCTCTAGCTGATACATATGTTGAGGAAATCACACAAGAAACTTGGCCTGTCTTCCCCTGGGATGAAGAAGACAAAGCCAATCATTAACTAAACTAGAAGATAAAGTATAGTACCGATAATACTCCAATTACTATCGAACCAGCATTTAGATCTTCGTGTCTACCACTTAGTGCTTTAATTACAACGTATGCTATAAAACCAAGTGCAATTCCATGAGCAATGCTAAATGTAAGAGGCATCAAAACTGCCGCTAACACTGCTGGAGCATATTCACTGACGTCATCCCATTCTATATCCCTTAGGTTTTTCAAAAAGAATGTTGCAACAAACACTAGAGCTGGAGCAGTTGCAAACGCAGGAATACTTTGAGCTAATGGTGCTAAAAATAAACAGATTGCAAATAAAACTGCCACAGCAACCGCTGTAAGTCCTGTTCGCCCACCTTCTTTAACACCTGCTCCAGATTCAATGTATGATGTAGTATTGGAAGTTCCAACTAGTGCACCTATTGTTGTAGCTGTGGAGTCTGCTAAAACTGCTCTACCTATCCCATCAACGTTTCCGTCTTGGTCAACTTTACCAGTTAAATTGGCAACTGAAGTAAGAGTTCCAGCGGTATCGAAAAAGTCTACAAAAAGAAAAGCAAACGCGACACCAATAAAACCTGCTGTTGCTACAAGGCTAAAGTCCATTGAGAACGCATGAACAGCTGGTGGAACTGATCCCACAACTCCATCAATTGCGCTCACACCGCTTACCCAAGCAATAATACTTACTGCAATTATACCGATGATAATTGATCCTGGAACACCACGCTTATCTAAAATTGCCATAATTGCGAATCCGACGGCAGCCAATATAACAGGCATTGAACTTACATCACCTAAACCAACTAAAGTTGCAGGATTATCGACAACCACGCCAGCATTTTTTAATCCTATAATAGCTAAGAACAATCCTATGCCTGCCCCTACGCCAAACTTCATACTTTTTGGTATGCTATTTATTATCCATTGACGTGCCGGTGTTACAGACAAAATTAAAAATACTATCCCTGCAATAAACACTGCGGCAAGAGCCTGCTGGTAGGTATAACCCATTCCAAATACAACTCCAAAAGCAAAGAAAGCGTTTAAACCCATACCAGGTGCTAGGGCAATTGGCCAATTAGCCCACAGGCCCATTATTAGACAGCCAACCACAGCAGCTATGATTGTGGCTACAAATACACCGCCAAAATCCATACCAGTTCCCTCAGTAGATAAGATGGCTGGATTAACGACAATAATATATGCCATTGTTAAGAACGTGGCTAAACCTGCCAATAACTCAGTTTTTACACTAGTACCGTTCTCTTTTAATTTAAAAATATTTTCTAACATTCAGTTCCTCCGTTTAGTAAGAGTATAATTTACATTACCAAAATGAAGTAATCGAGATCGATAAAATGTTTCTGTGGATAAGGATATTGATAATTTACTTAAAATTATTTTTTTAAATAATTGAAAATCAATTGTTTTTAGAAAATAGACTAATGAGTATCTTTCCAAATTTGTCGATTAGTGAAGTAGAGTAATACAGAAAGAATTAATAAGTATGAAATTACCTTAAAACCGATTCTTTTTCTCGCCTCTAGCTTTGGTTCTGCTGCCCATGTAAGAAACATTGTGACGTCCCGTGCCATTTGTTCTGGCGTTGCAGCTGTTCCATCTGTGTAAACTACAGCATCCTCATACAATACTTGAGGCATCGCTATTTTTTGGCCTTTTGCGTACTCATTGTAATAAACACCATCATCGAGTTTAATATCACTTGGTGCATCAACATAACCCAACAATAAAGAGTACAAATAGTCTGCTCCACCATGTCGTGCTTTAACCATTACAGATAAATCCGGCGGATAAGCACCGCCGTTTGCAGCTCTTCCCTGTTGTTCATTCTCATATGGGCTAACAAACTTGTCAGATAATATTGCAGGACGCATTTCAACTTCTCCATCGGCATTTGGAGCAGCTTTTACTTCAAATGCTGCTGCCATTGCTTTAGCTTGAGACTCGCTGAATTCAGGGCCACCCTCTTCAATTAGATTTCTATAACTTAAAAGGTTCATTGAATGACATCCTGAACAGACTTCGGTATAAACTTGATACCCTCTTTGAAGCGACGCTCTCTCAAATTTTCCTAATGGTCCTTCAAATGACCAATCAGGATGCATAGGCTCTTTCATTTCACCAGCAGCATGTAATTGAGTAAAGCTAAAGCTCAGTAGCAATGAGAAAGGTACAAATAAATTTATGATAAATTTCATATATCAATAGCTAAGCACTGGCTCCAGAGGCAGCGGCCTTCATCTGTCTTTCCTCGGGAGAAAGAACAGGCTCACTCAAGCTCTTAGGCAAAGGTTTGGTTTTTTCAATATAGCCAAGTAGAGGTAAAATAATTATAAAATGAGCAAAATAATAAGCAGTAGCAATTCGTCCGATAATCAGAAATAGACCATCAGCAGTCTGAGCCCCTAGATAACCAAGCAATATTACATTAGCAAAGAAAAGCCATACAAACTGTCTATAGAGAGGTCTGTATTTTGCTGACCTAACTTTTGAAGTATCCAGCCAAGGTAAGAATGCTAAAATAGCAATTGCAGAAACCATTAAAATTACTCCGCCGAGTTTATCTGGTACAGATCTCAAGATTGCATAGAATGGAAGAAAATACCATTCTGGGACAATATGTTCCGGAGTTTGCAGAGGATTAGCTTCAATATAGTTGTCAGTATGTCCAAGTAAATTAGGGACAAAGAATACAAAGCCCGCGAATACAACTAAGAATACAACAAGTGCAAACATATCTTTTACAACGTAATGAGGATGGAAAGGAACTGTATCTTGAGAGCCTTGAACAACATTAATACCCTCAGGATTATTATTACCAGGTACATGTAGTGCCCAAACATGAAGTATAACTAGGGCAAAAATCAGGAAAGGCATCAGGTAATGTAATGTGAAAAACCTAGTTAAAAGTGGGCTACCAACAGCATAACCTCCCCACAACCAGTTAGTTACTGACTCACCTACCAAAGGAATTGCACTGAATAAATTTGTTATAACTGTAGCTCCCCAGAAACTCATTTGGCCCCACGGAAGCACATACCCCATAAAGGCAGTAGCAATCATGAGTAAAAATATAAACACACCAATTATCCAGATTAATTCTCTTGGTTCTTTATATGAGCCGTAAAATAGAGATCTTGCCATATGAATATACACCGCCATAAAAAATAGTGATGCACCGTTTGCATGTATGTATCTTAATAACCACCCATAATTAACATCTCTCATTATATGCTCTACACTTGCAAAAGCTAAGTCGGCGTCAGCAACATAGTGCATTGCTAGGACAAGTCCTGTAATTATTTGGGTAACAAGACAAAAAGTTAAAATTCCACCAAATGTCCACCAATAATTTAAATTTTTCGGCGTTGGATATGGAAGTAAATGTCCATAAATTAAGTTTAAAAGTGGTAAACGGTCATTAAACCATTTTCCAACAGCTGATTTAGGTGCATAATTTTCGCTCATACTTTTTTATCCAATTTTAATAGTAGTTTCGTTTAAGAATACATAATCCGGAATCTCAAGATTTGTAGGTGCAGGTCCCTTTCTTATCCTACCTGATGTATCATAATGAGAACCATGACATGGACAAAACCAACCATTATAATCACCTTTTTGTCCAAGCGGCACACATCCAAGATGGGTACAAATTCCAACCATAACAAGCCATTCAGGATTTTGTGCTCGATCGCTATCTTCCTCTGGGTGCGGTAAATCAGCTAAATTCACTTTCTTTGCCTCATCAATTTCAGCCTGTGTTCGCCTTCTAATAAATACCGGTTTACCCCTCCACATCACAGTAATGCTTTGTCCAGGTATTATGGGCCTTAGATCAATCTCAGTTGATGCTAACGCTTTAACTGATGCATCAGGGTTCATTTGGTCAACGAAAGGCCATGCTAATGAAGCGGCTCCCGCAGCTGCAAATGCACCTGTAGTGACATAAAGAAAATTTCTTCTTGTAACTTGTTTTTCTGACAACTTAGTATCCTTGAGTTATATTGCTAATATACTTGTAAATCGTCGTTTTTTAAGGGAAAAAGGCAATCTGAAGTGCTAAAAATTGTGTCATGATGACGCATATATTAGGATTAAAAAGTTATAAAATATCAATTAGATGAACTTAGCAATTTTTGAACCTGATATACCTCAAAATACTGGAGCAATGGTGAGGATTTGCTCTTGTTTCGGCGTCAATATTGATATCATTCATCCAGCCTCATTTGCAATGTCGGAAAAATCTCTAAGCAGAGTTGCAATGGACTATGGTAGAAATATTAATTTAACAGAGTTTGACGATTGGAACCACTACGAGAAAAATAGAAAAGGAAGAAAAATACTGTTGTCTACAAAAGGAAAACTTAGTCACTATGATTTTGAGTTTAAGGGTAATGATAATTTAATTGTTGGAAGAGAAAGTGCGGGAGTACCAGATTACGTTCACAAACAATCTGACCAAATAATAAGAATACCAATGAACAGTTCCGCAAGATCTTTAAATGTCGCCGTGTCTTCAGCTATAGTTATTTCTGAGGCAAACAGACAGTTAAAACTATTTTGAAATGTTAAATAAAAAAAAGATAACTAAAGCATGGTTCAAGGGATTGCAGGATCTAATCTGTGAGACTGTACTTGAACTCGAAAAAAAAAATGGATCAAAAGCAAGGTTCAAAACTAATAAATGGAAAAAAGGCGAATATAGAATAATTAAGGGAAATGTAATTGAAAAAGGCGGTATAGCATTTTCAAATGTAACAGGTACCTTTCCAAAAGAATTTGCAAAACAAATTCCAGGAACTGAAAAGAATAAAAAATTTTGGTCCACAGGAGTATCTGTAGTGCTTCACCCAGCAAATCCAAAGGTTCCTGCATTACATTTCAATACTCGGCACATAATAACGGGTAAAAATTGGTTTGGTGGCGGTATTGACGCCACTCCATGTTTTAAAGACGCTAAATTAAAGAAACAATTTCATAATAAATTAAAAACAATGTGTGAAAATCATAATAAATCTTATTACAAAAATTATAAAAAATGGTGTGATGAATATTTCTATTTACCCCATAGAAAAGAAATAAGAGGAATTGGCGGAATATTTTTTGACTATAAAATGGATGATTGGAAAAAAGATTTTGATTTTGTTAAGGACGTTGGCTTAACTTTTAATGATATTGTAAGAGAAATAATAAGCCAAAAAATGAATGAAAAGTTCACAAAAAAAGATAAAGAAATTCAGTTATTGAAACGTGGGAGGTACGTGGAATATAATCTTTTATACGATCGAGGAACAAAATTTGGCTTAAACACCGGTGGTAATATTGATGCAATTTTAATGTCAATGCCTCCTAATGCTAAATGGAAATAAAAATGGACACTGAACCAATTACATCAAATGGCGCAAAAAAACTTCAAGATGAATTAAGCGATTTGATAAATAATAAAAGGCAAAAAGTAATTCAAGCCATTGCGGAGGCGAGAGAGCACGGCGATTTAAAGGAAAACGCAGAGTACCATGCGGCAAAAGAGGAGCAAGGTCACATTGAGGGTCGTATTCAGGAAATTCAATTACTATTAGCTAATGCAGAAATCATTGATATTTCAAATATTCCTAAAAATCAAAAAACTGTAGTCTTTGGTGCAACTGTTGAAGTTGAAGATATTGATAATGATACAAAGACAAAGTTTCAAATTGTTGGTGATGATGAAGCAGATATTGAATCGGGTCTACTATCTTACAGATCACCTGTTGCTAAAGCATTAATTGGAAAAGAAAAAGGCGATTTCGTATCAGTTTCAACGCCAAAAGGAGAGAAAAACTACGAGATTAAGAAAATTTTATATAAATAAAAAAAATTATTTTTTTGATTGAACGATTGCTTTAAGCCTCTCAATTAATGAAAACTTATCGTCAATAAAATCATTTTCTGCCCACCAGTCTTCAACCTCTTTTAAGATGTCCCCAACCATTGGGCCTTGAGATATTCCCATGTTTATTACATCTTTGGCTGTTAGAGCAAAAGATGGCTTCTCCCAGCTTTGAGCAACTTCATATAGAGATCTCCAATTTACTTCATTTTTATTATTTGTATCCTTAGCCCAATTAACAAGTATTTGTTTTTGAAAACCGTCACGACCTAATAGATAAAGTAAATATCTAACTTCTTTCATTGACATGTAAGAAACGATTTTTTTATTCAGTGTGCTTAATTTCAATAAGTCAGTAGAGTCTGATTTTGATAAAGGTAATTTTTTTATGATAGTATTCGCTTTATCCAAGGAGTTATCAATTAGAGTACTTAATCTCAATATTGGATCAATTGAAAGGGATATTCTACTTTCTATTTCAATTAAATTTACAAATGCATCATTTATGCTAGTGCCATCAAAATAAACATCAAGCAAACCTATTTCACTCATTGCAGATATTGCATGATTTGGAGCATTTAGACTTAGAATTGACTTTAGTTCATTCCATTGCCTTTCCTTAGAAACAACTGATAACTTATCAAGATTTGCTTTTATTGTTTTCATCACCTCTGCGTCAGGAGATATATCGCCAAATAACGCTAAAAAACGAAAATACCTTAGTATTCTAAGGTAATCTTCTTTTATTCTTTCATCTGGATTTCCAATGAAACGAACGACTCTGTTTTCTAAATCTGTTTTACCATCTTTAGGGTCTATTAAATTTCCACCCTTATCTAAATACATTGCATTTATGGTAAAATCTCTCCTTAAAGCATCTTCCTCTAAACTATTTGAGAATGAGACTTGAGCATGTCTTCCATCAGTAAAAATATCGTTTCTAAAAGTTGTAATTTCAAACTTTCTTTCATTAATTATTGCTGTAACAGTTCCATGATCTATTCCTACATCAATAAATTTAATATTTTCTTTATTGAGTATTTCGGTAATAGTCTTTGGTTTCAAAGAAGTAGCAAAATCAATATCTGTGATTTCCCTATTTAAAAGTGCGTCTCTGATAGAGCCCCCTACAACATAAATACTATTTTTTTGATAGGTTTCAAAAAGATCAAAAACTTGCGTAACATCGTTTTGTTCAAGGATTGATGAAAATCTACTCATAAGACAGATTATTTATATTATTTTAGAATTTGATAAAGATTAATCAACATTCCAGCAGTTGCTCCCCAAATATTGTAATCTTTATAAGGTAAAACGTAATAGTCATATTCATATTTTTTATTGTTTACCTCATATGTGGCACTTTCTTTCTTATGATTGTTTGAGTCCATTAAGAATTCTAAGGGGAGAAAAAATATTTCATCCACTTCATTTTGATTTGCCTTTAAATAGGAGTAATCAGATACTATAGATACAATTGGCATGATCCTAAATCCTGTGCCAGTTATATATACATCAAGATTTCCTAACACATTTACATCATCAGACCTTAAACCAACTTCTTCGTTAGCCTCTCGTAAAGCAGTTTCTATTGGAGACATATCATTTTTTTCAATTTTACCTCCAGGAAAACTAATTTGTCCTGCATGATCTTTTAAATTATTCAGTCTTTTAGTTAATAATATTTTTACTTCATTATTTGAATAACATATGGGTACAAGTACAGCTGATGGATTTAGTTTAGCTTTATCTTTTTCAGCTTCTGCTAGAGGGTGATGATGTCTTGTTAAAAAATCATTCGTAAGTATTTCAAAATACTCATGAGATATCTTCTCTGGACCATCAAATAAACCCCTCAATTTATCTAAAGACATCATTCTTTTTCAACTTCATGAATGTTGAAACATTCACCCATACTTTCTATAACTAAGCATTTTTTATCATCAACTATCTTCTCCTCTGCAAGATCCACTAATTCATAAAAAACTGATCTAGATAAAAGTGCATGGAGATTTTTTCTGATCAGTATATAAGGTGACGGTTCTGAATTTTCTCCAATTTTAATTGTTAATGGATTCTCTTTAGAGAGAAGAATTTCTTCATTGAGATTTGTTTTAAATAGATAACCAGTTTTACTACTTATCTCAACTTTATTAAGGGACACAGCAACAAACGGTGCATCTTCAACCTGAATTCTAACTTTCTCAACGGGTGTAACTAAGTAGTAGCATGCATCTTCATCTAATCTTAATATGCTTGAGAAAAGTTTAACCATCGCAGGTCTTTTTATTTCAGAGCCCATGTAAAACCATTTTCCATTTCGTAAAATCTTCATATCAATATCACCACAAAATGGAGGGTTCCATTTTTCTACAGGCGGCAGTGATTGCTTATTTTTTTTGCTGAAACTATAAATTGTTTCTAGTCCTTTTAAATTTACTGGATTATCGTTCATGCTTCACTTGAATTTATAATTAATGGATTTATCAATATTTTTCATTATAAAACTTCAATTATCTTTTTAATTAGATAATATTCTCAAGATATAATTAGTAATTTTGGAGGTATACTATGCAAAGTGTGGATGTAAAGGATTTAGAAAATTATAAAGGTAAAGATATGGGACATTCAGATTGGATGTCAATTGATCAAAATAGAATAAATTTATTCGCAGATGCAACTGATGATCATCAGTGGATTCATGTTAATGAAGAAAAAGCCCAAAAAGAACTTCCCACTAAAAGCACAATTGCACATGGTTTCTTAAGCCTTTCTCTATCAGTACCGTTGGCTGGTAAAATCTGGACAGTTACAGGTGCCAAAATGATGATTAATTATGGCTTAAATAAAGTAAGATTTATAAATATGGTTCCAGTTAATTCCCGTGTGAGAATGGGAATAAAAATTAAAGAGGTAAACAAATTGGATAACGGCGGAACGCAGGTAATCAGTGAGGCTACTCTCGAAATTGAAGGACAAGACAAACCAGCGTATGTTGCAGAACAAATCATGGTAGCATTTCCTTAAAAATGAGTGATAAATCATTTCCTGATCCAGATGCAAGTTCAATTAATTTAAACACTGAGATAATAAAGCTTTTAACCTGGAACGTATGGTGGAAATTTGAAAACTATAAGAAACGAGAAAATCTAATCATTTCTGAAATCAATAATTCTTGTCCAGATATTTTGTGTCTACAAGAAGTGTGGGAAGAAACTGATGAAAGTCAGGCTAAAATAATCGCAGATCAACTTGGGTATAACTATATCTTTGAAAAATCATTTGAATTTGATGGTGTTGCGTTTGGAAATGCAATCATTACTAAATTCCCAATCAATTCTCACCATACTGTAATGTTTGAGACTGAAGCAGAGAAAGATGAAAAAAGATTTTTGCTTCATCTCTCATTAAAATATAAAAGTGAGACGATAAACGTTATTTGCACTCACCTTAATTATAAATATGAACATCAGCAAGTAAGAGAAGATCAAGTAAATCAAATAATAGAATACATTAGTAAATTAGAACAATCAAAATTCCCTATAATTTTGTGTGGAGATTTCAATGCGGATCCAGAAAGTGATGAAATTAGAAAGATTACTGGTTTAACTAAGCCAGTAAACGATATCGTTTTAAGAGATGTATGGAAATTAACAAATAGAAATGATCCTGGTTACACTTGGTCAAACAGCAATGATTGGGCAAAAAAAACTTTAGAATATAATCGACGAATTGATTACATATTTTTAGGTAAACCTGGACCTAATGGTCTGGGTCATCCAATTGAGTGCAACCTTGTCGGCACAGAAAAAAATAAATTTTTTCCAAGTGATCACTTTGGATTACTGGCTCATTTGGTCGGTATAAACTGATGAGTATTTTGTTATCCATTTTTTTAGGTGGAGGCATCGGAGCTTTATTGCGTTTTCTTATAAGTGAACAGACTGATCGATTATTTTTAAGTTCATTTCCATTTGGAACAATAGTTGTCAATGTTCTTGGGGCATTTTTGATGGGATTAGTCGTTAGTTATTTTGCAGATAAAGTTAATATATCTCAAAATATAAAAATGTTTTTAACTATTGGTTTCCTCGGAGGTTTCACGACCTTTTCAACTTTTAATTTGGATTTTTATCAATTATTCAGCAACGGAGAAATTTTAGCCTCGCTTTTATATCTGTTTGTGACATTCACATTTACAGTTATAGCTTTTTATCTTGGGCTAAGTTTATTCAAATTTCTTTAAATTATTTATTACGTCTTCTTAACATAAATTCAGCAAGCCCATCGTAACCTTTCTCAATCATCATTTTCGCTGATGCAACATTTTGAACTTGATCAAGAGGCTTTATTTGATGAGCAACAACTGTGGTATTCATAAATTGTGCAGCAGAACAAATGGAGATAATTTCGGATATAACTTTTTCATCAAAGCCATATTCTAATATAGCAGCTACATCTTCTTCATTAATTGAGCGAATGTCTTCATTTACTTTGTGAGATAATTTTAGAATTGGCTTATACTTAGCTTCTATTTGTGATTGTTCAATATCATTCATAAAATCTAGGTCATTCTTGTCTCTTAAAATTTTCTTTGATATTTCAACATGAATATTCTTGCAGTACCCACAGCCGTTTAATCCTGAGACATAGGCGAATATCATCTCTTTAATATGTGTTGGTAATAGTGTTTCTTGTCTCATTAGAGACTCTAAATAAGCCACATAATGTTTCTGATAGCCCCAGTTATCTAAAAAGACATCATATACTGATTTATACTTACTTAAAAAATTACTCATATTTTTGATCCTAATTGGCTGGGGCGGGAGGATTCGAACCTCCGAATGCCGCTACCAAAAAGCGGTGCCTTACCGCTTGGCCACGCCCCAACGCTATATAATTATTTAATTTAAGAAAAAGATTTTGCAATCTTTATATTAACCTCGTTAAATATGTCCACCAATTGGGGTGTTCTTCAGATATCCTCTGTATTGCTTCCTCCGCCTTTTGTTTATCTTCATAAACAGTAAAATATGCAGAGCCACTTCCTGTCATTCGTTCATACTTACAATTTATATCATTATCTAAATATTCTCTTATTTTTTTCATTTCTTGATTAGCAAGAAGTGCCGTTTTTTCCAATTCATTTGATGTACCTTTTAGAATTCCATCTAAGTTAGTATCTTTATTGTATGAGAATTTTTCTCCACTTAAATTAGAATGTTTATTAAAAATATCCTTAGTACTATTTTGAACATTTGGAAATACAATTAGAAAATGCTTATCCGAATTGATTTTTAACCTTTGATCAACATTCCCTTTTCCAGAAATAAGTGCAGATCCCTCATCAATAAAAAATTCAATGTCTGACCCAAGATCTCTTGCAATTTCAGTTGAGCTTGAATTATCTAACAAATTGGATCTTATTAAATATTTAATTATTTCTGCGACATTTGATGAACCGCCACCTAAACCCGATCCCACTGGTATATTTTTTACAACATGAATAGCAAATGATTTCTGCTTTAAATAATTCTTATCAATTAAATAATTAAATAATTTAGAAATATGATCATTGGATCCCACTTGGTCTCCAAAAGGGCCATTATATGAGATACTAAATGAGCTTTCATCTTTTATTCTTATCTCATCAAAAAGATCGATCCTTGATAACACTGAGTTTAATTCGTGAAAACCAGTATCAAGTTTGTCTACTACATTTAAGAAAAGATTTATTTTTGCGTAGGATTTTATGGTATTTAACAACGTACTTAGATTCCTTTAAGTAGTTTGATTTTAACTTTGTCCTCAAATATATTTTCCTGATCTAAATCTATGGCTTTCTGCCAATAAAAACGTGCTTCAAGTTCATTTCCCAGCTTCCAGAGCACATCACCATAATGATCATTTACAGTTGGATCGTATGGCATCATATCTAAAGAAAACTCCAACAAAGATAGAGCTTCATTATACTTACCAACTTTAAAATAATACCATGCAAGGCTATCAACTATGTATGGATCGTTTGGCTTCAATTCCATTGCTTGTTCTATCATAACTTTAGCCTCGGATATATTTTGATCCATATCGATATAAGAATATCCTAAATAATTGAGAACATCTGCTTGATCTTCAGATAGTTTCAATGATCTTTTTAAATTCTTTTCAGCTAACTTCCAATTTTTAGAACGTTCATGAACAATCCCAATATTAAAGTAAACTTCCCAAATGTTTTCTTTATCAAATTTTTTACCAAGCTTTAATGCATGATCATAGTTATCAATTGCATCAGACCAATTCTTCTCATAGCGGTGATAATTTCCTAGTGAAAGGTAAGCTTCAAAGCTATCATCAACCTCCACAAAGGTATTTAAATTTTGAATTGCTTTTTCATTGTTGCCCTCGTAGCTATATGCATCTGAAATTTGAATTGCGGCAAAATTACCGAGATAATGCTTCTTTGGAATATAACTCAGCACCTCTCTTGCTTTATCATGATTTTCCAACTGATTAAGAAAAGAGGCAAATATATACTTGATCTCATGTAAATTAGGAGAGGTTTCAATTGCTAGTTGATATAACATATGTGCGAGTTCTTCATTTAAATCCTCAATCAAAAGCTGTGAATTAAATAAAACCACTCCTATTCCTTGAAGAGGGTTTTGAATAATCCTATTTTTATTTGAAGTTAAAAATTTATTTTGAAATTCTTCATCATATGAAGACAAAAACTCATCTGCAAAAGCATCTTTCTTCTCAGTCAAATTATTTCGATGTAGAAAATTATAATATAGACGTAAAACGTATAAATCTCTTTGTACTGATAAAGATTGGTCATAAAAAACCTCCGCTAATTCAATCTCATCAGCATAGTCATAAATTAGTGCTTTATGCACAAGTGTTAGGTGTTGATGTTCGCCTGTAGAAATTAAATCGATTAGTGCCATACTTTTATCTATTGTGTTACTATCGGCCCATACCCAAGCTCTAAGCAGTCTTACAAACGTGCTATCAGATAAATTCCCTCTCCAAATACTTGCAAAACTTTGATCAGCAAAACCTGGCTTATAAGAGTTTAAGTAAGAAATCCCATTAACAAGATGACCTTGTGGTGATTGATTATTCATACAACATGAATTCACATTTTTATCACAGCCTGCTTTTGCAAGTTTGAAAGAGTAGTTATTTGCACTAAGCAAATCTCCATCCAAGATACTAAGCAACAACAGTCTATCTAAAGCAAGTAAATCATTTGGATTCGATCTGTGCAGCCTTTGATAATATCTCTTAGTTGTGCTGTAGTCATTTGAGTCACTAGAAATTTTTGCAACCAAGTAATCGCCCACCTGAGGCGGAATAAATTGTGCTGCATGAAGATTAATGCTTGAGATGTTAAATATTAGTAAAAATATAATTGTTCTTATAAGCATAGACTTATGCTTTACATATTCGCATATTTTGGGCCACCGCCACCCTCTGGTGTTACCCAATTTATGTTTTGAGACGGTTCTTTAATATCGCATGTTTTGCAGTGTATGCAGTTCTGACTATTAATTACAAATTTTGGATCTGAACCATCATCATTTCTATGAACTTCATAAACACCTACTGGACAGTACCTTTGAGAAGGCTCATCAAACTTTTCCAACGTGTAACTAATTGGTAATTCTTTATCCTTCAATTGAAGGTGAACAGGTTGATTTTCAGTATGATAAGTTCCAGTAAGAAATACCGAACTAGCCCTATCAAAAGTTAAAACGCCATCTGGTTTTGGATAATTTATTTTTTTTGCTTCTTTTGCATCTTCTAACGTTTCATGATCAGCATGTTTATGCGATAGAGTAAAAGGAAGCTTTCCCATAAATAACCACTGATCGATTCCTGTAAGTAAAATACCGAGGATATTTCCAAACCTTGTAAAGAAAGGTTTAACATTCCTAGCAGATTTTAATTCGCTATAAACCCAACTCTTTTTGAATAAAGCCTCGTAACAAGATAGATCATTGGACTTACCCGAAAGGAATTCATTAATAGCTTCAGCAGCAATCATTCCACTTTTCATGGCAGTATGAGTTCCTTTAATTTTTGGCATATTTAACGTACCGGCATCACAGCCAATTAATAATGCGCCAGGCATGTGCATCTGAGGCAGACTTTGTATGCCACCCTCAATCAATGCTCTGGCACCATAGGAAACTCTTTTTCCGCCACTTAACATTTTTTTTATTGCAGGATGTGTTTTAAACCTTTGAAACTCTTCAAAAGGTGACAAATACGGGTTCTTATAATCAAGTCCAACTACATATCCCAAAAATATTTGATTATTTTCTGCATGGTAAACAAAACTCCCTCCATAGGTTTTATTGTCTAAGGGCCAACCGGTTGAATGAAAGACTAAGCCTTCGTCATGATTTTCTTCAGGTACCTCCCATATTTCTTTCAAACCAATTCCGTACTGTTGTGGGTCTGAATTTTTTGCGAGTTCAAACTTCTCTATTAATTGCTTACCTAAATGACCTCTACACCCTTCAGCAAATACTGTTGTTTTTGCGTGTAGCTCAATACCAGGCTCATAGGAATCTTTTTTTTCATTATTTACGTCCAGTCCCATGTCATTTGTGGCCACGCCTCTTACCTTTCCATCTTCATCGTACAAAATTTCAGAAGCTGCAAAACCAGGATATATTTCAACTCCTAAGTTTTCAGCGATTTGTCCAAGCCATCTACACATATTCGCAAGGCTAGCAATGTAGTTTCCTTTATTATGTTGAACAGGTGGTAATAAAAACGAGGGAACAGTAAAGTGAGACTTTTCAAAAAGAAATAAAAACTTTTCTTTTGTAACTTTTGTTTTCAGAGGACAGCCGTCTAGAGTTTTCCAATCTGGAAGTAGCTCATCAAGAGCTCTTGTTTCAAATACATTTCCACTTAATATATGAGCGCCAACCTCAGATGCTTTCTCTACAATGCAGACATTAATTTCTGGGTTTATTTGCTTGAGTTTTATCGCGGTTGAAAGGCCCGAGGGACCTGCACCCACGATTACAACATCGTACTCCATTGATTCTCTTTTCTGAATAGTATCCATTATTAACTATATATTTAGTTTATAGGTATTATAATTCAATTTGTTTATGACCAACGCAAAAGTTCAAAACACACTGAAGCAGCTCAACCAATTAAAGATGAGTGGGGTGAATGAAAACATTGGAAATAAGCCAAAAAATCGCTACGGAAATAAAAAATCATCGAAATCAAAAACTAGTGACAGCTCTATATCTGTTAATAACTCATCGATTGAGGATCAAAAAACTATCAACTCACTAGAATCATTAGATTCATTAAAAGACTTCATGGCAAATTATGACAAATGTAAGCTTCACGAAAGTGCAACAAATATGGTGTTTTCTGATGGAAACCCAAAATCAGAAATTATGCTTATTGGTGAAGCTCCTGGCCATGATGAGGATATTCAAGGAAAACCCTTTGTTGGTAAAAGCGGCAAACTCTTAGATAAAATGCTTGAGGCGATAAACCTTAATCGAGAAAAGGTATATATTGCAAATATTGTACCTTGGAGACCTCCTAATAACAGACGGCCCACTGATGAAGAAATAGATATGTGTCTGCCAATGATTAAGAAACACATAGAGTTGATTAATCCTAAAGCAATATTGCTATTAGGATCAACAGCGACTTATGCACTTATTAGAAATACTGAAGGTATAACAAAGATTAGGGGTAAATGGGTAGATATTGAAATTAATAAAAAAAAATATCCCACCCTACCCACTTTCCACCCTGCTTTTTTATTAAGGCAACCTGGACAAAAAAAATATTCGTGGGAGGACTTAAAAAGTCTTAAGAAAAAAGTTGAATCATAATTTTAACGATCAAATCAATTTGTTGGATTTTGAAAAAAATTTTAATTGTCCAGTTGCTGGTGTTGATGAGGTAGGACGTGGTCCTTTAGCGGGACCAGTAGTGGCAGCAGCAGTAATTTTGGATAAAAACAACCTTCCTGCAGGTATTAGAGATTCAAAAAAAATATCAAAAAATAAAAGAGAGATAATTGCAGAAAAAATAAGATTAAACAGTCATTATGCATATGGAGAGGCGTCAGTAGAAGAAATCGATAATTTAAATATTTTACAAGCTTCGTTACTTGCAATGAAAAGAGCTATTGAGTCTCTAAAAATAGTACCATCAATGTCTCTTATTGATGGAATATATACGCCTAAAGTTGATTTAAAATGTAAACCAATTGTTAAAGGTGACAGTAAATCAATTTCAATTGCTGCAGCTTCAATTCTAGCCAAAGTTTACAGAGATAAGATTATGACCAATCTTGCTTACAAATATCCTGAATATTCATTTGAAAAAAATGCAGGGTACGGAACAAAAGAGCACCTTTTGGCTCTGAAGTCTCATGGAATTACCCCTATCCATCGAAAAAGTTTCAAACCAATCTACAATATATTGAATTAAGAAAATAAATTAAGTCATTGATTCTAAATATCATTGACCTCGAAACTATTTTGAATCATATTACTGACCATGAAATCGGTCGATGAAAGTCTTATGGCAAAGACTAATAAAATTTTATGCGGTGACACAGTTGAGGAGTTGAGAAATTTACCCGACAATTGTATAGATCTAATCTTTGCTGACCCTCCTTACAACTTGCAATTGGATCAAGAGTTGCTTCGACCTAATAACTCCAAAGTTTCAGCTGTAGATGATGAATGGGATCAGTTCGAAAGTCTTGAAGAGTACGATAGTTTTTCTGATCTTTGGCTCAAAGAAGCTAAAAGAGTGCTTAAACCAACAGGAAGTATATGGGTGATAGGCTCATATCATAATATATTTAGAATTGGTTACATAATGCAAAATTTAGGTTTTTGGATTTTAAATGATGTTATTTGGCAAAAGGCAAATCCAATGCCAAATTTTAGAGGAAAAAGATTTACTAATGCTCATGAAACTATGATTTGGGCAAGTAAAGATAAAAATTCAAAAAAATATACATTTAATTACGAAGCGATGAAGTCACTAAATGAAAACATGCAGATGCGCTCAGACTGGTTCTTACCTATTTGCAGTGGCCATGAAAGATTAAAAAACAAATTAGGAAAGAAAGTACATCCCACGCAAAAACCTGAGGGATTATTACATAGAATAATTATTTCATCTTCAAATCAGGGTGAACTTGTACTTGATCCTTTCTTTGGAACAGGAACAACTGGCGCTGTAGCAAAAAGGCTAGGAAGAAAATACATTGGTATTGAAAAAGATAAAAATTATATAAAAGAAGCCAAGAATAGAATTGAAAAAGTGAGTATTTATGAAAATAATGCACTAACGTTAACTCAATCTAAAAAATCTGAACCAAGAATACCTTTTGGTTGGTTAATTGAACGAAAACTGATCGAGCCTGGAACAATTTTATATGATCAAAAAAGAAAATACTCTGCAAAAGTTAGAGCAGATGGTTCTGTTGTTAGTGAGAAAAACTCTGGATCAATTCATCAAATTGGCGCAGAAGTTCAGTCTGCAAACGCGTGTAATGGTTGGACTTTTTGGCACTTTGACGTTGAAGGCGAACTCAAACCGATTGATATATTAAGACAAAAAATCAGATCTGAATTAAATTAAGCAGATTAAGTGTCTTCTTACTCATCGTTGTAACCGTATATTTATTTAATTTTTTTAAATCCACCCACTTTAAATCATCCTCATTAAATTGGATCTGACTGTTATTAATATTGGATTTATAAACAGTATTTTTGAGATCAATGTGGCTAAAGGAGTGTTTGAATTCAACATTTGTTTTTTTCCATTTAGCATTTGGTATAGGGGTACTCTTTTTACTAAACTTTACTGGTTTCACTTTCCAATTAGTAGATGGAATTTCCCATTGATTTCCAAGAATCTTTTTACCAGTTCTTTTCTTTAAAAGAATTTTAGAATTATTATGAATTGTAAGAAATGAAATACAATTTAGCTTCTGTTTTAACGGCTTACTTTTTATAGTTGGAATAAGATCTACCGTATTTTTTTTATGGGCTGAGCATTTACTCTTGAGACAGCAATCGTGACAGGCTGAATTTTTAGGCTTACATATTATTGCCCCTAACTCCATAACTGCTTGAGTGTAAGACCTATTTTTCGAATTGGGACAAATTCTTTCGGCAATTTCAGAGATTTTTTTTTCAAAACTTTTATCATTGCCAAGAATTTCATAATACCTTGCTATTACTCGCTTTACATTTCCATCAATTGCTACCGCTTTTTTATTAAATGCAATTGAACTTATTGCAGCAGATGCATATTCCCCAATGCCGGGCAATTTAATTAAATTAATTTTATCTTTTGGTATTTTTCCGTTGTAATCTTCATCTATAATTTTTACAGTTTTTAGCAAGTTTTTTGCTCTTGAGTAGTAACCTAGACCTTGCCAAAAAAGTAAAACGTCTTCAATTTTTGCGTGAGATAACTTTTTTAATGTTGGCCATTCATTAATAAATTTTTTGAAATATGGTACTACTGTCGCCACTGTCGTTTGCTGCAACATAAATTCACTTACGAGAACTCTATATGGATAATCCTTATGTCGAATATTCTTTCTCCAGGGTAGTTCTCTTTGATTTTTTTCATACCACTCAAGTAATTTATTTGAAAAAAATTTGTCTTTACTTGTCATTTTCGTGTTACTTTATTTTTTATGTTTCAAAAGAAATTAAGAGGCCCTCAAATATTATCAAATCTTCTTCCAAAAGAAGCAAAGAAAATTCTTAAATCAAGAGGTTTTTCAGAGTTAGAACTCTTAGCAAATTGGGAGAGAATTGTAGGCAAAAAATTTGCAAAATTAACCGTCCCTTTAAGGCTTAAAATAGGAAAGAGTAGTGAAAAAAATAATGGTAAATTAATTGTTAAAATTGATAGAAGTGTGGCTTTTGCGTTTGAGCACGAGCGAGAGAAAATAATTAAAAAAATTAATCTTTTTTTTGGCTATGAAGTGATCAACAAAGTTGAAATAATACAAGCATCAATTAAAGTTAAAAAAACAATTAAAATCAATAAATTAGAAAGTGATATTAAGAGCCAAAGTAAGAATTATGATGAACTAAAAAAATATCCTGATCTTAGAAGAAACTTTGAAAAAATCGCTTCAAAAATTTTAAAGTCCTAATTCAAACAAAATTTTCTGCTACTCCAACAGAGTAATAAATCCTATTAAAATAAGGAAAAATTGAGTATATTCAACATGTTGTATATATATAAAAAAGACAAGCAAAATATGGGTTTTAAATCTAATTTTTTATTCAGTACTAGTTTTATTGTATTTCTATTTACGTTGATGTTTCCAATTAATGGATTGTATGCCAGCAGTACATTAAAGGGTATGCAGTTAGGTGATAGCGACGCACCAGTGAAAATTATTGAATATAGATCGCTCACTTGCAGTCATTGCGCAGACTTTAGTAATGACACCTTTGCAGAAATTAAAGAAAATTATATCGATAAAGGTAAAGTGAATTTTGAATTGAGACCTTTCGCTCTCAATGCGATTGATCTTAACGCTTTTAAATTACTTCATTGTGTTGATGAAAATGATTTTTTTGCAATGGACAAAATTTTGTTTAAAGATCAAAAAAAATGGATTGTAACTAATCAGAGCGATAAAGTACTAGAAAACAGCACTAATGCACTTAAGAATTACGGGGCCCTATTCGGCGTATCTGAGGAGGCGTTTAATAGCTGTATGGAAAATGAGAATATTACTGATTTTATACTGGAGCAGCGCATAGAGGGTGTTGAGGAGTATGATATATCTTCAACTCCAACTTTCATAATCAATGGTGAAATTTACGCAGGTAATATGTCGATTAATGAATTTGATGAAATAATTGAAAAAGAAATTAATTAATGAAATTTAAAAAAATAAAAATTTTAGGCTTTAAATCATTTGTTGATCCTACTGAATTAGACATCGATGAGGGATTAACAGGCATAGTTGGTCCTAATGGATGTGGTAAATCAAATGTTGTGGAGTCCCTAAGATGGTGCATGGGAGAAACCTCTGCAAAAAGCATGAGGGGTTCAGGAATGGAAGATGTAATTTTTTCTGGTACATCAGATAGACCAGCAAGAAATAATGCTGAAGTAACAATCTATCTTGATAATGAGGAAAGAAACGCGCCGTCTGAATTTAATGATCAAACTGAAATTCAAGTTAAAAGAAAAATAGAAGTTGAAAAGGGATCAGATTATAAAATTAATGGTAAAGACGTAAGAGCCAGAGATGTACAAAGATTATTTGCAGATTTATCTACAGGAGCTCATTCTCCATCCTTGATCAGCCAAGGACGCGTAGGTTCATTAATAAATGCTAAACCTATAGATAGACGCTCGGTATTAGAAGAAGCGGCAGGAATATCTGGGTTACATTCGCGAAGACATGAAGCAGAGCTAAAATTGAAAGGCGCAGAAACTAATCTTCAAAGGGTTAAGGATTTGATGAAACAATTAAATAATCAAATCAATAGTCTTAAAAAACAAGCTGAACAAGCTGAAACCTACCGCTCAGTATCGTCTGAAATTAACAAATTAGAGGGTATCGTTTTATTCCTAAAGTGGACATCTTTAAAAGAATCTTATGAAAAGTCAGATGAGAATTTAAGATCAAGTGAGTCTCAAATCCAAAAATTTACGTTGCAGGTAACTCAGGCTACTAATGAACAATTAAGAGCCAATGAGAAAATTAAGCCTTTAAGAGATAAAGAGATTGAGTCTGCGGCAAAATTAAATCGTATTAATCTCGAGAGAGAGTCATTGGATCATGAGGAAGAACGAATAAAAGAAGAAAAAAGAAATCTTGAAAACGTGATTCAACAAATAATCAGCGATAGTGAGAGGGAGCTGTTTCAACTGGAAGATGCTAAAAAAGACCTTGATTTACTTAATGCAAGAAAAGATCTCTCTAATAACGAAGAGTTTCAAGAAATAAACAATGAAACAATTGATCAGCTTAAGTCAGAAAAGGATACTTTGGAAACAGAGATTTCAAATCTTGAGCAACAAATAGAACAATATAATCAGATTAAAAATTCTAAAAGAGATGATTGGCAAGACACTTTGATTAAAGCAGAAAATTTGAAATCAAGGCAATCAACTCTAAAAGACGTAGAAGGTTATGATGATCCTGAGAAATGGACAAATATATTTAAAGAAAAATTTTACAATGATCTTGGTGAAATCAGTGAGAAAGTAGATAAAGCAAGCAATATTTCAGACGAAGCTAAGGCAAATTATGACAGAGCAAGTAATGAGGCAAAAAATGCAGCAACATTATCAATGGAATTAAGAGAAAAACTCAGACAAAAAGACGTTGAACAAAAACAAAGTGATTGGACATATGAATTTCAGAGATTGAATAAAACAATTAAGTCATCTCAAGAACAAATCGAAACATTGCAAAAAAGAAAAATAAAAACTGAGCAAGAGCTAGAGAAAATCTCTAATCGCCCAGAAGAAATTGCCCAGAGAAGAGGTCAATTAAT
The DNA here is from genome assembly GCA_902533965.1 of uncultured Pelagibacteraceae bacterium. Classification (GTDB taxonomy): domain Bacteria; phylum Pseudomonadota; class Alphaproteobacteria; order Pelagibacterales; family AG-422-B15; genus CACNXQ01. The sequence continues at coordinate 13,024 of CACANZ010000006.1, read as the reverse complement.
TGAAACAAAAGGCTTTGCAGAGACAGAAAGACAGTTTGCAGCTGATCGTTTAGCTGAAGCTGATAATGAATTAAAAAAAATTGAGACTAATTTAAGAAAAGCCCAAAATGATCTCGCTAACATAAGAGAGTCTAAAGGAAGAACAGAAGCAACAAAAGAATTAGCTGAATCAAGATTAAAAGAATTAGAATACGAGTCAAACGAGAAATTTAACTGTATTCCTAGTGAAATTGTAAATTCTCTCTCTATATCAGATGATCTTGAAACTATGAGAGCTAACCTCGAAAGAACTGAGATGAGACTTGATCGACTTAAGCAGCAGCGTGAAACAATGGGTGCTGTGAATCTAAGGGCAGATTTGGAAACAAAAGAAATAGATGAAGAACTTGAAAAAATGACCACTGAAAAAGAAGATTTAGAAAACGCAATCAAAAAAATGAGGGAGTCTATAGAAGATTTAAATAAAGAAGGTAGAACAAGACTGCTTGGAGCGTTTAAAACTGTAAACACACATTTCAAAGAAGTTTTTGTAAAATTATTTAACGGTGGAAAAGCGCACCTTGAACTTATAGACTCTGATGATCCACTTGAAGCAGGGCTTGAAATGATGGTAAGTCCACCAGGTAAAAAACTTCAGTCAATGTCATTGTTATCTGGTGGGGAACAGGCACTAACAGCATTATCTCTAATCTTCGCTGTATTTTTAACAAATCCTTCGCCAATTTGTGTACTTGATGAGGTTGATGCGCCACTGGATGATGCAAACGTCGATAGATTTTGTGGTCTTTTAGATGACATTACAGAAAAAACGAATACCAAGTTCTTAATTATAACTCACCACGCGCTCACAATGTCGAGAATGGATAGATTGTTTGGAGTAACCATGGCTGAACGAGGCGTCAGTCAAATAGTCTCTGTAGATCTTAAAAAAGCTGAAGAGATTGGAGCTGTTGCCTAGTATATTGAAGATGAATAATGATGCTAATTCTCTTGAAAATAGAATAAAAAAAGCAAAAGAAGGCCAGTCTATTAAAGAAGCTAAAGCCCCCAAACCATTCGGTAAAATCATGAAAGTAGTGGTTGAAATTGTCGCAGCAATGGCTGTTGGACTAGGAATTGGTTTGCTGATTGACAATTATTTTAATACAAGACCCATCTTCACATTAATTTTCTTTCTCTTAGGTAGTGCAGCAGGAATTCTTAACGTTTTTAGGGTTGCAAAAAGTCTTCAAAATAACTAAAAAATATATCGATGGCTGCTGATAATCCTATAGATCCTATACACCAATTTGAAATATCAAAAATTGCAGATATCCAGTTAGGTGGTATTGATATTTCATTTACAAACTCTTCTTTATTTATGGTATTCGCGCTCGCTACAACAATGGCACTATTTGTTATTGGTCTTTCTAAAAAATCAATCATACCAAACAGAATGCAGATGTTATCAGAACTTTCTTATAACTTCATTGCGAACATGTTACGAGACCAGGTAGGTGATCAAGGAAGGGCTTATTTTCCGTTCATATTTTCATTATTTATGTTTATTTTCTTTTGCAATTTTATAGGTCTAATACCGTATACCTTTACTGTAACAAGTCACTTAATTGTAACTTTCGCTTTTGCTGGTCTTATATTTATTGCAGTCACAATAATCGGCTTTGTAAAAAATGGATTAGGATATTTAAGAATTTTTTATCCATCTGGTATTCCAATTTTTCTAGCGCCTCTCATTGTTCCAATTGAAATCATTTCATACTTATCAAAACCTATCAGTTTATCAGTCAGACTTTGTGCAAACATGCTAGCAGGTCACAGCATATTAAAAATATTTGCAGGATTTATTGTAATGCTAGGCTTTTTAGGATTTGCACCATTAGTTTTTTTGGTCGTGTTATATGCATTAGAAACTCTTATTGCGGCACTCCAGGCATATATTTTTACAATTTTAACATGTATATATCTTAATGATGCCCTTCATCCGGATCATTAGTATTTACAACAACGAAAGGAAAAAAAATGGAAGTAGAAGCAGCTAAACTTATCGGCGCAGGATTGGCAACAATTGGAGTTGCAGGTTCAGGAGCTGGTATCGGAACAGTATTTGGGGCTTACGTCTCGGGTATATTTAGGAATCCTTCAGCGGCACCACAGGCGTTCGGGCAAGTTCTATTAGGATTTGCACTTGTTGAGGCGATTGCTTTATTTGCTCTTGTAATAGCTTTCTTAATTTTATTTGGATAAGAAAAGTGAAAATCTTATTAAAAGCTTTTCTATTAACTGCGCCAATTAATTTTGCATATGCTGCAGAGGGCCAGAAATCTGCTGGTCTTCCGCAGATGGATATTGCTACATTTCCATCTCAATTATTTTGGCTTGTAATTACGTTTTCACTTTTATACCTGTTTATGTGGAAATTTGTAATACCAAGGTTAGGCGCAACAATTGAAGAAAGAAGAGATAAGATTTCAAATGACATCAATGATGCTGATAATCTTAATACAGAAGCAACTGATATATTAAAAAAATATGATGAGCAAATGGCAAGTGCATCACAAGAATCAAATGAGATTATCACTAATTCTAAAAAAGCAATGCTTGATCATTTAGAAACGCTTAAAAAAGAAAATGAAGAAAAAGTTAACTCCCTAATCTCTGAGTCTCAGGCTAAAATAAAAGCTCAAGAAGAAAAATCTAAGATTGAAATTAGAAATGCAACGTTAGATACCGTTAAAGCTATTGTATCAAGATATATTGAAAATATTCCTTCAGATGAGGAAATAAATAAGAAATTAAACTAATGCTAGGAACTATTTAATGTCATCATTCTTTTCAGATCCATCGTCTTGGGTATTAGTAGCTTTTATAATATTTGTCATAATTGCGCTTGTAATTAAAGCGCCATCAATGATTGCGAAACTTCTTGATGGTGAAATTGATAAAATCAAATCTGAGTTAGATAATGCCCGAAAATTAAAAGAAGAAGCGAATTCTCTTTTAGCCGATTACGAGAGAAAGGTTCAGTCTGCTGATGAGGAAGCAAAAGCAATTATTGATCAAGCAAAGGAAATTGCAAAGAATCACGAAGAAGAGTCAAAGTTAAAAGCAGAAGAATTTATTAAAAGAGCCGAACAGCAAGCCATAGAAAAGATATCAAGGGCTGAAAAAATGGCTATATCAAAAGTTAATGACGAGATTGTAAATAACTCAGTAAATATTGCTGAGAAAATTATCTTAGAAAACATCAACGACCAAAGTGCAGATAAGCTTGTAAAACAATCAATCGATCAAATAAGTAAACTTAAGGTATAATTTATTATTTATATCTCTCTTTCTAAGCTATAAATAAATTATGGCAGTCTATACGCACATATCTAGAGAAGAACTGGATCTTTTTACTGATCACTATAGTATTGAAAATGTTCTCGAATTTTCAGGTATAAAAGGTGGAACTTCTAATTCAAATTATTTACTAAAGACTCTAGAAAAAAATTACATACTTACTATTTTTGAAGAAAGAACAAATCAAGATAATCTTCAATTCTTTTTTGATCTAATGAATCATTTGAATAAAAACAATGTAAAGTGCCCTGAGGTAATACAAGATAAAAAAGGAAATTATTCGAACTCAATTCAAAATAAGAAAGCTGTAATCACATCGTTCTTAAAAGGTAGGTCAATAGATCAAATTAAACCAATACACTGTGCGTCTTTAGGCTCCACTATCGCAAGAATGCATAAAGAATCAGCTAGACTTGAAATGACTAGAGAAAATGAGCTTGGATTTGTAAACCTCAACAGCTTAATTCAAACTTTAAAAAATGTTGACGATAATATTAACGCGCAGGTAATCGACGTGATCAATGAAGAATATACTTTCCTATCTGGAAACCTTGGTCATAGTTTACCTTCAGGTATAATTCATGCAGATCTTTTTCCAGATAATATTTTTTTTGAAGGTAATGAGGTTACAGGTATAATAGATTTTTATTTTGCATGCACCGATTATTATGCTTACGAAATTGCCATCTGTCTAAATGCATGGTGTTTTGAGCCAAATAATAACGAATTCAATCCAACAAAAGCAAAACATTTATTGGGCAGTTACAATCAGTTGCGAGAATTTTCAGAGGAAGAAAAGAAAGCTTTACCTCTTCTTACAAGAGCATCATCTCTAAGGTATCTACTAACTCGTTTAATCGACTACTATTCGCATGATGATAATGAACTGATCCTTAAAAAGGACCCTAATGAGTATCTCACTAAACTCCAATTTCACCAATCCGTTAAAAAAGTAGGCGAATATGGCCTCTAAAAAGGTTGTTATGTACACCGATGGAGCTTGCTCAGGCAATCCGGGCAATGGAGGTTGGGGAGCTTACATTGAAATTGATGATAAGAAAATTGAGTTAAGTGGATCTGAAAATAACACCACAAATAACAGAATGGAATTAAAAGCAGTTATTTATGCTCTAGATTATCTTAATGAAAAAAGAGACATAATAATTTTCACTGACTCAAAGTATGTCATGCAAGGTATTCAGGAGTGGATAAAAAAATGGAAAACCAATGATTGGAAGACCGCACAAAAAAAAGACGTAAAAAATAAAGATCTTTGGGTTGAATTAGACAATTTGACCGATAAACACTCGATAAAATGGGAGTGGGTGAAAGGTCATTCAGGTGATTACGGAAATGAAATTGCTGATAAACTGGCTGTCGCTCAGATAAAAAGATAAATTATAGTAAATCCATCATTTTATTTGCTCCACTTACATCAACTTTACCACCATCAACTTCGACAAAAAACTTTTCAATTATTCCATCATTGACAAGTAGTGAGCATCTTTTTGTCTTGATCGATGTTCCAAATGTATCGGGATAGTCTGTACCTAATGATTTTGCAAACTCAGCCTTACTATCCGATAAAAATTTTATTTTTCCATTTGATCCAGACATTTCCTCCCATGCTGACATAGTAAATATGTCGTTAGTTGCAAAACATACTATTTCATCAACAGCTTTTTCTCTAATTTTGTCGGCATTCTCTATAAAGCCAGGTAAATGATTTCGAGCACATGTTGGTGTGAATGCACCTGGTACACCAAAGATTACTATTTTTTTCCCTTTGCAGAAATCCAATATCTTTAATGGTTGTGGACCTTTGTCCTTATCCATAAAAACTAAAGTCTCATTTGGTAATTTATTTCCAATTAAATCTGACATTTGACGACCATACTAAATTTATTCCTTAATACATGATAAAAGTAAGTGGTCCTCCCACTTGCCATTGATTTTCAAATACTGTCTTACTAATCCTTCAATGCAAAAATTATTTTTTTCAAGTGTCTTTAAAGAACGCTCATTCCTTGGTAGGCACGCTGCCTCTACTCTATGTAAATTCAATTCATCAAAAATAAATTCTTTGATAAGTTTTATTGATTCACTCATTAAACCTTTACCCATCTTAGTTTCACAAATCCAATACCCAATTGAGCAAGATTGAACTACACCTCTTTGAACATTATTTATATTAATTTCGCCAATCAAATTATTATTATTTTTTTCAAATATCAGAAAGGAATATGCATTATCACCTAATGCAAGTTTTTCAAAATATCTTACTCTTTTTACAAATGAACTTCTTTCAAGTTCATTTGGTGACCATGTAGGTTCCCACGGTTTTAAATATTTTTTATTTTTTTCTTTTAATGAAGACCATGATTTCCAGTCTTTATAATCAGGAGGTCTTAGGATGACGTTTTCACCTTTCCTCTCAAATGTTATCTTTTTTGGATAATAAGTTGTTAAAAATGACACTAGCTTATCTGCTCCCTAATGAATTCTTTAATTCGACTTGTGTTATTTTCCATTTTATACATTTTTTCTTCAGCATCAAATAAGTAATTGTATTTACTCATTAAATTTAAATCTTCACCTATTGATTTTTCAACAACCTCAGAAAATTTTACAGGGTGAGCTGTAGCCAAAACAAAATTAAGCCTATCCATATCTTTTTCAAATCTTGATGCATCCAGTCCTGTAGCAGTGTGGGGGTCAATAACATATGAAAAATTATCTTTCACGGATTTGATTGTGTTTTGAACGATATCCATCGAAGAACTATTCGAGCTAAATACCTCTCGAACTTTTTTTAAGTTTTCCTCAGATATTGATATTTTTCCACTTTCTTCAAAATTTTCCATTGATACTTTTGTTTCAGTATTTGATTGATTAAGTATTTCAAAAAGTAATCTTTCAAAATTACTTGCTACCTGAATATCCATACTTGGACTTGATGTTTTTATAACTGTTTTAGACTCATATACTCCTGACTTCATAAATCTATTTAGAATGTCGTTTTCGTTAGTAGCCACTATTAATTTATTGATAGGTAATCCCATTTTATATGAAACATAACCAGCATAAATATCTCCAAAGTTACCAGTAGGAACAGAAAAATTAACTTTATTGGATGCTCTTTCTGTAAAATTAATAAATGTATAAAAGTAATATACTGATTGAATGATAATTCTTGCCCAATTAATTGAATTAACTGCTGATATATTATTATGCATACTATAATTTGTATCTTTCAAAATATCTTTAACAATTTTTTGACAGTCATCAAAAGTTCCTTCAACTTCACAAAGAAAAATATTTTCTTGATTAACAGTAGACATCTGTCTTCTCTGAAATTCTGAAATCCTACCCTTAGGATATAAACAGAAAATATTTATATTTTTGCTTTTTTTTACAGCGTTTATAGCAGCTGATCCTGTATCACCTGATGTTGCTACTATAAGATTTATTCTTTTCTCCTCTTTTTCTAAAAAATGATCAAAAAGAGGGATAAGTAATTGCATTGCGAAGTCTTTGAAGGCTAAAGTTGGGCCATTAAATAGCTCCACGATTATTTCATTTGTATTAAGCTCCTTGAATGATACACAGCCACTTTCTGTAAAGTTATTTGAATACGCTTCTTTAATAATCCTCTTTAATTGATCGGCTTCTACATCGTCACCAATAAATGGGGACAAAATAATTTCTGTTAAGTCCTCATAACTTACATTTCGATTAATATCTTTATGATTTATATTTGGCCAATTTTCAGGAATAAATAGGCCTCCATCATTTGCTAATCCAGCAAATAAAACTTCTCTAAAGCCAAAGTAATCGCTGCCCCTTGTGCTTCTATACCTCATTTTTTTTGCACCTTTTGTCTGATATAGTAGATATACATTATCATAATTACAAAAGACAACAAAAACCAGGTGACAGCATACTGGAGATGATTATTTGTTATATTAGATGGCTCAAATTCAATTAAAACATTATCAGAATAGCTTTGGTCTATTAATTTAATCATATACTTACTAGAATTTAATTTATGATATTCATCCATTTCACTTGTATTGAGCAAATACCAGGTATTTGCGATTGTATCATTTTCTGGAATAAGTGGCTTTCGATCCTTTGAATAGATTAAAGCTCCTCTGATTTCTATCTCACTATTTTTGAAAACTTCATCTAATTCAAAATTATCTTTCGAGTCAAACGGTATCCAGCCAAGTATTACATAAATAAATTTTTTTCTAATCATTTCCATTGGTAAGACAATTTCGTAACCAGACTCTCCTTTAAGATTAAATTTATAAAAAAACATTTTTTTACCAGTTAATAGTTGTCCTTTTACCGAAGTATTCATGAATTCATATTGAGAGTTCTCGTCGTTTGACGGAAATTCATCTATAACAGAATTATAATTAGAATTAATTGACTCTATTAAATTATTTTTCCATTCGAGCCTTTGTGTTTGCCAAAAACAAAGCAAAAGAAGCAGGACAATTGTTGAAATAAATATTAAATGGAAAAGAAGATTTTTAATCAATTATAGTATTTATTAATATGAGCCCCAAACATAAATTGCTGCAAATAAAAATAACCAAACAACATCAACAAAATGCCAATACCAAGCAGCAGCCTCAAACCCAAAATGATGGTCAGATTTAAAATGGCCAGCAATCGATCTTCCAAGACAAACAATTAAGAATATTGTTCCAATTAGAACATGAAAACCATGAAAGCCAGTCGCCATATAAAAAGTTGCGCCATAGATGTGCCCAGAAAATGAAAAATCAGCATGCATGTATTCATAAACCTGAAAACCAGTGAATACGACACCAAGTCCTACCGTGCACCAAAGTCCCTGTATTAGCTCTTTTCTATTGCCTTCTAGCAATGCATGATGAGCCCAGGTAACTGTTGTTCCTGATAAAAGCAAGATTAAAGTGTTGATTAGAGGTATATGCCATGGATCCATTAGATGAATATCTGGTGGAGGCCATATAGCTCCTATTTGTTCAGTAGGGAATAAACTTGCGTTGAAATATGCCCAAAACCAAGCAACAAAGAACATAACTTCTGATGCAATAAATAAAGTCATGCCGTATCTAAGGCCAATTTGAACAACAGGGGTGTGATGACCTTGATGTTCGCCCTCTATAATCACATCTCTAAACCACATGTATGAGACATAGATAACAATTGCTAAACCAATTATCATTGTCCACATGTCATTGGTCCTAAAATAAACAACCGCACCAACGCATGCGATTAAAGCTCCAATCGATGCAAGAAGGGGCCAAGGACTTGGATCAACTAAATGGTATTCATGTGTTCTTTTTGTATTTTCTGAACTCATATATAATTATGTATCACTGTTTTCATAAAAGGTATAGGACAAAGTAACTTCTGATAAATCAGAAATGTATTTATCATTTTCAATTTCAGGATCTATGAAAAATGAAACTGGCATAATTTTAGTTTCGTTAGCCATGAGCTCTGTTTCTTGAAAACAAAAGCATTCAATTTTATTGAAGTACTTGCCTGCCTCAGTTGGTGATACATTATAAACAGCTGTACCGCTTAGAGTTTGGTCTGTATTATTCTCTATCACATAATTAATTAGTTTATTTTCACCTATCTTTAATTGATGAATTCTTTGCTCAGGATAGAATTCCCAATCGAGTGTAGAACCAACGTTGGAGTCTAATCTAACATTGATAGTTTTATCGATAGAATAAATGCTTTCAGAAGAATACACATTTGGAGTGCCCCCAAATCCTGTAACTTTACAAAAATAGTTGTATAGAGGCACTGACGCATAGGCTAAAGCGATCATGATGATAACTATTCCTATTAGTCCAATCGCAGTGATGCTATTGTTTGACCTGATAAAATTCATTTAAATAGTTCCCAACTTATAAACAGTGTAAGAGAAAAATAAGGCCACAAAGAAAACTAGTACGAGGGCAGTTATTATATTTCTTTTTTTTATTTTTTTATCCATCAGTAAATATTCCATAGTAAATTATCGATTAATAGAATTGAGAATATATTAAACAGATAAATAATTGAAAAATAAAATAGCATTTGAGCTTTTCGCTCAAGCAAGCCATCTTTCAACCACGATCTTTTGAGATCAAATGCCAAATAAATGAAAAAAATACTTAGAGCTGTTGACGAAACTCCAAAGAACAAAGAATAGTATGAACTCATAATTAAAGTAAGTGGCAATAAGGTAATCGAATATGCGATAATTAAATTTATCGTTTTACGCTCACCAACAATCAGTGGCATCATTGGAATTCCAGCCTTTTTGTAATCATCAGATTTATAAAGTGCAAGAGCCCAGAAATGAGGAGGCGTCCATAGAAAAATTAATATGAAAAGAAGGCAAATCTCAGTTGAAACATCTCCCGTCACAACTGCCCAACCGATCATCGGAGGAAAGGCTCCCGCTGCACCTCCTATCACAATATTTTGAGGTGTCCTCTTTTTAAGCCATATTGTGTAAACAAATATATAAAAGCAAATTGTCAGTAAAAGTAATCCTGCAGCCGCTAAATTTGAAACCAAATAAAGCATTGATACAGCAATTATTGAGAGAGCTATGCCATAGATGAGTGCCCCATTAGCGCTTATTTGGTTTGTTGGCAAGGCTCGATCTTTTGTTCTATTCATTAATTTGTCAGTATCTCTCTCATACCACATGTTTAATGCTCCTGACGCGCCAGAACCAATTGAGATAGCAAGAATTGCGAGTAAACCCTTAGTAAAACTTAAACTTCCAGGTGCGATTATCATTCCTACAAAGCTTGTAAATATAGAAAGTGACATGACCCTTGGTTTAAGCAAGGAGGTATACAGAACTAGTTTTGTCGAAATAGAACCTAGCCCAAATTCCTGTTTGTTAGAAACTGAGGTAATATTTGCCATTGTAATTTCTACTTAACTTTTGGAAGCTCCTCAAACTGGTGGAATGGTGGAGGAGAAGGCAATGTCCACTCAAGTGTTGTGGCTCCCTCACCCCATGGGTTGTCGGCACAATCTCTAACTTTCATGAGAGCGTGTACTAACATCACAAAGAATACTGCCAAACCAAGAACTGATATGAATGAGCCAATTGAGGAAATATAATTCCATCCAGCGTAAGCATCAGGGTAGTCAACATAACGTCTTGGCATTCCTGCTAAACCTAAGAAGTGTTGTGGGAAGAATATTATATTCACTCCAATAAAAGTTAACCAAAAGTGTAGCTTGCCCAAAAACTCTGAGTAGTTTCTGCCAAACATTTTACCGAACCAATAATAGAAACCAGCAAAAATTGCAAAAACAGCTCCCATAGAAAGAACGTAATGAAAATGTGCAACAACATAGTAAGTATCGTGCAGCGAATGATCAATTCCTGCATTTGCAAGAACAACACCTGTCACACCACCTACAGTGAATAGGAAAATAAAGCCTATTGCCCATAACATTGGTGTTTTAAGATCTACTGAACCACCCCACATAGTAGCAATCCATGAGAAGACTTTAATTCCGGTAGGCACAGCAATTACCATTGTGGCAAACACATAATAAGCTTTTACATCTGCGTCCATGCCAACAGTGTACATGTGGTGAGCCCATACGATGAAACCTAGGAAACCAATAGATACCATTGCATAAGCCATCCCTAGATAGCCAAAGACTGGTTTCTTAGAAAATGTTGCTACAACGTGACTCACAATTCCAAAACCTGGTAAAATTAAGATATAAACCTCAGGGTGACCAAAGAACCAAAATAGGTGTTGAAAAAGTACTGGGTCCCCACCTTCAGCGGCACTAAAGAAAGTTGTCCCAAAATTTCTATCAGTAAGAAGCATTGTGATTGCGCCGGCCAATACTGGTAATGAAAGTAGTAAAAGGACAGCTGTCACAAGAATTGACCAAACAAATAAAGGCATCTTATGAAGAGTCATGCCAGGAGCCCTCATATTAAAGATTGTTGTTATAAAGTTAATTGCGCCAAGAATTGATGATGCTCCAGCAAGGTGTAATGAGAAGATTGCTAAATCCACTGCAGGGCCAGGCGAACCTAAGTTAGCAGACAATGGTGGATAAATGGTCCATCCACCTCCAACACCTGCACCGCCCGATGTTCCCTCAACAAATAATGATGCGATAAGTAGTATTAGTGATGCTGGCAATAACCAAAAAGAGATATTATTCATTCGTGGGAAAGCCATATCTGGAGCGCCAATCATAAGCGGCACAATCCAGTTTCCAAAACCACCAATCATAGCTGGCATAACCATAAAGAAAATCATTAGTAAACCATGACTTGTAACAAGAACATTATATAAATTATGGTCACCTCCCAATATACCGTCTCCAGGATACATTAGCTCCATTCTCATCAGAACAGACATTCCAGTTCCTACTAAACCTGCTATAACTGCAAATATTAAATAAAGAGTTCCAATATCTTTATGATTTGTTGAGTATAGGTATCTTCTCCAGCCCGTTGGGTGATGATCGTGACTGTCTACCTGATCTGCTGTAATATCTGCCATTTATATATTTCTCCTCTAAATAAATATTTTATTTTTTAGCCATTTCAAATGTACCGTCACTGTAATTAATCTCTAGAGATGCATACTCAGATTTAGCAAATTCGATCCACTCTTCAAACTCTTTGTTCGAGACAACTTTTACGTTAATTGGCATAAATGCATGTTTTGGACCACAAAGTTCTGAGCATTGGCCATAATAAATTCCTTCTTTATTAGCCTTAAACCATGTTTCATTTAATCTTCCTGGTACAGCATCCATCTTGACACCAAATGCTGGAATTGTCCAAGCGTGCAGCACATCTGCTGAAGTTAATTGAAGCTTGACCACTTTATCTACTGGTACAACAATTTGAGTATCAGTCTCTAACAATCTTAACTTTGGATCTGATAGTTCATGGTCAGCAAGCATGTTGGCATCAAAAGAGATATCATCGAAATCAGGATACTCGTAAGTCCAATACCATTGATTGCCGATAGCCTTAATTGTTATATCTGCCTTTGGTATTGTTTCAGAAACGTAAAGTAATCTGAAAGATGGAATAGCAATAATAATTAACAATATTACTGGAATTACAGTCCACAATATTTCAATTGTTGTGTTATGTGTTGTCGTGGAAGCAACATGATTACGGCTACTATTAAATCTGAACATGATATATAGCAGAAGACCAAGTACTAAAAGTGATATGCCTGTAATGATAGGCATTAAAATATAACTATGAAATGATATAATGTCAGACATTAAATCCGTTGCAGGCTGTTGAAAGCTTAACTGCCAATTTTCAGAAATGCCTTCATTTGCTGAAGAAAAAGAAGGTATAAGAAGAAAAAATAATATCTTAATAATATTTTTCATAGAGAAATTATTGATTTAAAGTTTTGAGCTATTACGTAATATATACTGCTTAATTTGTATTAAACTACTCATTATTTCGCGACAGTTTGACGCAATTTTTGCTAGTTTTTAGGGTTTTTTTAATATATTTTGTAACAATAACTTTGATTCAGAACAATTCGAAATGATTAACAAAAAAATAGAGAATCAGTCCAATGACAGCCTCTTTTTCACTAGAAGCAATTTAGATAACTCAAAAGTTGATAAAATTGTATCAGATGCTTTGCAC
>CACANZ010000005.1 GCA_902533965.1 uncultured Pelagibacteraceae bacterium | reverse complement strand
CTGAAGCAACACAAGCTTATAAAGAAAAAGCTCTTGCAGCAGGTGCAAAATGAAAAATATCAGATCTGCAGCTAAAGTAAGGGGTGATGGTAATGGCGAATTAACAACTGTGCTAGTATATTATGAAACATTTGAAGATATGATGTTTGATATAACTTTAAATGCTCAAAATCCTGATATCTTTAACAGCACATATGGAGAAGTTAATCAAGACGCCAGAAGCGATAATTTTATCATGTCAAATAACAGTCCTATGCCTCAAGGAGGGAGCGCTGGTCAAGCGGTTGCTTACGCATTCGTTGAAGTTACAAGTGGTATAAATTTTCTCTTAAACATGCCGAAGTTTCAGGAAATTATGCAAGAAGCTGGTGCGAAAATTGTAGTAGACTCAATGAATTGTGCAATGTGCGGAGAATCAATTCTCCCAGCCAACGCAATGGTTTATTTTGCAGCAGCTAACGCTCAAGATATGGGGGAAGCAATGGATATCTTTAGTTCAAATGAAATTCAAAGATGGTTCTTTGCTAACATGGCACCACACGTGAATGTTATTGATGGTGGTTTAAATATCTATAGCAATTAAATAGCTCTTTAGTTGCCTTAGAAATCCTAAGGCAACTAGGTCAGCATATAATTTCTGGAGTCTGGAACAGTTTTCTTGTTTTTGGATAATTGCATTTGAAAGACAACTAAAGTCGACTCCTCAAAGGAAGCTTGAGAGGATGAAAGGTAGAAGTCCCACATTCTGCAAAATTTTTCATCATAAATTTCTTTGACCTTTTCTATGTTGTCATAAAAGTTGTATCTCCATCTTTTTAAAGTTTCTGCATAATGAAATCTTAAAACCTGAACATCTGTTAATGAAAGGCCTGATTTTTCTACTCTAGATACTGTTTCACTAAGTGCAGGAATATATCCACCTGGAAATATGTATTTATCAATCCAAGGGTCAGTATTACCTGGTTCATTTAATCTTCCAATAGTATGAATAAGGGCCACTCCACTATCATTTAATAGATCATAGACCTTATTAAAAAATTCCTGATAATGAGCTGTTCCAACGTGCTCAAACATCCCAACAGATACTATTCGATCATATTTTTCATTAACATTTCTGTAATCCTGCAATCTATACTCAACCTTTTCTAACTTTTCTCTAATTTTTCTTTGCTGTGCATATGCAATTTGCTCTTCTGATAGCGTTACCCCAACAACATTTGCATTTGATTTTTTATAAATGTGTGCTGCCATTCCACCCCAACCACAGCCAATATCTAAAACAGATTGATTTTCTTCAAGAAGAAGTTTTTTTGAAATTAATTCTTTTTTATTAATTTGAGCCTGTTCTAACGTATCATTTGGAGAGTTAAAGTAGGCACAAGAATATTGTCTATCCGGATCTAAAAATAGTTCGTAGAGTTTATCAGATAGATCATAATGATGGGCAACGTTTCGTTTTGATTTTGATATGTAGTTACTTGTAGTAAGTTTGTTTGATATTGCTCTAACTACTTTTGAGAGCTTCATAACCCAATGATCAATATCTACTTCCGTATTAGCAAAAATTAGTTTTAAGAAATCATGAATACGTCCCTCCTCTACCACAAGTGATCCATTCATATAACTTTCGCCAAAATGTATTGATGGGTTCATTAATAATTTTATCTCTGAGAAGTTATTTGTAGTTCTTATCTTTATAGGATCTCCTGTTCCATCGCCGTACGTATTAATTTCACCATTTGGCATTACCCATGTAAGGTTTCCTGTTTTTATTATTTTAGAGAGAAGGCTTTTTGTTATCATTTGCTAAATTTAATATAATCTTGAGAGAATTTTCAATAATAAAAATTAAGCTGGCTTTTCTGTTAAAATAATTAAAATCTTACTATTTTCATCAATTCCACTTTCTGGATATTTTTTTGCTTCTTTGATAGCGGCGTATCCAGCCCCACCTGATGGAGAAGTATCAAATTTGTTTTGTTTTAAATCTTCAACCGCAATATCTGCATCTTCATCTTCAATAGTCATAAAATTTGTACACGTTATTGCAAGTGATGATAGAGCTCTTATCGAAGGGCTTTTACAATCTAATCGTCCCATATTAGAAACACCACCTGTAACAGTTACCGCTTCTCCTTTGTAAATAGACTCGAGCAATACTGGAGCCTTTGTGGGTTCGACAATTATTATTTTTGGATCATTACCAAAATATTTTCTCATATAGGTTGCAATGGATGCAGGAAAACCTCCTACTCCGGCTTGTAAAAATATATGTGTTGGAGTCTCATCACATCTTGCGCACGCTTCATCTGCAAGAACTAAATATCCCTGCATAACTCGCAAGCCGTGATCGTATCCATCCCAGGTCACATCTGATAAAAGCATCCAACCGTTTTTCTCAGCTTCTTGCTTAGCACCCTCTAAACTTTCTTCATAATCATTGCCGCATACAACAACCTCTGCACCAAAACTTCTAATTTTATCCGCAAAGCTTGATTGGACATTTTTAGATAAATAAATTACAGCCTTTGCTCCAAATATTCTTGCGCCAGCTGCTAGAGAAATTCCATGATTACCAGCACTAGCTGATATATAAGTTTTTCCATTAAGAGCTGAGCTCCAATTTGCATCCTTACTAAAAGATTTTAAATTTTCTGCAGCATCACTTGCGATTACAAATGCTGCGCCAAGGGCTTTAAAGCTTCCAAGGCCCATACGGTCTCTTTCATCCTTAAACCATAATTTTTTAATACCTAATTCTTGGCTTAATTTGGCTGATTCCGCTAAAGGTGTTTCAGCTGCCTTCGGACACAAACTTAAAAGTTTTTTTACAGTCTCAACATCTGTACTAACAGGATCAATACCATTGTCTCCTGGAAGTCCTTTTTTAAAATATGGATTTGTAATAAACTTTTTCATTAAATAAAAACCATATCAGAATTTAAAATATGCGTATATTAATTAGCTATATTATAATAAGTTTTTTTTTAGCTTCAGTTGTGTTTTCTGATGAAAAACCAGGAAGAAACTTTGCTGATCTTCCTGATGTTGATGATGGTTACAATATTCATGTTATGTATGTTTTACCAAAAGATGGGGTAGATAAAGGCTATGATCTTGATAGCAAAATAAGCATGTTAATGTATCAAATTGACAAATGGTTTAACTCAAAAACTAAAGATAGATTATTTGCAGATGGCCAGTATCTTAAATTTGATCGTAAAGATGATAATAAAATTGATATAACCTTTTTAAGACTGGATATTAATGATGATGAAATATCCAAACATGGAATTCAGGCAGTCAATGTATTACAGCCTGCAATAAGTCGATTTGGCTTTAATAATCCAAAAAAAGTTTATTTCATTATCTATGGTGGCTCAAATAGAGATGTTTGTGCGTCTTCTCAACTTCCAAGTTACGCAACTGAAGGTATAACAGCCAACACAGCGGCCGTTTATTACCCTGGAAAAAGAAGCGGATCATGTATAGAAAACAATGGTGGTTTCAAACCTGAATTTAATGAAACTGCTAAAGCTGCTCTTCATGAAATCCTTCATGTTTTAGGGGCCGTACCACAGTGCGCCGAAGACCATCTAGTTTTTAAAGATGAAGGTACAATTAATGATGGCATCGGGGGACATCTATCAATACCTGGAGATATAATGTACAGCGTTCAATCGAATAAAACGTATGATAAGGCTAAGCATTTAGACTTTAAAAGTTCAAATTATTATAATCACAATAATGAAAACTGCTTAGATATTGCAAAAAGTAGATATGTGCTTCCAACAGTGAGCAATCCTCAGCTGCCTACTTTTTCATCAAAATAGTTTAGGGTGTTGCTTTGGGTATCGGTGAATAATTGTACATAACATAAAGTTGCTGATAACATAACTTCCCTGTCTTCACTGCATAATCTTGATGGTAATCTTCTGCAGGATAAAATTTTACAGTTTCTCTGACCTCAGTGACTATTGGATTTTCAAATTTGCCTGATAAATGAATTTTTTCAATTTTACTCTCAATAATTTCTTTTTCATCTTCGCTGTTGTAAAAAAGTATAGATTTATATTGTTCGCCAATATCGGGACCTTGACGATTTAAGGTTGTTGGATCATGAATGATAAAAAATGTATCAATCAATTCATTAAAAGTAACTTCACTGTTATCATAATCAATCTTAACCACTTCAACGTGGCCTGTCTCACCAGTTAACACATCTTCATATCTTGGATTATCTAAATGACCACCAGAATAACCTGAAGTTGCATTGATAACACCAGGCATTTGTTCATATAAGACTTCAACACCCCAAAAGCACCCTGCGCCTACTATTAAAGATGATAACATATTAACTGATATAAATTGCTTATGAGAAATTCAATATTTATTTTCTGTCAGCTACAAGCATTTCATCATAAAACCATAATCCGTCATGATCGCGAATTATGTCCTCAATGCATTTAATATAACTTTGATCTGCTTCTTTTTCCTTAACCATTTGATCGCTTATTTGGGCGACATATGTACAAGCATTCCATGCAGAAAATACTAATGATGTAGCAATGCCACTATTTATTTCATTTGGCTGCGACCTTAGTTTGTATTCGAATATCTCAGGTTCTCTGAAATGAATTTTGCTATTGAATTCACTGTCTAAGTTATTTTTCATGTATTGAATAATGTCATGACCTTTATTTGGAAATGGATTTTCATTCGGCCATAGTTGATTAATTGCATTCAGACCAGGATCATTTCCGTAAGAGTGAAAAGCAACCATTTTTCCATTTGGAGCAATCAAATTAACCATAGGTTTAATTACATTATTAACTTTCTTTTCAACACTCGCTCGCGAGCGATATGCTTGTGAGACAATAACTAAGTCAAATTCATTAATAGATTCTTTTTTTGATGGAATTATCTGATCAAGTGTGAATTCATGGTCTTTTCTATAAATGCAAATTACAGATGGGTTTTCATAAGTTGTATTGCCTTGTTTGTTTTCTTCAACTCTCCAATTTTCTTTTAAAAGTGGGCCTAATTGTCTTAACTGTTCATAAAAACCAAATGAAGAGTCACCATCCAAGGCAATACTATTCCAATTCATATTTTGTTGTTTAGACTCATTATTGGATTTTAGATATCCAGCTTCAGCATAATGTAAATTAGAAATTGTAAAAACCATATTTGGATGCTCAACAAACCTATCAGCTAATTTCTCAATAGTTATTCTTGCATCTTCCATACTTACATCTTTGCAAGAAACATAAAAAGGAACAGTTGGAAATTTTTGATGGGCAATTCGAAGTACATTCATTAACACTGCTCCATCACCTACTCCAGCATCAAATATTTTTAGAGCTGGTTTTACTGGTTTCAATTCATTAATTATATGAGATAGCTTTTCAGCTATTACTGCCTTTTCATTTGTAGTTGTTACAAATAATAAATATCTCTGTCGATTGTCAAAAAAACGAACCTCTTCTGCCATATTTAATCTTAACAAGTTGCCAAAAAAATGAAACACTCAACTTTAATGGATACAGATGATTTAGAGCCAATTATTAAGCCAAAAGAAATTGATTTTGACACTTTGAGTATAGAAGAACTTAGAGAATATATTATAGAACTTAATACAGAAATTAAGAGAGCCGAAAACTATATTTCGTCTAAAGAAAAAGATCGTCTAAATGCTGAGAGTTTATTCAAAAAATGATTAATAGATACGGCTTAGTTCCGTTAGCATTCGCACTTTTCGTTTTTGTAATTTTTTTTACATCTCTTGTTCCTTCACCGCACAAAAGTTGTATTGATCGTAATTTAGCTGTTTTAAACAATTTAGATGAGGCTAAATATTCAGAAAGCGAAATAAAAGAACTTGGTTTATCGATTGGGACTGGCTGCAGAGAAGATAATTCCTTTCAACTTGCAGCCAATTAAAATTTTAACTTGGAAAATTTAAGAAGGCATCTTCAGTCATAACTGTCATCACCGTTGTCTCAGTTAAAGCCCCTGCTTCTTGCCTGGCTTTAGTTAATTCCTCGTCGTTTTTAAAAGCCATAAGTCCTTCTTTATCGTCATAATGCATAATAACTACCATTGAGTTATCGTCTTCTGCATGAGATCCAGCAAATATAATTCTGCCTTTAAAGCCCTCTAGTTTATGTTTATTTTCATGAACCATATTTTTCCATGACTTAAAGCCTTTAGAAAGTTTTTGCGTCAACATTACATACATAATACTTCTCTTGTTTTATGCTGTGAACTTTATAGGTTCATTTGTTAATTCAAATTGATGAGGTTCAAAGAACTCATTGTAGTCTGCAAGCATTGCATTAACATCATCTGGACTATTTGCTTTCCAATAACAGAACATTGTCAGTGAGTCTCCAGGAGTTTCCCAGCTCATTTGGCACGCAGCATTCTCTCCTGTCATGCTTTGTATTTGTTCTTCTTCAGAAATTCCTTCACCAGCTTTGGCGAAGGCTTCTTTTGCCTCTTTAGACTTAAACCTATGTGTTACTATATAATTATTCATAATTACTCCTTATTTCTTCATTGCATTAAACGCTGTGAGCGTATCATCAAAAGTCATCATGACTTTCATCTGATTATTCTCAACTTCAAAGTAATGACCAAACATAGTATCCATACCATCAGCGGTTCCTTTAACTAATGCGAATACCTTGTTTCCTTCACTGATCATTGCTTGTGGTGTAACCATAAAATTATCCCAGTACTCAGGAATTTTTGACATGTTTGCAATGAAATTTTCCTTACCTTTATGCACACCTGCTAATGGATGTTTTCCTTCTTCTCCTGGAAAAGTCCATGTTATGTCGTCATGAATTATTTCACCAAAGAATGTCTCCATATCTCCAGATCCAAATAAATCATAACCTCTTTGTACTACTTCTTTTGCTTCCATTTTTTCTCCTTTTTTTTTGTTTAATAGACTTCTTCATGATAGACGATATCAGGTTCCTTAGTTGACATTTCAACAAGTTTTGGAATATCTCCTATCTCAATTCTCCAATTAACATATTTTTGATGAGCCTCGACACTATCCCAAACTTCATAAAGGATAACCTCTTTGGTGTCCTTGTTATACCCACCTTTAATTAGTTGACAGCCTTCATATGATTGCGTATTGGATAAATTTTCTTTAAACCAATTATTCATTTCTTGAACCATTTCCGGTTTAGGAAAAAATTTAGCAGTAACAACTGTACTCATTTTATGCTCCTGGTTTTGTATAGTTGCCAAGCGCAGTACTTGCTTGAGTTACAATTTCTGTCATATCAATTGCTTCGAGTATTACTGCATCAGACACCATTCCACTAGATTGAACGGCTATTTTAGCACCAGCCACCGCAGCAAAATTGGAAACTTCTACAGAAGTTATAATATCGTAAGGTCCTCTCACAATATCAAATGATAGCACTTTTCCACCAATGGACTCGACTAGCTTGTCAACTGCTTGTTTTCTATCATCGGATGGACTGCTTAAAAATCCTTTCAGTGCTTCCGGCGTATATTTCGCCATCATATAAAATTTAGCCATATTTACTCCTTTAAATAAAATTATTATGAACTATCTTAGTGAAACTTTTATGACAAATTTTTATACCTTTTTAAGGAGTTGATATGACTGATCTCAAAGGAAAAACATTATTTATTACAGGTGCTACTAGAGGCATTGGATACGCAATTGCTGAACGTGCTGCAAAAGATGGTGCAAATATTGCAATCATTGCCAAGACCACTGAACCGCAACCAACACTGCCAGGGACTATTTTTACAGCCGCTGAAGACTTAATCAAGGCTGGCGGTAATGCAATTGGAATTAAAACAGATATAAGATTTGAAGATCAGGTGCTTGCTGCAGTTGAAAAAACTGTGGAAACATTCGGCGGTATTGATATTTGTGTAAACAATGCAAGTGCTATTAGCTTAACTCCAACTGTAAATACTGAAATGAAAAGATACGATCTAATGCACAACATTAATACAAGAGGAACGTTTCTTGTTTCAAAGTCATGCATTCCTCATTTAAAAAAAGGGAACAATCCTCACATACTAAACCTAGGGCCACCGTTGAATATGGAAAGCCAGTGGTTTAGTCCGCATGTAGCATATACTATGGCAAAATATGGAATGAGTATGTGTACACTAGGAATGTCAGAAGAATTAAAGTCATCAGGCATTGCTGTAAATTCATTATGGCCAAGAACGATGATTGATACAGCTGCTGTTAACAATATTTTAGCGGCATCAATGGATGATCAGGGCAAAAGTAAATGTCGAACACCTGCTATCATGGGCGATGCTGCATATGTTATACTTACTCAAGACTCCAAAAAATTTACAGGAAACATGTGTGTTGATGACAGTACGATGATGAAAGCTGGTAAGACGGATTTATCTGAATATCTCACAACTCCTGACGCTGAACCATTTCCAGATTTCTTTGTAAACAAAGATGATGGTGAAGACATTATTTTAAGTTAAATAATCTTATGGAGCAGTTTAGTTTTAAACAGTTCTTACAAATTATTTATAGAATACTCACCTTTCCATTAATGGCACTTGTTGTCTTTTTGGTTTTGATGTTATTTTTGTATTTTTTTTGATTTGATTATTCATCGAAGCGTTTGGTGTTACAAGACTGCAAAGTTGTATCATAATCATCATTATGTTCGCCAGAGCAGCATGGATCAATATTAATCTTACAATTTGGGCATTGATAGTGACCATGTACATCAATTGGAATTATTGAAGTATTACACCATTGGCAGTTTTGCTGGGTCATTTTTTAATAACAAATATATTTATTAAATATATTAATTGATTCTCATAAAGAATTATCTATAAGGATCATCAATCCACGTTATCATCATGAAAAGCTTAAATACTTTCTGTATTTAGGCTTTTTTCATTTTTAATTCACATTTTGAGAGTGTTTGATATTATTTAGTTGATGATAATGTGGAGGTTAAAAAGTTGACGCCACCAACATTGTAAGGGGTGGTGTCCACAACCATTTCAAAAATATTCTAAAATCTATAAGACGTAGATGTTTGAAATAAAACTAAAATAAACCCCATCTCTGTAGATGGGGTTTTTTATTTTCCGTTTGTTTTTTTATAAAAATAGACAGATATAGAATAGAAAACTATCGTTCCAATAATCCACGCAGATTGAGATTGAAGCGTTATGTCTCTTTCACCAAAATTTATTAATGTTGGATTGAAATAAGGGCCAAATGGCATTAATGGTGCCCAAGAGATTACTGCATCACCTCCTACTTGATTGTGATAAATAACTGCCTCTACCAAGAAATTTTGACCCATAAACCAAGCAAAAAAAATAGACAAAAACACTAATTGAAATTTCTCATACTCAAGAGCTCTTTTTGGAAAAATCCAATAAACAAGAATAATTGCAAACCAAACAATACCTGTATCGGCCAATGAGTTTACTAACCAATTAATTTCCATTGGAATTGCACATGTCATTGCACCAGATCTTCTGAGATTAACCGGATCACCATCAACAAGTCCAAAATTAACCCATATTTCCCATCCAAGCGCAGCAATTAAAAAGGAAGATAATAATGTTAATGCAATCCATTTCTTCATTTGATTTTTATATATTAGATATAAAGATAAAATTATTGGAGCCATTGCAGATAAATAAACTACTATAGTTCTTCTCCACTCAATTGTGTCCAATCCACATTCAAACAGCCACATATATTTACTCCAAGAATTCTAATTCTTTGACGTAAAGTTCAGCATAATGTTCCCTGCCATATGCTACAATTCCAATAGAAGTTAATTTCTTTGGATTAATTTGCTTTGCTAATAAAGATCCGGATTTCTTAAAATCTTTGATCGGCATTATAAATTCATTATATTCTTCATTAACTGTAAATTCATGTGAATAGTATTGCCAGGGTAATATGGTCCCGGTTGTTCTTAAAAAGATAAAATATTTCTCATTATTTCCTTTTGCATACAGTCTAATTGACTTAGCTCTACTTAAATCAATATTTTTAAGTTCTCTGCGAATTTGAATAAAGCCACCATTGTTTTCTGTACTAACATCGCCACTAAGAAGGGCATGAACATCGTTATCAAATGAATTAAATTCAACTCCGCCCTTAGAAACACCGCCCATCACATTGTCCGCAATATAAGTCCATTCATTCTTGTTTGTAAAATTATCTTTCAAAATATTTTCTCCATTCGACACACTAATAAAAGTAATTGATAATAAAAGTACAATAAGAATATTTTTCATTAAAAATAATATTTAACAGTTATTTAATCTCTGCGATCATTTAAGACTGTAACTCTATGCATAACACGTTTATTTGGCATATAGTCACCAATGGCATAATGCATTGTGCAACGATTATCCCAAATAACTAATGTATTTGGCGTCCACTTAAATCGTATTTGAAATTCTGGTTTGCACATAAAATTAAATAGATACGAGAGTAAATTATTAGAGTCAGTTGTTGTCATGCCAACAATCTGAGATGTAAAACTAGGGTTAATATAAAGAAATCTCTCATTTGAAATTGGATGCTCTTTAACCACAGAATGCACAGCATTTCCAAATTCTTGAAACCCTTTATTTAATTTAATTGAAGACTCTTTATCATCATCGTTCATATAATTATTTCGAAAGCTTCCCATGTCATGAATAGCCCTTAAGTTTTCAATCTGTCCTTTTAATTCATTGGGAAGTGCATCATATATTTTTGATAGTGAACTCCATAATGTATCGCCTCCAACCTCTGGGGTTATTTTACTATACAAAACAGATGCAAAAGGAGGGTCATTTTTAAACGTTACATCAGTATGCCATTCATCTGTATCAGGCGGGTTATCCTTATCATTTTCTAGTAAAACTATTTCAGGAAATCCATCTACATGAGGATATACGGGGTGCGGTTCTTCAATCGACCCAAAACTTTTTGCAAACTCGATGTGAAATTGTGGTGTAATATTTTGGTCCCGAAAAAATAAAACTTTATAACGAATTAAGTCGTTATAAATTTTATTTTGAATTTCTTCATTAAAATCTTTTGACAAATCAATTCCACTAATCTCAGCTCCAAGTTCAGGAGATAGTTTATTTAAGTGATATTGTTGCATTGTTCATATTAGAACAATTTTGTGACAACAAAGTAAAGTATAATAGAAATAGCAACAAACGAGTACCATATGATTACTGTGTTTCTTGCTTTATTGGTATTTAATTTTTTTGGATTTTTGAGGTCTTCCTCAGTAGGTACTGGGCCGAGCTTGTGATAAAATTTTTTTTTCATATTATTAAGTGGCGAGCCCGCTCGGGTTCGAACCGAGGACAACTCCCTTAAAAGGGGAGTGCTCTACCAACTGAGCTACGGGCTCTTAATTTGAGTTTATATATGATTATTATCTAAAATATATAGGTATTTTTGTATTTCAAGTGGATATCTTACATCATGTCCAGTTCTAATCTTGCAACATCTGACATACGAGACATATCCCATGGTGGATCCCATACAAGATCAACTGCAACATTTTTTACTCCAGGTACAGCATCAACAGCTTCTTTTACTTTTTTTGGCATTTCATCTGCTACAGGACAATTTGGTGTAGTTAATGTCATTTGAATAATAACATCATTATCAGGCGTAACCTCACATTTGTATATTAGACCTAATTCGTACAAATCAACTGGAATTTCGGGGTCAAATACAGTCTTTAATGCATCTATAACTTTTTGATCTTCTACTTTTTCCATTTAGTTAAATAATTCTACAAAATCCTCATAGCCTTCTTCACTTAACTTTTCTAAAGGAACAAATCTTAATGAAGCTGAATTAATACAATATCTTAATCCAGTTTCAGTGGGTCCATCATCAAATAAATGACCTAGGTGTGCGTCGCCATATTGACTTCTTACCTCTGTGCGAACCATTCCATGAGATTTATCAACAACTTCTATAATTTCTATCCCTTTTATTGGCTTATCAAAACTCGGCCAACCTGTTCCTGAATCAAATTTGTCTAAAGAGGAAAATAAAGGTTCTCCTGAAATTACATCAACATAAATCCCAACATCTTTACTATTCCAATATTCGTTAAAAAATGGCCTCTCTGTTCCATTCTCTAAAGCAACAATTCTCTGTTCTTCAGTAAGGTTATTAATAGCTTCCTGTCTTTCTTCAGGTGTGGCAGAGCACCAAAAAGGTGTATCCATTACTTCTACTTTTGACATATCGTACTCCTCTAAGTTTATATCGGCAAAAGACCGGTTTCCATAAATAAGTTGCAAAACAATAAATAATACAAGCAGTGCAAGATACACAGGATATAGTCTCATAATTAATCTTTTAAAGCCTGATTAAAAGCATGCCATGCCATTGTTGCGCACTTTACCCTCATTGGAAATCCTCCTACTCCCTTTAAGGCGTAAAGTGAATCTTCCTCATTTAAGACTTTTAGATCTTCATCTTTACCTGATATAAGATTTGTAAAATCCTTAAATATTTCCTCAGCCACTTCAATTTTTTTACCTTTTAATTTTTCTGTCATTAATGATGCAGAAGCAAGGGAAATGGCACACCCCTCACCCGTAAATTTAATGTCTTCTATTATATTTTGATCATTAAGAAAAAAAGTAAGCTTTAAATTGTCACCGCACAATGGATTATGACCATCGGCACTTTTATTATGAGGATCACATTCGCCATAATTTCTTGGTTCACGTCCGTGATCTAAAATTATTTCTTGATAAAGATCATTTATTAAATCATTCATTTATTAAAAAACTCCTTACACTTATGAAGCGCAATAACAAATTTATCAACTTCTTCTAATGAATTATACACACCAAAAGATAATCTGGCCGTTGAATTGACACCAAGATGTTTCATTAAAGGCTGGCAACAGTGATGACCTGCTCTAATTGCTATTCCTTCAACATCTAAAAACGAAGATACTTCGTGGGAATGAACATTTTTAATATTAAAGGATATGATAGAATTTCTTTTATTATCTCCACCATGAATTTCGATAAAATCAATTTCGTTTAATTTATTAAACGCATATTTAGTAATTTCATTTTCATGCGCGATAATATTATCGAGTCCAATTTTATTCATGTAATCAATTGCTATACCCAATCCGTGCGCTTCGACTAATGGAGGGGTTCCTGCTTCATATTTCGCAGGTAATTCTGCATAACTTGCACCTTCTAAACTCACATCTCCAATCATTCCTCCTCCACCTTGATAGGGAGGCATTTCTGATAAAAGATTTTCAGTTCCATATAAAACTCCAATACCAGCAGGACCATAAGTTTTGTGTCCAGAGAAAACAAAAAAATCACAACCTAGTTTTTGAACATCAGTTTTTAAATGAGCAGCTGATTGACAACCATCAAGGAGAATGGGAACATTTTTATCTTTACAGATACTTATAGCCTTTTCATTTAATTCAGTACCAAAAACATTCGATAGATGTGTTAAAGATACAATTTTTGTTTTATTTGTGAATAGACTATCAAAATGATCAATATCAATTTCTCCTGATGGTTGAATATTTGCAAACTTTAGCACAACGCCATACTTGTCTCTTAAAAAAAACCAAGGTATTAAATTTGAGTGGTGCTCGATTAAAGATAAAATTACCTCATCTCCCTTTTGCATAAACTTTTCATAAAAAGTTTGAGCAACTAAATTTATTCCTTCTGTGGCACTTTTTGTGAAAATAATTTCATTCTCAGACCTTGCATTTAAGAATTTTTGAACTTTTTTTCTAGCGTCCTCATATCTAAATGTTGATTCAACAGATAATGTATGAACTCCCCTGCTAACATTAGAATAGTGATTTTTATAGAAATCATTTGTTTCGTTAATAACTGTATTTGGTTTTTGAGCAGAAGCTGCAGTGTCAAAATAAATAAGATCTTTTTTTTCCAATATCTTTTTTGAAAGAATTGGAAAATCTTTTCTTACATTTAAGTTTAAAGTTTTTGAATTGTCCATGTTAACAGTTCTCGTTGATAAAATTTTGCCCCTTAGCTTGCATTTCTGCATCTTCAATCTTTTCAATAAACTCTGATAAAAAGCCCTGTATATATATTCTTTCAGCTTCACTCTTTGAAATTCCTCTTGAAGCTAAATAAAATAGTACTTCCTCATCAGCTTTTCCAGAAGCCGCACCATGAGAGCAAACTACATCATCATTATTTATTTCAAGTATTGGTGTAAGATTAATTTTAGATTCCTCGTCAATTAACAAACCTTTGCTAATTTGTTTAGATTGTGTATTTGTGCAATTTTCATCAACAAATACTTTCCCTTTAAACGAAACATTGGATGATCCACGAGTTACAGCTTTAAAAGAACAATCTGATACCGCAGACTTACTTAAGTGCCTTATTTCTAAATTGTTTTCACATTTTGATGAATTGGACATGACAACGCCACTCCCAACATACTTTGCATTTTCTTCATTTAAATTAATCTTAGTCTCGTTATTTGTGAATTCTGAACCGTTTGTAAAATTAAAATCCTTAAATATTGAACCGTTTGACATATTACAGGTATGAACAAATGAGTTATTAGTATCGGATTGAAACTTATTAAATCTGTATAATTCAAGTACTGAGCGGGAACCTAAAAATGATTTTAAAATAAAAGATGTATCAACTATGTAATCATTTTCATCAATAATCTCTAAAGTAGCATTCTCATTTAAATATATATCAGCAATAATTTTTAAGTTGCTTCTATCACTGCTTATTAATTTAATTTGTGGAGGTATTTGTGAATAATTCGAAGTGATTTTTAATTTTAGTTCATCATTTATTGTCTCGTGGGATATAGATAGATGCTTAGAATTGGTTTCAATCGAAAAATTATCCGTTAATTCTATTATTGAAGGTTTTAAAGTTTTCATTAACTGTATCCCTCTTGATCTATTCTTGAAGCTAATGACTTATCGCCCGTTTCTATAACTGAGCCATTTTGAAATACATGGACGTAATCAGGCTCAATATATTCTAATAGTCTTAAGTAATGAGTTATAATAATAAATGATCTTTCATCATTTCTTAATTTATTAATTGCCTCCGCAGTAGTTTTTAATGCATCAACATCTAGACCTGAGTCTGTTTCATCCATAATGATTAAACTTGGATTAAGCAGATCCATTTGAAGGACCTCATTTTTCTTCTTCTCACCTCCAGAAAAGCCAGCATTTACAAAACGACTGTGCATGTCCATTGGTATATCCAGGAGTTTTGATTTTTCTTTTAGAATCTTTAGAAATTCTCCAGCATCAATTGGTGTTTCTTTTCTTGACTTTCGATGTGCATTAACAATCTGCTTAAGATAAGAAGCATTCGTTACTCCAGGAAGTTCTATTGGGTATTGAAAAGCAAGGAAAAGACCATTTAGAGATCTCTCAAAAGGATCTTTTGAAAGTAAATCTTCCCCATTAAGATTAACTTCACCTGACTCAACATTATAGTTTGGTTTACCAGCTAGAGTGTGAGCTATAGTGCTTTTACCTGAGCCATTAGGACCCATTATGGCATGTACTTCACCCTTTCCAATCTTTAAATTTAAATTTTTTAAAATTTTTTTTTCTTCAACAGTGACATTTAAATTTTTAATCTCTAACATACTATCCAACACTTCCTTCCAAACTTATACTTACAAGTTTTTGAGCCTCGACAGCAAACTCCATTGGAAGTTTTTGCAGAACTTCTTTACAAAACCCATTTACAATTAAGCTTTGTGCTTCTTCAGCATCTAAACCTCTTTGCATACAATAAAACAATTGTTCATCACTTATCTTTGATGTTGTTGCCTCATGTTCTATTGATGAAGAATTAGAGCTATTTTCGGTTAAAGGAATAGTATTGGCTTTACACTCACTGCCAACCAATAATGAGTCACACTGAGTAATATTTTTCGCATTTTCAGCTTTTTTATGAAAGCTAACAAGCCCTCTATAAGTATTAGATGACTTTCCTGCAGAAATTCCTTTAGAAATGATTTTACTTTTTGTATTTTTCCCTAAGTGAATCATTTTTGTACCAGTATCAGCTTGCTGATAATTATTGGTAATAGCTACAGAGTAAAATTCACCGGTCGAATTATCTCCTCTTAAAATACAACTTGGGTATTTCCATGTTATAGCAGAACCCGTCTCAATTTGAGTCCAAGAAATTTTTGAATTTTTTCCCTTACATAAACCCCGCTTGGTTACAAAATTATATATTCCCCCTTTTCCATTTTCATCTCCAGGATACCAGTTCTGAACTGTTGAATATTTTATTTCAGCATCATCAAGTGCAATCAATTCAACATTAGCTGCATGCAATTGATTTTCATCTCTCATTGGAGCCGTACAGCCTTCAAGATAACTAACATAACTTCCCTCATCTGCAATTATAAGCGTTCTCTCAAATTGACCCGTTTCAGATGCATTAATTCTAAAGTATGTAGATAGCTCCATTGGGCATTTAACACCTTTTGGAATGTATACAAATGAGCCATCACTAAATACAGCTGAATTTAAAGTTGCGTAGAAGTGGTCAGTTATAGGGATAACAGACCCAATATATTTTTTTACAAGCTCAGGGTGTTTTTGAATAGCTTCTGAAATAGGACAAAAAATGACACCTATTTCGTTTAGTTTCTCCTTAAATGTTGTAGCAACTGATACACTGTCAAAGACTGCGTCTACTGCAACACCAGCTAAAACTTTTTGCTCCTTTAACGGTATGCCTAGTTTTTCATATGTTTCCAATAATTTAGGATCAACTTCATCTAGGGATTTTGGCTTTTCTTTAAAATCTTTAGGTGAAGAGTAGTAATATAAATCCTGAAAATCAATTTCATCGATCTCTGCCTTAGCCCATTTGGGAACTGACATATTTTCCAGTCGTTTGAATGCAGATAGCCTCCACTCCAACATCCATTCTGGTTCATTTTTTTTCTTTGAAATCAACTTGATAACATCTTCATTTAACCCTTTTGGAATTTTTTCACTTTCAATTTCAGTAACAAATCCATATTTGTACCTTTCCTGTGTAAAATTATCTTTGCTTATTTTATTCATGTTATTTTACCAAATTTTGTTCTTCTACTAAGTCACTGAGATGCACCGTGCTCAAATAATTACCGATAACTCCCTCAAGATTTTCCCAAAAATTATGAGTTAAACACTTTTTGTTAGTCCCTGAACAAAAAGCATTAGGATTATTGCCGCACCCAGTAGTTTTTATTTTTTCATCAATTGCGTTAAATATGTCCAAAATTTTAATTTCTTCTGTTTGTTTATTTAAAATATATCCTCCACCTGGTCCTTTCTGACTTTTAACCAATTCGGCCTTCTTAAGATCGTTAAATATCTGTTCCAAATATGGCAAAGATATATTTTGCCTAACTGAAACATGTGACAAGCTGCATGGTTTTTGCGATCCAAACTTTGCAAGATCAACCATTGCCAACACGGCGTATCTACCACGCGAAGTTATCTTCATTTAATTTCCTCAATCAATTTTTCAAGCTTTTCAATTCTATTTCTTAAATCAGAATTATCTTTTTCTAGTTTTTCAACTACTGTGGCCCTGCTGTCATCTCCCTTACTGAGACCATAAGCTCTAAACTTTTTTACCCCAGAGGAATTTGGCACAATTGTATATCGTGCTGGATTTCCAATTACACTTTTGTTCGACTCAACGTCTTTTGTAACTACTGAATTAGAGCCAACTTTTGAATTGGCACCAATTGTAATCGGACCAAGAATTTGTGCTCCAGATCCAATTATTACTTTATTTTCAAGTGTTGGGTGTCTTTTCTTATCTTTCTGACTTGCACTATCTTCACTTGGAGAAACTCCTCCAAGAGTTACTCCGTGATAAATAGTTACATCATTGCCAATCTCAGCTGTTTCACCAATTACAACTCCCATCCCATGATCAATAAAAAAACGTTCGCCAATTTTAGCCGCTGGATGAATCTCAATACCTGTTAATATTCTACCAATGTAAGACAATAACCTCGCTAAGATTGTCAGTCTTATTGACCACAAAAAATTTGATAATTTATATATACCAATAGAATGCAGGCCAGGTGAAGTGACTAATGTCTCAATTCTGCCTTTAGCAGCTGGGTCTCTATCAATATAAGAGTCAATTAAATCAATGATTTTACTCATTTTAAAAAAAAACCTTGAATTTCAAATAATAAATTTAGTATACCGTCTCAGTGGTTAAATATAATAACCTACTAATTTAGTCAACTATCTAATACTCAAATATGAATAATCAAGTAAAAGAAATAGTTTTTACAGGGCCTGACGGTAAATTAGTTGGAAAGTACAAAAAAGGTCAGTCTTTAAACCCTCCAATTGCACTACTAATACACCCCCATCCACTCTATGGCGGTACAATGAATAACCCTATCGTAATGGAATTATTCTCTATTTTTGACTCTCTTGGATTTTCAATTTTTCGCTTTAATTTAAGAGGCGTTGGCAAAAGTGAGGGCAAGTTTGATAATGGATTGGGCGAACTTGCTGATGCTGCAGCTGGTCTTGATTGGATACAAAGACAAAATCCAAATACAAATCAATGTTGGGTTGCTGGTTTTTCTTTTGGCGCTCTACTCTGCATGCAACTATTGATGAGAAGGCCCGAAATAACAAGATTTATAAGTATTTCACCTCAACCTAATCTATATGATTTTAATTTTTTAGCTCCATGCCCAGCTTCAGGTTTAATAGTCCAAGGTAAAAAAGATGACTTAGTGCCTCATGAAGAAACTACACGGCTTGCAGAAAAACTCAAATCTCAAAAAAATATAACAGTAGATTATGAAGAAATAACAGGAGCAAATCATTTCTATGACAATGAAACAGATAAGCTTGAAAAAACAGTACGAAGTTATATTGAAAGAGAGCTTAATTCAAAATATAGGTAATTTAGTCAGTTTGCCTCCAGTTATTGGACTTTTAACACCTGTAGTTCCTGGAAATGATATAGGCAGATTCTTAACTCTTCTTATACCCAAATAAGCAAAAGCCTGGGACTCTATAAATTTTGCATCACCATAAATTTCATCAATTGAGATAACTCTATTCCCTAAATTTTCTTTTATTAATTTTAAAATAAATTTATTTTTCACTCCTCCACCAGAAAGAATGATTTTTTTATTATCTATTTTTTTTAAATTATTAATTATCGCGTAAGCAGTAAATGCAGATAAAGTAGCACATGCATCATAAAAGTTTATTTTTAATACTGAGTTAAATGAGAAATAATTTCGGTCTAAAGATTTAGGAGGGCTTTTTTTAAAAAAATTGTCATTAAGAAGTTGTCTTAAAATACTTTTATTGATTTTGCCTCGAGAAGAATATGCTCCATTATTATCATATGGTTGCTTCTTTTTGAAATGTACGTATTGATCTAATAAGCACATTCCTGGTCCAATATCATATGCTATTAACTTACCTCTATTATCCAATATGGAAATATTAGATATGCCTCCAATGTTAATAAAAGAACAAGGCTTTTTAAGTTTTAGTTTATTGATTAAAAGCTTATGAAATATTGGTACTAATGGTGCTCCCTCTCCACCATTTAAAAGATCCTTTTGCCTAAAATCAGTTACAATAAGACTGTTGGTTTTCTCTGCAATATAAGAACTATTGCACAATTGAATCGATGATTTATTTTTAGATGAGTGAAAAATAGTTTGACCATGTAACGCGATAAGATCAACTTTTTTGATATTTTTAGATTTTATAAATTTTCTTATGGCATTTACATAATCTTCACTAACTAAATTTTCACAATCGATTATATTTGATATGCTATTTTTATTTTTTTTAAAGTTGTTCACAAGAGTATGAAGAGACTTTCTTGTTGATTCCCTAAACTTAAATAAAGATGAGCAATTATGTGTAAATATGCTTTTTCCATCAGAACTAACGTATGAAATATCAATTCCATCTAGCGAAGTGCCGCTCATAATGCCAATTGCGTGAAGTTTATTGTTGCTCATATATTTTGTATAATTAGTCTAAATAATTTATACATTACTGAATATAGAAAATGACACTTATTGAAGAACTCAAATACCGCGGTTTCTTAAATCAATGCACTGATGAGGAGTCTCTCAATAAAAAATTAAAATCTGAAAATATTACATTTTACATAGGCTTCGATTGTACGGCTAAATCATTGCATATAGGCAGCTTGATACAGATAATGGTAATGCGCCTATTTCAAAGGCACGGCCATACTCCAATAATATTAATTGGCACAGGAACTACCCGCATTGGTGATCCTTCAGGAAAAGATGAAACTAGAAAAATGCTTACTGAAGATGAAATAAAAAATAATGCTAATAATCTTAAAACTGTTTTTGACAAATATTTGTCGTTTAAGAATGAAAAGAATAAGGCGTTGATAGTGAATAATGCAGATTGGTTAGATAAACTTAGTTATGTAGATTTTTTAAGAGATTTTGGGAAACATTTTACAATAAATAAAATGCTAACATTTGATAGTGTAAAAATACGTCTTGAAAGAGAACAGTCTCTCAGTTTTGTAGAGTTTAATTATATGATATTTCAAGCTTATGATTTCTATGAGCTTAATAATCGAAATTCGTGCACCTTACAGATTGGAGGCTCTGATCAATGGGGGAATATTATAAATGGTGTGGAGCTTATAAGAAGAGTAAATGGCAAAGAGGTTTACGGACTCACAACTCCTCTTCTCACTAATTCTAATGGTGATAAAATGGGTAAGACAGCTGATGGAGCAATATGGCTTAATGATGACCTTTTATCAGCCTACGATTATTGGCAGTTTTGGAGAAATATAGATGACCGAGATGTAATTCGTTTCATGAAACTTTTCACAGATTTAAGCAAAGAACAAATTGATGACTATGAACAAAACTCATCAAAAAATATAAATGATTTAAAAATAATACTTGCAAATGAGGTAACTGCTATGCTTCATGGAATTGAAAGTTCAAGAAAAGCTGAGCAAGCAGCAAAACTTATATTCGAAAATAAAAGATTGTCTGAAGATATGCCTACACTTAGTTTAAGCAATAAAGATATTCAAAACGGTGTGCTACTATCAGATCTTATTGTCCAAATGAAATACGCTAGCTCAAAATCTGAAAGTAGGAAATTGATACGTGGGAAAGGTGTAAAATTAAACGGTAAAATAGTAGAAAACGAGCTTAAGTTGTTAGACTATGATCAAATTACACAGTTTGAAAATGTAATAAGTGTTGGCAAGAAAAAACATTTTAAAGTGACTATTGGATAGTTGAACCACTTGCAATAGCTTCTATTGCTCTTTCTATTATTCTAGGCTTAATTATAGTTAAAGGATTAGACTCTACTTCGGGATCATCAGAAGATCCTGTCATTAAAAAATCTATCGAAAACATTCCTTCTCCCTCACCTCCTACAATTATTGGTCCTAAAATAGGTAATTTTTGAATAATTGCGTTCACAAGATGCATTGGACTTATTTCTCCCTTCATATCAATAATCTTTTCTTTTCTATCAATATTTCCATCCATAATAAGACCCAAGCTATCGCTAACAGCAAAAGCTTCAATTTCATTAAATTTATTATCTGTTTCTACATAACTAATTTCTCCATACCCAAAGCGAATTCCCTCTTCACCTTCAGCAATGCTAACTAGACCTGAGATTGAAGGTAGGGACAACAATTTGAGAGAAGCCGGTGTATTTATTAACACAAAGTCATTTAAATTAATTTTTACGTCAGCTGCTTGCGTGTTTAAATCTCTTATTGAGGTCATTTTGAATTCTCCATCACTTAGCAGTTTTTTTGCTGGGTGGTTATTGTTAACAAAATATGTTATATCGCTTGAATCAATAATATTTACATCAATGTTATCGTTTTTTTCCCTTGAATAATTTAGATCGTGCCCCATAAAAGACGCGCGGCTATTTACAGATAAAGTTGAGCCTTGTTTCTCAATTCCTGCCTTAAAATCATTTACTCTTACTGCTCCAGCAAAAATTACTTCATCAGTATTTATCGAATAATTTTCCCTCTTTAAATAATAATCTCTTTCTTTTTTCTTCGTTTCAACTTTATTTGCAGACAGATCAATAATATCACCTCTAATATTTAAATTTAAAATACGCTCTGATAAATCTCCTGAGAGATTTAACTTAACATTTGAATTATTATTAATTGAAAAATCTTCTAAAAAAATATGATTAGTTTTAGTTATTTTTATTTTACCATTAAAATCAATTTCACTATCGAGCGAGTCAAATGTTATTAAACTATCATTGAGTGTATTCGTATCGCCTTCAAATTGAATTTTCAAACTTGTCTTATTATTTTTTTTTAAATTAATTTGCCTTATAAAGGCTGTTGTATCTGTTAAATTAATTAGTCCCTTAAATAAGGGGTTTGGAGTTTCTAAATTTTTAATTTCAATATAGTAATTTACAGGACCTAAAATAAAATTAGGATTCTCATTATCATCAAAAATAAAATTTGTTTTTAATTCTCCAGAAGATGCCACATATAAACTTTTTAGAGATTTAATTATACTGTCTGAAGTTGGATCAATATTGAAATTAAGTGTTATATCATTGTTCTCATTTAAATTTTGTTGAAGAAAACTGCTTACACGATCAGTCCTAGTCTCTCGTGATAGAATAGTATTTTGTAAATAGTTTATTGCAGCATCTTTATTAATTCTCGTTACTAAATTGACATTTGCATCGTCTAAGTCGTAATTAAATTTAAAAAAACTTCCTTTTTTTAGAACTAATTGATCATTTTTAAAATGGTTTATATCAATTACATATTTTTCTTTATCATTATAAAAATCTAAATCATATTTTGTCACATCACCGAAGTTTTGATAAAATTTATCATTAGGCATTAATGTATTTAATTCATAGATTCCAGATATATTAAGATATAAATTTCTGATCGCAGAATTTATTATATTTCTATCCTCATAATTAAAATTTGTCTCAAGTAAAATAGATTGCCAGCTCTTAAAACTATTTATAAATGAATATAATTGACTTTCATTATTTAGGTTAAGAATATTTATTAATGAGTCTTTTTTTGAATTAATATCAAGTTTAGTTTTTATATTTTTGTACTTAGTGTTGTATTCTATAATACTTGTTTCATTCATGTAAAAATGATCTCCACTGAACTTTAAAATATTTATTTGCTGATTAGCTGGAATAAACTCAAAATTTGTTTGAAAATATTCTTCATTAATTGACAGATTTGCTGACATTAAACTCTTAGATTCTAAAAGTTCAAAAAGAGAATTTGTGTGAATTAATATATTATTATCGAATGACTCAAAATTAAGAGCATAATGCTTTGATTTAAGGTCTATTTTTTCACAAGAAACAATTATTCTATCAAGCTCATCAAATTCCACATTAAAATCATCGATGAATATTTGAAAATCATCATAAGATATCTTTATTTTTTTAGATGAAATTTTATTTTTTTCATCTATTGAAAATGTAATTAGATTAAATAAATCGAAGTCCCAACTAATTAAACTTGTCTCTAATACCAATCCATTTGCGTCAACAATTTTTAATTTTTCTATTTCTAAATAAAACCCTTTTTCATTAGATCTTTTGAGAACAATATTTTCCATATCTGTATCAAAAGAATAATTTAGTTTCAGTTCATCTGATATTCTTTCTCCAAAGATATTAAAATTTAATCCTCCAAATGACGCTTTGATCGAAACAAATGAAATAAGTAGAAAGATCAATGCTGATATAGATATAGTTATATAAATTGATATTTTTTTATTCTTACTCATACTTTATTTAATATTCGAAAAGATCAATTTATCAATATCCCCGTCCAAGACTGCATCTGGATCACTGTCTTCGTAATCACTTCTTAAGTCCTTCACCATCCTATATGGATGCAAAACGTAAGACCTTATCTGATTACCCCAGCCAATATCAGATTTTTTATCCTCAGAAGCTTTTTTTTCAGACTCAATTTTTTGCATTTCCATTTCATATAATTTTGATTTTAAAAGATTGATAGCTGTTGCCTTATTTTTATGTTGAGATCGTTCATTTTGACATTGAACAACAATGCCTGTTGGAATATGTGTTATTCTTATTGCACTATCAGTCGTATTCACATGTTGACCTCCAGCACCAGAGGCTCTGAAAGTATCTATTCTCATATCTTTTTCCTGAAGATTAATTTCTATCTTTTCATCAACATATGGCGATATCCATACTGATGAAAAACTCGTGTGCCTTCTTGAATTTGAGTCAAATGGAGAAATTCTTACCAATCGATGGATACCAGACTCTCTTTTTAAATAGCCAAATGCATATTTGCCCTCTACTAAAACTGTACATGATTTGATACCTGCCTCTTCACCAAATGACTCATACACTACTTTAAATTTAAATTTTTTTCTTTCTGACCAGCGCATGTACATTCTTTGCAACATTTGTGCCCAATCTTGACTTTCAGTTCCCCCAGCTCCAGCATGTATTTCCAAATAACAACTATTAGAATCAGCTTCACCGTTAAATTGCATTTGAAACTCAGACTTCTCAAGGTCGCTTAAAAGCTCTTTTAGTGTTTCGTTACATTCACTGATCATCAATTGATCATTTTCGTCATTTGCAATATTAAAAAAATCTGTAACTTCGGATATTTTATTTTCAAAATCAGAAATTAGTTTGATGCATTGGTCCAATTCGCTTATTTCGACCATTACTCTTTTGGCCTTTTCATTATCTGACCAAAAATTTTCTTCTTCACTTAGAGCTTTTAATTCAAGTAATTGCTTTTGTAAGTTTTCTAAGTCAAAGATGACTCCGTACAAAATCAAGTTTTTTAGTTGCTTTAGCTAACAAATTTGAAAAATCATTTTCCATAACTAATAAATTACATACTCCTCCATAATGTCATCTGCAACCTCAATAATTTGGAAACCCTCAGAACCAACAAGAATTTCACCATTACTTACAAGGTTATCACTTTTACTGAATGCTTCATAGACACTTTCACTGTTTTTAAAATCGCTTGCTATTTCTCCTGTATCATAATTGATCTTAATTAACTCAATTCCATTAGGAATAGTAAAAGGTAAAATTGGCTTTTCTTCGTAATAATTTTTTACAAAATTACGAAAAATTGGAACAGCAACTGATGATCCCGTTTCTCTTTTACCAAGTGACTTGGGTATATCAAATCCCGCATATACACCAATAATTAAATCCGAGGTAAATCCAATAAACCAAGCATCTGTATTGTTATTTGTTGTCCCAGTTTTACCAGCTATTTCAATTCCATTAATTTTTGTTTTTCTTCCGGTGCCCCTATCAACAGCTCCTTTTAAAATAGAAACCATTTGATAGGATTTAGCTTCATCAAATATGCTTTCAGATGAATTTATAATTTCTGGCATCGGATTTTCCTCAATATATGGCTCGTCACAATTAGCACATGTTGCAAAATTCTCTAAAAAAATATTTTTACCCCTTCTGTCTTGAATTCTATCAATAAGACTTGGTTCTACTTTCTTTCCTCCATTTACAAAAGAAGCATAGGCCGCCGTAAGAGCAATAAGGGAAGTTTCTCCTGCACCAAGAGCCATCGAGAGAACGTTTGGCATATTTTCCATTACCCCTGACCTGTTTGCTATTTCTGCTACCTTTTCCATTCCCAAATATTGAGCTATTCTTATCGTCATTAAATTCCGAGAATTTTCTATTCCTTTCCTTAGAGTAGATGGTCCATAAAATTTCTTACCGTAATTTTCAGGCTTCCATTTACCTAAGTCTGAACCCTGATCAACAACAAAAGGGGCGTCCAATATCAAACTATTTGGCTGTAATCCATTTTCTAAAGCAGACATATAAACAAATGGTTTAAATGATGAGCCAGGTTGTCGCTTAGCTTGTATGACTCTGTTAAAATTAGATTTATTAAAATCAAATCCACCCGATAAAGCAAAAACTCTTCCTGTATAAGGGTCCATTACAATAATGCCTCCGTTAATTTTTGGAATTTGCTCTAAGCTGTAATTGTGCTTACTATCTTTTGAAACGTAAATAATATCGTTTAATTGTAAAATATCACTTACCTTGTTAATTTTAGGCCCTAAATAGCCGCCAGAAAGACTCTTTCTTGCCCATTTAAAGTTAACAAGTTCTGCGTGAATTTTTTTATCATTTAAAATAACTTCAATTTGAGCATTATTATTGATTTCATTAAATTTAATAATTTTTGCAATTAAAAAGTTATGAGAAGGATTGTTATTTATATGTTTTAAGTGCCAATTATTGCTTGCATCATTAGTTATCGGTCCACGAAAACCATGTCTCTTATCATATTGTAGCAGCCCTTTCTTCAAAGCATTATCGGCGGCAATTTGAATCTCAGTATTCAAAGATGATCGGACTGACAATCCCCCATTATACAAATAATCTTCACCAAAAATTAAAATTATTTTTTTTCTTATTTCCTCAAGATAATAATCATTTGCAAAGATTCTGTTATTTTCTTTTAAATAAGTACTAATTGGGATTTTTTTAAACGAATTTAATTCGTACTTATCAATATACCCATTTACAAACATTCTTTCGAGTACCCAGTTTCTTCTTTCAAACGCCTTATTATAATTTCTTTCAGGATTATATCTGCTCGGTGCCTTAGGAAGTGCCGCCAGAAAAGCCATTTCATGGATATCAAGTTCGCTTAGAGATTTTTTAAAGTATCTATTTGATGCTGCAGCAATACCGTAAGTTCCAGATCCAAGGTAAATTTGATTTAAATAGAGTTCTAAAATTCTTTCTTTAGGCAATGTTTGTTCAATTTTTAGCGCAAGAAGTCCCTCTTTAATTTTTCGATTTATACTCAATTCATCAGATAAAAGAAAATTTTTAGCAACCTGTTGAGTAATAGTTGACGCGCCCTCAGGCCTTTTGTCATTAAAAAGATTTGAAATATTTTTGACCAAAGCTCGTATAATTCCAATTGGGTCAACTCCGAAATGTCTGTAAAAATTTTTATCTTCTGCAGAAATAAATGCATTCTTTAAATCATCAGGTATGTCTTTTATTGGTATAAAGATTCGGTATTCTTTTGAAAATTCTTTTACAAGGTCGCCGTTTGACGCATGAATTCTGCTCATTACATTTGGTTTATAGTTCTGTAAACTTGAGTCATCTGGTAATTGAAATATAAAATATAAAATTATTCCAAATGTTACAAAAAAAAGAATGA
This sequence comes from uncultured Pelagibacteraceae bacterium, assembly GCA_902533965.1. GTDB lineage: Bacteria > Pseudomonadota > Alphaproteobacteria > Pelagibacterales > AG-422-B15 > CACNXQ01. The sequence continues at coordinate 16,657 of CACANZ010000005.1, read as the reverse complement.
TTCCTATGTAGGTAAATAATTTAATTGTTTGAGTCATATAAGTTTTGAATAGTTAAACAAAAATATGGCGTTGATTAGACTTAAAATACTCAATTTCTGCTAAAAAAAACAAAATAATAAATCATTGATTTTTGCAAATTCTAAATATAACAATACAATCATATAGTTAGATAATTATTATGATCAAATCAAACATATTCGCATACAAATATTCTATGCCACTTAATGTGGTAATTACTTTGAAAGGTTTTCTTAAATGTCACAAAAAATACTCATCGATGGCTCGAATGAGACTCAAACTCAATTTGCATTATTATCTGATAATGAATTGGAAGATTTTGAATTTGAGTCTATCTCTAAAAAAAATTTAAAGGGAAATATTTATTTAGGTAAGGTATCAAGAATCGAGGCTTCTTTACAAGCGGCATTCGTAGATATTGGGTCTGAAAAAAATGGCTTCTTAGCATTTGGCGAAATACATCCTAATTATTTTCAAATTCCCGTAGCAGACAGAGAAGCTCTAATACAAGCAGAAGCTGAAATAGAAGAAGATCACAATTCAGAGGATGATGACTACAACAAAGGAGTTCAGAACAATACTGACTCTAATGAAACTGAAGTTATAGAAATAAACAATAAAGATGAGTCAGATCTAAGCGGTAATGAAGAAAGCAAAGAATACGAGATAGGAAAAAAAACTTTTAAGCGAAAAAATAGCTCTAGTTTGAGAAGAAGGCTTTATCGCTCATATAAAATTCAAGAAGTTATAAAAACAGGTCAACTTATCTTAGTGCAGGTTGTAAAGGAAGAAAGAGGCAATAAAGGAGCTGCTTTAACTTCGTATATTTCACTTGCAGGAAAATATTCAGTTCTAATGCCAAACTCTACAAAAACTAAAGGAGTTTCAAGAAAAATTTCTATATCTGATGATAGAAAAAAATTAAAAAAAATAATTGAGGAGCTTAAGGTACCAGCTGAAATGGGTTTAATTATTAGAACTGCTGGATTAAATCGAACAAAAAATGAAATTAAGAAAGATTATTCAACTCTGAATAAATTGTGGGCACAAATAGTAAATGAGACAAAAAAAGCAATTGCCCCTGCATTAATACACGAAGAAGGTAATTTACTAAGAAGGATAGTAAGAGATATCTACTCAAAAGAAATGAAGGAGATTTTGGTGCAGGGTAATGATGCTTACAAGGAAACAAAAAAATACATGTCTCAAGTTTTACCCGGTAACTCAAAATTCGTAAAATTATATAAAAATAAAGAACCGCTATTTACAAAGCACAAAATCGAAAAAGAAATAATCAAGATGTTCGATGCAGAAGTAAAGCTTAAATCTGGAGGTTACTTAGTAATTAACCCAACTGAAGCATTAGTTGCTATTGATGTAAACTCTGGAGGAGCAACAAAAGAGAGAAACATTGAAAAAACTGCACTTAAGACAAATTTGGAAGCAGCAATAGAAATAGCAAAGCAAATTAAAATACGTGATCTCTCTGGGTTAATTGTTGTAGATTTCATTGATATGTATGAAATGAGAAATAATCGTCAGGTTGAACGTAAGATTAAAGAACTTGTCAAAAAAGATAGGGCCAGAACACAAGTCTCAAGGATAAGTCAATTTGGACTGCTAGAAATGTCACGACAACGACTAAGGCAAAGCTTCATTGAATGGAAAACAGAACTTAACCATCCTTCAATCATCCTAAAATTTTTATACCAGATAAATGAAGAATTAAATAAAAAGAAAACAAAAAAATTATGTATAAAAATAAATTCTTATATCAAAAATCTTATTTTAACAAATTATCAAAAAGAATTAGATAATATTGAATTATCTAGAAAAGTATCAATTAATTTGTCAGACGATAATTCGCTTAAAAATTCAGAAATCATATTCGAAACTGACGAGTCAAATAAAAAAAATAAAACAAATAGTAGAATAAGCAAGACTAAGAAGAGCAGTGAGAGATCAGTCAAAAAAAAGACAGTAAAGAAAGCAGTAAAAGTAAATGAGTTAGAAAAAAATCTCAATACAAACACTTCTAAAAATAAAATCAAAAATTCAAAACCCGCCCTTAAAGAGATTAAGAACAAAAAAACAGGCTGGTGGCAAAAGTAATGAAATGTCACAAATTTTTTATTAAATTCTTTTTTTTATTTTATTTTCTTTTTTCTCAGTCAAATGCGTTTGAAATTATTAGAGATACTGAATTAGAACAATTCACTGATGATATTGTCTCTATTTTATTAAAAACAAATAATCTTGAACCAGAAGACTTAAAAATTTATTTTGTAAAAAGTGATCAAGTAAATGCATTTGTAACAGGCGGTCAAAATATTTTTGTAAATACTGAACTTATTTTGACAGCAAATGACTATAGAGAATACGCCGCTGTACTTGCACACGAACTAGCTCATATATTAGGAGGACATATTTTTAATACATCAATCGAAATATCTAACCTTTCTAATAAAGCATTGCCAATATATTTACTTGGTATAATTGGAATGATTGCCGGCGCAACTGACGCTGGAATAGCAGGAGTTATGGTTGGGCAAGCAAGTATAAATGATAATTTTTCATATTATTCTAGAACTCAGGAGGCTTCAGCGGATCAAGCTGCTGTAAAGATATTATGTGATAATGGAATAAATGGAAAATATTTAATAGAGTTCTTAAAAAAAATTGAGAACGTAAAGGAAGCTTACGCTTTAGATGAAAATAATTATCGATCTACTCACCCGCTTGTTCAAAATAGAATTGGATGGATTAATTCGTCACTAGAAAATTATAATAATTGCGATTACGACTCAAATGAAATATTTGAAAAAAAATTTGAGCTATTAAAAGCTAAGCTGCACGGTTTTACACATCCACATAATGAGACAGAAGCTATCTATAATTCAATGAAAGATGTAGATTTGTATGCTACTGCAGTATCAAACTATTTTCAAGGTAATCACTCAAAATCAATAGAAAATATGAAACGGCTGATTAATAAGGATCCATCTAATCCATTTTACAATGAACTACTGGGCGAGATATACTTTGCAAATAATGATTACAAAAGCGCTACTTTTTACCATGAAGCAGCAATCAATAATATTGATAAAGTAAATGACTTATATTACATGATGCTGGGCAATTACCTGTTAACCTTTGAGGAAACAAATAAATCAACAGATGCTATTATAAATTTAAAAAAATCATTACTCATCAACTCAGAAAATGCTTATGCATGGTATTTGCTATCAAGAGCATATGCACAAACTGGATCAATTACACTGGCTAACTATGCCACTGCTGAACGTTATTTTCTTATTGGCGAACGTGAATTATCATATGAATTTGCTGTTAAAGCATTAAAACATATTGAGGAAAATTCTCCAGAATGGTATCGATCTAATGATTTAATTGAAATTTTACAGAAAGAAGTTTCAAAAAGATGATGATTAGAAGTATAATATTAAAATGAGTAAAAAATTTATTCAATTTGTCGATGGGCCTAATTTAAATATGCTTGGTGAAAGAGAGCCAGAAATTTACGGATCTATGACATTGGATCAAGTTCATAAGTCTGTAAAGGATTACATCGCTCAAAACTATAAAGAAATTGATGTGAGTTTTTTTCAATCTAATTCTGAAGGTGATATTGTAGATTGTATACAACAATCAAAAAATACTGCATCTGGACTGATAATAAATGGGGGTGGCTTTTCACACACCTCAGTAGCAATATTAGATGCACTTTTAACAATAGAAATCCCAAAAATTGAAATTCATTTATCCAATTTATTTAGAAGAGAAGACTTTAGACATCACTCGTATATAAGTAAAGGGGTGCATGGAGTTATTTGCGGATTTGGACCATATAGTTATGTGCTCGCAGTTGAAGGAATGGTTAAATTAATATAAAAGGGTAATCTTATGAGTGATAAGTCTAAAAAAAATATCGACCCTAAACCTATAAAAGATTTAACAAAAATTCTTGAAGAATTAAATTTAACTGAAGTTTCATATTCAGATGGGGATTTTTCAGTAACAGTTGCGAAAGGTGCCCGCTTACAGTCTGTTGATAAAGATACTTCAATCCAAAATAATTCAGAAATACAAGTATCTGAAGATGATTACAAAAACGATCCAAGAGTAATCAAATCTCCAATGGTTGGAACCGTTTACCTTCAACCAGAGCCAGGTGCTAATAAATTTGTGAATATTGGTGACTCTGTTAAATCAGGTCAAACAATTCTTATTGTTGAAGCAATGAAAACAATGAATCCTATAGAGTCTTCACTGCAAGGAAAAGTAATTAAAATTTTAGTTGAAAATGAGCAAGCGGTAGAATTTGGCCAACCATTAATGCTCATAGGATAATGTTTGACAAAGTTCTTATTGCTAACCGAGGTGAAATTGCAGTTAGAATAAATCGAGCCTGCCAAGAACTTGGAATTTCAACTGTAGCTGTTCACAGTGAAGCGGATACTGAGTCTATGCATGTCAGAATTGCTGATGAGAGTGTTTGCATAGGGCCTAATCCAGTTAATAAAAGCTATTTAAATGCTCATGCCATAATTTCAGCATGTGAAATTACAGGGGCTCAAGCAGTTCATCCAGGATATGGCTTTCTCTCTGAAAATGCTTCATTTGCCAAGATGCTTGAGGATCACAAGCTAACTTTTATTGGGCCAAAGTATTCTCATATTGAAATGATGGGTGATAAAATTGAAGCTAAAAAAATAATGAAAAAATTTGACGTGCCAACAGTTCCAGGTTCTGAAGGTGAGGTAAAAAGTGAGTCTGATGCGCTGACAGCTAGTGATGAGATAGGATACCCTGTTTTACTTAAAGCTAGTGCTGGAGGTGGTGGCAGAGGAATGAAAATTGTTAATTCAAAAAAAGAATTAAAGGATGCATTGCCAATTATTAAACAGGAGGCACTTTCTTTTTTTGGGAATGACTCAATATACATTGAAAAATTTATCGACTCGCCTAGACATATTGAAGTTCAGGTAATCTGCGACACTCATGGTAATTTTCTTCATTTGCATGAAAGAGACTGTTCTGTACAAAGACGTAATCAGAAAGTTGTTGAGGAAGCCCTCGCCCCTAATGTAGATGAGAAAAAAAAACAGAAACTATTTAAGACATGCGTTGATGCAATGGAAAAAATGGGTTATTTGGGTTTAGGTACTCTCGAATTTTTATTCGACGGTAAGGAATTTTATTTCATGGAAATGAATACAAGGCTTCAGGTGGAACACCCTATTACAGAAATGTTAACTAGAGTGGATCTCGTAAGAGAACAAATATGTGTTGCTCATGGAGATAAAATTTTTACAAATCAAGAAAACATTAAACCTCTCGGACATTCAATTGAATGTAGAATAAATGCAGAAAGCTCAAAAGATTTCAAGCCATCTGCTGGCAAAATAGAAATGTATCATCCTCCCGCCGGTAACGGAATTAGACTAGATACCTTTATTTATTCTGGTTACAAAGTACCGCACTATTATGATAATTTATTAGCGAAGTTAATCTCTACTGGCAGAACAAGAAATCATGCTATCAAGCGAGCATTGAGGTCTCTCAATGAAATTGTAATTGACGGAATAGATACTAACATTGAGCTTCATAAAAAAATACTTTCTTCTCGCGAGTTTAAGAATGGAGGAGTGGCTATAAATTGGTTAGAAAATAATATTGAGAAGCTATAGTTTATAGCAATCATCTACCCATAGATCATATATTGGGTGTTCCATTGATGATACTGATGGAAGAGATTTTATCATCCATCCGTTAAATATTTTTTCCATCGTTTTCTCGATGTAAATATTCAAATAAACTGCTGTTTCTGCTTTTTCTAATGGCTTACTATTATAGCAATCGATTACATAAATTTTTAATTCTTCATAAAAAAAGTTTTCTTTCAATTTAATATTTATGGTTTTAACTTCAGCTGTAATTTTGTTTAATAAACTGATGGTAGCGAACGACTCTTCAAAATTTTTATTTTTACTCTTAATAAAATCACTTTCTTTTAAATCATTTTCAATATTTTGATCTAAAACTTCATCTTCATAGGTGGGTTCAAGTTCATTTAAATTTATCAATGGTAGATCATCAATGTTTTGAGCAAAGAGATTAGAGAGCGATAATAAACTCAAAAATAATACATCAAATATTATTTTAATCTTTTGGACTCCATTTTTTATAATCATTATTTTTAGCAACTGACTTCATTTCTTTTTTACTATTTTCTGGGTCATAGGCAGCATCAGTGCCTGTTAAATTTGGTACATGGTTTATCTGCCAATCATGTTTTTCAGATTCTGATGGTCTTGATAATGAAGTGTATCTAAGCCAATTGTTCCATTCCGGGTTAACAAGAGTTGACTCAATTATGCTGTTGTAAATAACCCACCTCTTAGTATCTTTTTTATTTTTATAATATTTATTACCCTGATCATCAGTTCCAACTAAAACTCCATTAAAATATGACCAAATTCTGGTGCCTATGGTCTGTCCGTTCCACCAAGTAAATATCTCTCTCAACATAATTATTTATGAATTATTAAGCTTAAAATTAACAGTTTTTTCAACAATTAGTGAATTATCTTGAATAGATAAAACACTGAAAATATTAACTTTTTTTAATTTTGATAACATTTTCTATACCTTATATAGTGGTTTTCAATTTTTTTTACACAATATGTTGACTTCATTTTTCAAATAATAAATTATCAATATTCTAGAAAGTTACTCATTTAGCATTCTGGCACAATTTACGGTCGAGACCATTAAATTATTGATATTGGTTTTTTTATAAGCTCGTCTGTTGCAATGAATATATTTTAGAAGGGAAAATAATGAAAATAAATAGAGAATTTACAATTGCTAATCAATCTCCATACGAAAGTATAAATTTTAAAAAGGTTTCAAGTGAAATTGTCAATCCTGATGGATCTCTTGTATTTAAATTAGAAAATTTTGAGGTACCAGAACAATGGAGTCAAGTTGCTAGTGATATTCTCTCTCAGAAATATTTTAGAAAAGCTGGTGTTCCGTCAAAACTAAAACGAACAGATGAAAAAAATATTCCATCATGGCTTGCCCCAAGAATTGCTGATGATAGTGACGGAGAAGTAAGTTATTCGTCCGAAACAAGCTCGCAGCAAGTTTTTGACAGACTTGCAGGAGCGTGGACATACTGGGGATGGAAAGGTGGTTATTTTTCATCAGAAGATGATGCCAAAGCTTTTTTTGATGAAGTTCGTTATATGCTCGCTAATCAAATGGTTGCACCAAACAGTCCTCAATGGTTTAACACAGGACTAAACTGGGCCTATGGAATTGATGGTCCTTCTCAAGGCCATTTTTATGTGGACCATGAAACTGGAAAGCTAACTAGATCTTCAAGTTCTTACGAGAGACCTCAACCACACGCATGCTTCATTCAGAGTATAGATGATGATTTAGTAAACGATGGTGGTATTATGGATTTATGGGTTCGTGAAGCGAGACTCTTTAAGTATGGATCAGGTACTGGAACAAATTTCTCAAATCTAAGAGGCTCTTCAGAAGGTTTATCCGGCGGAGGAAAATCATCTGGACTTATGAGCTTTCTTAAAATTGGTGATAGAGCTGCGGGAGCAATTAAATCGGGTGGCACGACCAGAAGAGCTGCAAAGATGGTTGTAGTAGATATAGATCATCCTGATATTGAAGAATTTATTAAATGGAAAGTCACAGAAGAACAAAAAGTTGCATCCATTGTTACTGGATCAAAAATATGTTCAAAACATCTTAAAAGTATCATGAATGCCTGCCACAACTGCGAAGCTGATGGTGAAAGTTGCTTTGAGCCGAATAAAAATCCAGCACTAAAAAGAGAGATTATTGCCGCAAGAAACAACGAAGTTCCTGAGAACTATATTCAGAGAATCATACATTTTGCAAAACAAGGTTACAAATCTATTGAGTTTGAAACTTATAATACCGATTGGGATTCTGAGGCCTATGTAACTGTTTCAGGACAAAATTCAAATAATTCAGTTCGTGTTACTGACGATTTTTTAAATGCTGTAATGGAAGACAAAGATTGGAACTTAATTAATAGAATTGACAATTCAGTGAGTAAAACAGTAAAGGCAAAAGACCTTTGGGATCAGGTTGGATATTCTGCTTGGGCCTGTGCTGACCCTGGTATTCAGTTTCACACCACAATTAATGACTGGCATACATGCCCGGAGAGTGGAGAGATTAGAGCTTCTAACCCTTGTTCAGAATATATGTTCTTAGACAATACAGCCTGCAACTTGGCCTCTCTAAATCTAATGACGTTTATGGATGAGAACAAATGTTTAAATACTGACATGTTCAAACATGCTGTAAGAATATGGACATTAATATTGGAAATTTCAGTTATGATGGCTCAATTTCCGTCAAAAGAAATAGCGAAACTCTCTTATGAATACAGAACACTTGGTCTTGGATATGCGAACTTAGGAGGCTACCTAATGTCTAAAGGTGTAGCCTACGATAGTGAAGAAGGAAGGGCAAACTGTGCAGCTATAACAGCTTTAATGACTGGCATATCTTATGCAACTTCAGCTGAAGTTGCATCCGAACAAGGCCCCTTCCCCGGATATCAACAAAACTCTAAAAATATGCTTCGTGTAATAAGAAATCATAGAAGAGCCGCATATGGTAAGACGGATGAGTATGAAGGTTTACACATTAATCCTGTGCCATTTGTTGTTGAAGATTTAAGAGATACAAACTTAGGAATGGAGGCGCAAAATGCATGGGATCAAGCTTATGAGAATGGTCAAAAGTTTGGTTTTAGAAATGCACAGACAACAGTAATTGCGCCAACTGGAACCATTGGCCTTGTAATGGACTGCGATACAACAGGTATCGAGCCTGATTTTGCAATGGTCAAATTCAAGAAACTTGCTGGAGGTGGTTATTTCAAGATTATAAATAGAACAGTTCCAGAAGCATTAAGGCAACTTCAATACACAGAGGATGAAATTGAAGAAACAATTAATTATGCTGTTGGTCACGGTACGCTTAACAACGCACCCGCTATAAATCACGAGACACTAAAAGAAAAAGGTTTTGAAGAGGAACAAATCGAACTTCTTGAACAAAATTTAAAGAATGTGTTTGATATTCGATTTTCTTTCAATTCATATACTCTCGGGATGGAATTCTGTAAAGAGAAGCTGAATTTTTCAGAAGAACAACTTACTGACATGAATTTTAATATGCTAACTGCTTTAGGTTTCACAAATGATGAAATCGATGAAGCAAATACCTTTTGCTGCGGCACTATGACCTTAGAGGGCTCAACGCATATCAAAGATGATCATTTGGCTGTATTTGATTGTGCGAATCCGTGCGGTAGGATCGGCAAAAGATATTTATCTGTAAAAAGCCATATACGCATGATGGCAGCAGCTCAGCCTTTTATATCAGGTGCCATATCTAAAACTATCAACATGCCTGCAGAATCTGATGTGAAAGATTGTAATGAAGCTTACTTACTATCATGGAAACTCGGCACAAAAGCAAACGCTCTCTATCGTGATGGCTCAAAATTAAGTCAACCACTTGCATCAAAACTTGTTGATGAGGATATTGAAGAAGAAATAGATCAACCGGATAACCAAATTGATAGAACAATTGCTGTTGCTAAAGAGGCTATGAATTCTGTTGTATACGGTTCAAGAAATAAAGTTCCAGATAGAAGAAAAGGATACATTCAAAAAGCTATTGTAGGAGGCCATAAAGTTTATCTTCATACCGGGGAATATGAGGATGGTAGCTTGGGTGAAATCTTTATTGATATGCATAAAGAAGGAGCTTTCCTGAGAAGTCTGATGAATAATTTTGCAATTGCAATATCAATTGGTCTTCAATATGGAGTTCCACTAGAAGAGTATGTGGAAGCTTATACTTTTACCAGATTTGACCCGGCTGGAGTAGTGCAAGGTAATAATAGAATTAAAAATGCAACATCTATTTTAGATTATGTATTCAGAGAACTCGCTGTTTCTTACCTAGGCAGAAATGATCTAGCACATGCAGATAATACTGATGTTGATTTCTCACTTGGAACTGGTGCTGAAGAAGGAACTCTAAAAAATAACGAAATCCCATGGAAGCTTGTTAAAAAAGTTTCAAGCCAAGGTTATTTACGTGGTCAGGATGGACTTTCAGTAGTTAGTTCAAATGGAAGTATGGAGACTGTTTCAGCTGAACAAGCGCCAATTAGAGCTGCAGTAAGCACGGGTACTACATCTGATCAATCAATGAGTAGAGTTCAAGCTGCAAGAATGATGGGCTACGAAGGGGATGCTTGTCCTGAGTGTGGTTCTTTTACTCTTGTTAGAAATGGCACTTGTTTAAAATGCGATACTTGTGGTGCCACAACTGGCTGCTCATAATTTATTCATCAGTTGGTTTAACTTCTAAATTCAACTCATCAAGTGTAGTCTTATTGACTTCAGCAGGAGCCAGCATCATCAGATCCTGCGCCTGTTGATTCATTGGGAACAATATTACCTCACGAATATTTTTTTCTTGAGCAAGCAGCATGACTATTCTGTCTATTCCTGGTGCAATGCCGCCATGAGGAGGTACGCCATAAGTAAAAGCATTTATCATGCCTCCAAATTTTTCATGCACTTGACCTTTGTTATAGCCAGCTATTTCAAAGGCCTTATACATAATTTCTGGAATGTGATTTCGTATAGCGCCTGATGATAGCTCTACACCATTACAAACAATGTCATATTGATAACCTAAAACATTTAAAGGATCTGAATTATTTAGCGCATCCAATCCCCCTTGTGGCATTGAAAAAGGATTATGACTAAAATCAATTTTTCCAGTTTCTTTATCCTTTTCATACATGGGAAAATCGACAATCCAACAAAACTTAAATACTCCCTTTTCAACTAGATCCAAATCTATTGCAATTTTGTCTCTGGCTGCAGCAGCAATATCATAAACTTCTTTGCCTTTAGCGCATGCAAAGAAAATTGAGTCTCCGGCCTTAAGACCTGCTTTGTTTAATATCATTTCTTGAATTTCAGAGGGGATAAATTTTGCAATAGGCCCCTTTCCTTCTACGCCAGAAGAGCTTTTATCAAAAATAATATAACCTAAACCAGCAGCATTCATTTCTTTTCTTGCCCAATTATTAAGATTATCAAAAAAACTTCTAGGTTTTTGACTCGAGTCAGGTGCTGGTATTCCAATAACCTCGCCCCCCTCTTCTATAATTTTTTTAAATGCACTAAATTCAACTTTGTCATCATTAAATTCATTAGTTAAATTAGTAATATTTATTGGATTTCTAAGGTCAGGTTTGTCTGTTCCATACCTGCTCATAGCATCTGCATATGTAATTCTTGGAAAAGGTGTTTCTGTAACGTTAAAATCAGAAAAAGTTGTAAATACAGAATGTAAAATGGGTTCAATGGCGTTAAACACATCGTCTTGCTCAACAAATGCCATTTCCATATCTAATTGATAAAATTCGCCAGGACTTCTATCTGCTCTTGCATCTTCATCTCTAAAACAAGGGGCTATTTGAAAATATTTATCGAAACCTCCTGCCATAATTAATTGCTTAAATTGCTGTGGGGCTTGAGGAAGAGCGTAAAATTTTCCTGGATGAATCCTGCTTGGTACCAAGTAATCTCTAGCCCCTTCTGGACTCGAAGCTGTAAGTATTGGTGTTTGCATTTCTAAAAAACCAGCGTCAGACATGAGCTTTCTAATGTGGGAAATAATTGAGGATCTTAGAACAATATTTTTATGCAATTCCTCTCTTCGAATATCAAGAAATCTATACTTCAATCTAATTTCCTCTGGATAGTCGTTTTCGCCAAAAACTGGCATAGGCAACTCTTTTGCCTCAGATAATACTTCTACATTATCAACTGCAATTTCAATGGTCCCTGTATTTAGTGATTTATTAATTGTATCAGGCTCTCTTTTTATAACTGTGCCATCAATTTTAATAACGGTCTCAACTCTTAAGCTGTCTACTAAGTTTAGCAATTTAGTATTTGTTTTCTCAATTACACATTGAGTAACGCCATAATGATCCCTTAAGTCAACAAATAGTACATTGCCGTGATCTCTTTTTCTATTTATCCACCCAGCTAATGATACTTTAGAACCAGCATCTTCTAATCTAAGCTGGTTACAATTGTGCGTTCTATATTTATTCATACTTTTAATTAAGGATCATATATAGTTTGATTTATGAAAATAGTCCAAGATAATAAATCCCTCGAGAAGCTATGTAAATTATTGAATAAGTATAAAATTATCTTCCTAGATACCGAATTCAAAAGAGATAATACATATTGGCCAATTTTATGCACTATTCAAATTAAAACTCAAAGAAAAGAATTCTTAATTGATATGTTATCAGGGGAAAAAATGAATTTCGAAAATTTTAGAAGAATACTCACATCAAAAAAGATATTGAAAGTTATCCACTCTGCTCGACAAGATATCGAAGTATTAAATTATGCTTTTGAAATTAGTGTTGTGAATGTTTTTGATACTCAAATTGCTTATAATTCAATTTATGGAGGACAAACAATTGGATACACTAGTTTAGTAGAAAAACTATTTAATATAAAACTTTCAAAAAAACATCAAGTTTCTGATTGGACTAAGAGGCCTTTATCATCTGAGCAAATTAATTATGCAATTAACGATGTGTATTATTTACCTAAAATTTATGTGAACTTATTACAAAAAATTAAAAAAAGAAATCTCGTAAAAAGAATAAAAAAAATAATTAAAGACCATTTAGATACCAAAGATGTCTACAATACTAAAAAATCCTATAAAAGAATAAAAATCAAAAATTTTTCAAAAAATGAAAAAAAACTAATTAAAAAATTTTCAGAATGGAGAGAAAATTATGCGCAAAAAGATGACCTTCCTCGTAATTGGATTGTATCCGATAAAAATCTTATAAGAGCAAGTAAAAATAGACTGGGAGAATTAAAAAAAGGTAAAAATAAAAATGATCAACGCTTAGAAGTTTTTGAGAGTTATGTTAGGTCATTGTATCTCGGATAAGATGTGTTGTTATTTTTGATTTTCTTTGCAAGGATAAAATATTAATTTTTTCAAGAATATTAAATAATTTTTGATAATCACGATCTACTCTCTTTAACAAATATTCAATTACATTTTTGTCAACTTGAACTTGGGCATTACTAAAATATTTCATTATTATGGCTCTTAAGAGATCATCTTCTGGATTTTCGATTTTAGATGAAGTAAAGGATTTAAACCTCGAATTTAAGTCTTTTAGTTTGATTTCAAAATTTGAATTTATATCAACCGTTACTAAAATTGTTTTCTTTTCTAAAATTAAACTATTATAAAAATGAAAAAAACCCTCTTCATCTTTTAAATTATGAAAATCATCAATTGCTATATTTGTATTAAACGAAATGTCATTCCAGCTTTGCACATCAAGGCAATTAATTAAATTAGCATTGTTATAGCCTGACCATATGTTTAAAAGATGTGTTTTACCTGATTTTTTTTGCCCAAATATTACAGCTGATCTATTAAACCAGTCCTGTGGAGATTTTAGTAAAGTTGAAACATTAAAATTACTTTTACTAATATAAAAATCCTCAGGATTATAAGTTTCTATATTTTTTAAATTAAAGATTAATTGTCCTTTTTCCATTTAGTTTATGTTTTTAAACCAGTAACTTATATAATTTATTAATGATAATAGAGTACATATCAATACAACAGTAATTAATACTTCGTTTAACATTAATGCAGTGAAAAATTTCTCATATCCGTTGATATTGCTAAGCATGGTTGTAATAACAAGACAAAACTGAAAGAATGTATTTAGTTTACTAATTTTAGTTGGTTTAACCTCAATTTTTTTACCAACCAAAAAAGTGACTACAAACGACCCCAAAATAATTATATCTCTTGAAATTATAATTATGATTATGAATACAGGTAACAGTTTAAGATTTCCAATGAGTATAAAAATCGAAATTACGAATGCTTTATCAGCAATTGCATCTAAATATGAACCCAGTTCACTTTGAACTTTAAAATATCTTGCGATAAATCCATCTAAAAAATCACTTAAAGCAATTAAAAGAGTAAATAAAGCCGCAAAATTATATAATTCCTCCAAAAGAAACCACGCAACAAATGGAATAGTAACCAAACGGTAAATTGATATAAAATTTGGTAAATTTTTAATCATCTAAAGAAATTCTATAATATGGTCCAAGATTTACTGCTTTAATTTTATTTTGAGAGAGCAGAAGAACAAACTTATCTCCATTTCCTAAAAAATCCACGTACCCCTCAACCTTATCCGTAGTAAATAAAGATGGCTTATATTGTTCCAAAAGCCTTACTGATTGCAGTCGATTTTGTAACTCAACCCAATCAGAAATGTTTTCGATATCGTATACAAACTTAAATCTGTAAACTTCATCAGATTGTTTTGTTAGATCAATCCACGTAAGTAAAAGCTCATTTTTTATATCCTCAATTAATGGTGAAAAAATATCATCCCTAAATAAAGAATAATCAGTCAAATAACTCTTTCTAATTATCTTTTCTTTTTGATTCAAATTAAACTTTATTATTAAATCAAATCTAAGCTCATTTAATTTTTCATAAATAGGGCTACACCATATTAATATTATGTCATTTTCATCATTTAAATTATTTCCTTCTATGTCTTTATTTTCTAAAAAATTAGATAAATCGGTATTGCCCATTTCAGTCTGTGAAAAGGTCTTTACATCTAGGTTTATTTTATTACCTATATTTTTAATTTTTTTCCATTCGGTGTTCCACAAATTAAATAGAATAAAAAATTGATTAGAATTAGAAAATGCTACATTAACTCTGATATTTTGAGAACTTACCTCAGAAAATGTCAAGGAATTCGATTTGTAGAATTCTTTGATGCGGAATGGACTAAAATATACATTAAACTCGCCAAGGTAAGTTTTTGTAGAAATTTTTTCATCAACAAACTCAATACTTTCTACGAAATATGAAATATCAATATCTTTTATTTTGTTTAATTTTTTATAATCCTCTGGAGTAAGAAGTTTAACTGATACTCTTTTAAAGGCAATTTCTTCAGCTTTAGATATAGCGGTATTTCTAATATCACTATCATTTGAAAAAGATAAATTTACCTTTATGCCAGATGATGAAAAAAAATCTACATTTTCATTAGCAAGACAGGAATTAATAAAAGCAAATAAAAAAACAATTACAAAGCTTATTTGCTTAGTATTGGTATTAAAAATCATATATAAGAAATCTAAATGAAGAAGCTATCATACTCAAGTTCAGGCGTAAGCATAAATAAAGGAAATAAATTTGTATCTGAAATTAAAAAAATAATTCGTAAAGATAAAAATCTTAAAAAATCCAATATTGGTGGTTTTTCAGGTCAATTTGTTCTTGATTCAAAAATTAAAAAACCGATTCTTGTTGGTGCAACCGATGGAGTTGGAACAAAAATTGAGATTGCCCGTATGATGAGAGACCATAAGACAATTGGCATTGACCTAGTTGCCATGTGCGTGAATGACTTAATAGTTGATCAGGCTAAACCGCTTTTTTTCTTAGACTATATTTCAACTGGAAAATTAGACATATCTAAAGGTAAAGAAATTATAGGGGGCATTATTAAGGGATGTAAAATGTCTAATTGTTCACTGCTAGGTGGAGAAACAGCTGAACATCCAGAAGTTGATTCAAACCATAAGTATGATCTTGCTGGATTTTGTGTAGGAGTTAAGAGTGGAGTAATCAAAGCAAGTCCAAAATTAAAAGAAAATGATCTTATTATAGGAATTTCATCATCAGGTCTTCACTCTAATGGGTATTCTCTTGTTAGAAAGATAATCAAAGAAAACAAAATAAAATTAAATAAGAAGATAGAAAAAAATAAAACCATTGGTGAACTATTACTCAAGCCTACAGAGATATACGTAAGTCCAATACTTGAAATGTACACAAAAAAAATAATAAAAACATGCGCTCATATTACTGGTGGAGGAATAACAGAAAATTTACCAAGGTCATTAAATAAAAATGTTTCAGCAAAAATAAATTTAGAAACCTTTAATTTGCCAAGAATATTTAAATGGATACAAAGTTTTGGGGTATCACAAAATGAAATGTTAAAAACATTTAATTGCGGATATGGTATGATAGTAATCTTAGATAGAACAAAGATTAATCAATTTGAAAAATCAATTAAGAAACACAAACTTAAATACAGTATAATTGGTAATTTAGTGAATTCAAAAAAAATAAATAAAAAAGTTAGTTATATTGGCAAATTAAATTTTAATGATTAAGCATCCCATAGGTATCTTTATATCTGGACGTGGTTCAAATTTAAAATCGATTGTAAATGCATGTAAAGAAAAAGAGTATCCAGCAGAAATAAAAGTTGTTTTTTCAAATAATAAGAATGCTCCCGGCTTAAGTTTTGCAAAAGAAAATAATTTAGAAGCAATCACATTAGACTACCATAATTTTAAAAATACTGAAGAATATGAAGAAAAGATTATCAATCTATTA
>CACANZ010000004.1 GCA_902533965.1 uncultured Pelagibacteraceae bacterium | reverse complement strand
TTGCTATAGCTAGCAGAACTAGTCCTAGCAAATTGTAAGATAAATATTTTTTTAATAAGCTGTTCAACTCTTTTATTTTAAACAGAAATATCTTTTATTTCCATTGATATCCTGAACCATACAATGTGTGAATAGCATTAAACTTAGGATCTATTTTACGAAATTTTTTTCTAATCCTTTTTATATGACTATCGATCGTCCTGTCGTCTACATCAAGCTCATCATTATATGCTATCTCCATTAGACGATCTCTTGATTTTACAATTCCTGGTCTCTCAACTAACTCTCTAATTATTTTGAATTCTGTTGTAGTTAAATCTTCATCAAGTTGAACTTCTTTCCATTCACAAGAATGTCTTAAGCAGTCAAGTCTTAAATCACCATGTAGAATTATTTCATTTACATTCTTACTATCAGAGTCAATTTTAACTCTATTTAGTGTATTTTTAATTGTTTCAATTAAAATTTCTTTAGAAAAATTACCTCCTTTTGTAACATAGCCATCAACACCCTGCATTAAACCTTTCAACTTATCTGCCTCTTGATCTTTTGATGTAAGAAATATTACTGGTATTTTAAGTTTTTCTCTTATCTTTCTAAAAAGCTCGTAACCATCCATACGAGGCATCTTTATGTCAATTACAGCTAAGGCAGGGGGATATCTAAACATCCCATTTAAAGCAGATTGACCATCAGCATAAGTATGAATTTCAAATTCTTCTTTTTTCAGTAGCTCTTCTAAGGAAATCAAAATATTTCGGTCATCATCTACGAGTGCAATTAAAGTCTTCATACTTCTATTTATTAATAATGAGTTATGGCATTAAAATGGCAGAAAATCATAAAAATATAACTAACAGGTATATTAACTTTGTAAATATTTGCCCTTAACATAAATGTAATTATATGTTTTTATCACACACTCATATCATGAATAATCATCTAAATAATCAAATTATAGAAAATGCTTCTAAAGTAAGCCGTAACTTAAGTTCTGAGGAACTATATGAAATATCTCATAAGAATGGTGAAGGACAGTTGTCTAAACACGGCGCATTAGTTGTCGATACAGGAAAACACACAGGACGTTCGGCGAATGACAAATTTTTTGTAAAGGAAGATGATAATAAAGATAAAATCCACTGGGGTGATACCAATGTACCTATCTCTGAGGAAAATTATCAAAAAATTGCTAGATCATTTATAGAATTTGCTAGAGGTAAATCGATATACACTAATGATTTAATGGGCGGAGCAGATAGAAATCATTCTCTAAAAGTTACAATAATTACTGAATACGCATGGCATGGCCTGTTTGCAAGGCACCTTTTAGTCAGACCAACATCAGAGGAAGTTGAGAATTTTATTGCTGACTTTACAATAATAAATTTTCCAAATTTAAAAATGGATCCTAAATTTCATGGAACCAATAGTGAAACAGCAATTATCGTAAACTTAAAAGCGAAGGTAATTCTAATTTCAGGAACTGAGTATGCCGGAGAGACAAAAAAATCAGTTTTCACTCTCCTTAACTTTTTATTGCCAGAAAAAAAAGTTATGCCAATGCATTGTTCAGTTAATGCTGGGAGTGAGGGTGACTCAGCAATCTTTTTTGGTCTTTCCGGAACTGGTAAAACAACGTTAAGTGCGGATCCAAAGAGATCTCTATTAGGTGATGATGAGCATGGCTGGTCTGACGATGGTCTTTTTAATTTTGAGGGAGGGTGCTATGCAAAACTTATTCGTTTATCAGAAGAAGCTGAGCCTGAAATATATCAGACTACTCAAATGAAGGGAACAGTCATTGAAAATGTGATAATGAAAGAAAATGGCCTTTTAGATCTTGACGATAATTCTCTTACAGAAAATACAAGAGGTGCATATCCGTTAGACTATATTCCTGGCGTAATAAAATCAGGTAAAGCAAATCATCCAAAAAATATAATTATGTTAACGGCTGATGCTTTTGGTGTATTGCCACCAATTGCAAAATTATCACCTGACCAAGCCATGTATCATTTTCTTTCAGGTTATACAGCTAAAGTTGCTGGAACAGAAATTGGACTGTCAAATGAACCACAGGCAACATTTTCTACGTGTTTTGGAGCTCCCTTTATGCCAAGAAATCCAATAGAATATGGTAACTTACTCAAAGAGAAAATTTCTAAATATAATGTAGATTGTTGGCTAGTAAATACAGGTTGGTCTGGTGGTGTTTACGGTGTGGGAAAAAGAATATCAATAAAAAATACTAGAAGGTTATTGGATGCAGCATTATCTGGTGAGCTTTCTAATGTAGAAATGAGAAAGGATAAAAATTTTGGTTTTTTCGTACCACTAAAAGTTAACGGAATTGATGGAAGCGTCTTAGACCCAAGAAGTACGTGGGCTGATGTATCTGAGTATGATTTACAAGCTAAGAAATTAGTAAGTATGTTCATAGAAAATTTTATAAAGTTCGAGTCTGATGTCGAAGAAAAAATACTAAATTCAGGACCTTCTCAAATTTAAGATTGCATAGCAAATTCTGCGTTTTTTTTGTAATTAAAACTAGCAATATAAAAACAAAGTATTGATACAATTCCTGTTGCTCCTACAGCAACTAGTGACCAAGTGTATGGTGAGGCTGTATCATTAAATACATAATCGGCAAGGTACCCAGTAACGAAGCTACCTAATCCCATACCTATTATATTTACTCCCAAGATAAATACTGCCAACATTGTTGATCTTACTTTATATGGTGTAAGTGTTTGCATTGCTGCAAATATAGGCCCTACCCAAAATGTAACGTTCACAGATATAAAAAATAAAGTAAAATAGAAAAATAATCCGCTCGGTTCGATAAACCTATAACTTATAGTCAGAGGCGTTAATATTAGATATGAGATGGTCAGAACCGTCATTGCACCACCCTCAAATTTAGGACCAAACTTATCTGTTACAATTCCACCTACAATAGCGCCAAACGTTCCGCCTACTATAAAGAAGGTTCCAAACATTAAATTGTAAGACGAGCTTGTGAAACCTCTTTCATTAACCGCCCAGAGGAGTTCAAAATTTCCTGTACCAAGAGGTATATGCATAAATATACCACCAATTATTAAAAATATAATTGATTTTGAATTTGAAAAAGTCTCTAAAGTTTTCGAAATTATTTCTTTAGTGGACAAACTTTTCTGATTTGTATTTTGTAAATTTTCTTGTTCACCTCTTTTGGGTACTGTAAGAAAATATGTTATTACTGCTAAAAACATACCAATTAAACCCAATGTTATAAAAACTGCTCTCCATCCAAATAAAGGTCCAAATACAGAGGCTATAATTAAACCAACCCCAACACCAAGTGGGATACCTAGATAATAAATTGCTGATGCTGTCGCTCTTTTATTTTGTGGGAATAAGTCTGAAAGCATTGAAACTGCATTTGGAGTTAGAGCTGACTCACCGATACCAATTAAGGCCCTTGCAATAATCAAATGAATAAAACTTTTTGCTATACCCGTAAATGCAGTCATAAGACTCCACAAAAATACACCTACTGCGATAATTTTCATTCTATTAAATTTATCTCCAAGAACTCCCATTAAAATTCCGAATATTGAATAGAAAAAAAGAAAATAAACTCCTGTTAGAAGGCCCCATTCAACATTTGAAAGATTAAAATCACTTTTTATTTCGTTAGCAAAAGCCATTAATAGGTTTCTATCTACAAAATTAAAAATATTAAGCAGAAGAAAGAAAGCTAAATACTTATTTGCAGGAAGCTTACTCATTTAATTTCTGTCATAATCGTCTTCGTATCTGATAATATCATCTTCACCAAAGTATGTGCCTGTCTGAACTTCAATTATATTTAGCGGTGATTCAGTATTATTTTCTAGTCGATGTTTACTCCCTACTGGAATAAAAATTGAATTATTAACTTTTAAATTATGCTGAATGTCATCAATCAATACAGTTGCTTCGCCCTTGATAACTATCCATACTTCAGATCTTTTGGTATGTGACTGATAACTAAGTCTTGAATTTGGATTTACCTGTATTTCCTTTATTTTATGATCATCACTATCATCAATTATTCTAAACCAACCCCATGGTCTGTATTCGAGTGGTCCTTGCCAATTTTTTAATATCCAACTAGATGAATTTTTTTTAAAATCACCTCCAACACCAAATTCAAATTTTACATTTTTGTTATTTTTAAATTTTTCCATCTCAGGAATATTATCTGATGTTCTATCCCCTCCATTTGCAAAAATTATTTTATTATCTGGATATTGATCTATTACTTTTTGAATTGCGCCTGATGCTGAATTTAATTCATCATCACTAAATTCAATAGCTTTATATACGACAGATAAATTTGAAACTATTTCAAGTCTTTCCTCAATTGGAAGAAAAGGGCTTCCTTTTTTTTGTATCAACCATTGATCAGAGTTGACGCCTACAATAAGTTTATCTCCTAATTTTTTTGCATCCTTTAGATATGCTATGTGCCCACTGTGAATAGGATCAAATCCCCCAGTTACAAGTACAATTATTTCAGACATTAGTGAGCATCACTCCAATTTAAAGCATGGTTATAATCAACCACCAAGGGAATAGAAAATTCAAATTTAGGTTTTAAAGCATTTTCCATTTCCTTAATTATTATCTCCTTGAAGTGGTTTAATTTATTCTTTTTGATTTCAAATATTAATTCATCATGAACCTGCAGTAACATTTTGCAGTCCTTTGAGTCTTTGATTTTACCATTTATTTTTATCATAGCTAATTTAATTATATCTGCTGCAGTACCCTGAATTGGAGCATTTATTGCTGCTCTTTCTTGAAATGATCTAAGCGCAAAATTTTTATCCTTTATTCTTGGGAAAAAACATTTTCTTCCACAAACTGTTTCTACATAGCCATTTTTTCGACAAAACTCTTTAGTGTGATCCATAAATTCTCTAATACCTGAAAATTTCTGAAAATATCTTTTTATAAAATCTCCCGCTTCATAGTTTGAAATTGCAAGCTGCTTCGCAAGTCCATAAGCTGAAATGCCATATATTATACCAAAGTTAACTGCTTTTGCTTTTCTCCTTAATTCATTATCCACTTCTTTTAATTTTACATTAAAAATTTCTGCAGCTGTAATTTGGTGAATATCCTCATTATTTATGAATGCTTCCTTTAGTTGTTTAACATCAGCCATATGAGCGAGAACTCTCAGTTCAATTTGACTATAATCAGCGGCTAGCATAACAAACCCTTCATCAGGTATAAAAGCTTTTCTAATTGACTTTCCTTCTTCAGTTCTTATCGGAATATTTTGTAAATTTGGATCTGATGATGCAAGTCTTCCTGTATTAGTTGAAGCCATGGCAAATGAAGTATGTATTCTACCTGTTTCTCTGACAATGTGATTTTGGAGCGCGTCAGTATAAGTGTTTTTTAGTTTTGAGAGTTGCCGCCACTGAATAATATTGTCAGCAACTTTATTTCCTTCGTATGCAAGGTCCTCTAAAACATCGATACCCGTTGATTTTTCTCCAGTTTTAGTTTTTTTCGGGGGCTTAAGTTTTAATTTATCAAAAAGGATCTCTGATAATTGTTTTGGAGAGCCAATGTTAAATTTTGAGCCTGTTTCTTTGTATATTTTTTTTTCAAGCTTTTCTATTCTTTGCAAAAATTTAATTGATAAATTACTAAGATATTTCTTGTCAACTTTAATTCCATTAATCTCCATTGATTGGATTGGATTTATTAGTTCTCTTTCAATGTTAGTATAAATGTAATTCCCTCTCTCCTGGTTGACTCTTTTCTTTAAAAAAAGATACAATTTAAAAGTAATTTCTGCATCTTCAGCTGCATAATTCAACGCATCTTCAATTTTAACCTTGTCAAAAGTTATCTGGGACTTGCCACTACCAACTACATCTTTAAATTTAATTGTTTGTCTATTTAAATGGATACTAGCTAGTTCATCCATGCTATGTCGATTGACACCTGCATCAAGCACATAAGACATTAACATAGTATCGTGAAAGCCTTTAACATCGACTCCATATTTATTTAATATTGAATTATCATATTTAATATTATGGCCTATTTTTATGATGGACTCATCATTCATTAAAGGAGAAATAATTGTTAGAAAGTTTTTTAGAGAAATTTGACTTTTAACAGTCTTTCCTTCCTGGTCAACATGCTGAAGTGGAATATAGTACGCATTTTCTTGGTTAAAACATAGAGAAACTCCAACTAAATTAGCTTGAATTATATTTAGCGAGTCAGTTTCAACATCATATACAAATTCGCCTATATTATAGATTTCACTAATCAAATTTTTAAGATTTTTTTCATCATTTATTAAAATATAAGAAGATTTAGATTTAGAAATTTTGATTTGATTTTTCAAATTTCTTTCAGGAATTTTATTATCGTCGCTTAAATTTCTTTGTTTATTTGTTTTTATTTGACTCTTCGCTATTATTTTTACGTTAGGATTTTTTTTTCTAATTCTCTCTGAGAGTTTTTTTAACTCAAGCTCATCTAAAAAAGGTATCAATTTTTCAATGGAAACTTCTTTTTTAATTAAATCATTAAGTTCTGGAATGTCTTTTACATCTTTTCGCAAAGTTACTAATTCTTTACTAATAAGAATATTTTTCTTATTGTCTTTAATTGTTTCTCTTCTCTTTTGCTGCTTAATATTATCATAGTTATCAAGAAGACTTTCTAAATTACCAAAATCGTTTATCAGCTGTGCTGCTGTTTTGACTCCTATGCCCGGAGCTCCTGGAACGTTGTCTGAACTATCACCAGCTAGAGCTTGAACATCGATTACATATTCAGGTGTAACTCCGAACTTTTCAATTACTTCACTAGGTCCAATAGTTTTATTTTTCATTGTATCGATTAATTTCACCTGATTTGAAACAATTTGCATAAGATCTTTATCGGAGGAAACTATAGATACACTCCATTTTTTATTTTCTGCGAGTGATGCATATGTTGCAATAATATCATCTGCTTCATAGCCACTTAATTCAATAGATGGTATACCAAAGGCTTTCACAGCATCCTTGATTATTTTAAATTGTGGTATTAAGTCCTCTGGTGGATCACCTCTATTAGCTTTATATTCTTTGTAAATATCATTTCTGAAAGTTTTTCTGGCACTGTCAAAAATTACCGCTAAATGTGTCGGACTAATCTTTTTGTCAGTATCTTCAATTAACTTATAGAGCATGTTACAAAAACCATTCACTGCCCCAGTTGGCAGCCCATCACTTTTTCGATATAGTGGTGGCAATGCATAATATGCTCTAAAAATATATCCTGATCCATCAACCAAAAATAGGTGATTTTTCTCTGCCATTTATTTAAGTATGAATAGTTTACTACAATACGGACAAACGATCTGATTATCATCTCCCATATCAAGGTATACTTTTGGGTGACCTAGTGGACCTTCGACTCCAGCGCAGCTTAATTTTTTTGAATTTACATATTCAACATCTTTATTTTGTTCGCTTTTTATTTCTGGAGAATTCATAATCAGAATGATACAAGAAATTACTTTGAAAAACTATTAATTCTATTATTTATTATTTTTTTATGCCGAGCGACATCGCTATATCAGTAAGAGATTTAAATAAAATTTACGGCGTAGGATCTAAAAATGAAAAGGTAGCTCTAAATAATATCTCTCTTCAAGTAAAGAAAGGCTCGATATTTGGATTGCTAGGACCTAATGGTGCTGGTAAATCAACTTTTATTAATATTTTAGCTGATCTGGTAAGAAAAACATCCGGGCACATAGAAATATTTGGCATAAGCCACCATGAAAATTTAAAAGATGTAAAAAAATTAATGGGTATAGTTCCTCAAGAATTAAATATTGATCCTTTTTTTACTCCATATGAGTTACTAGAAATTCAAGCTGGTTTATTTGGTGTTCCAAAAAAAAATAGAAGGACTAATGAGATCCTAAAGCTTCTTGCGCTGGAAGATAAATCTCATGCATACGCTAGAACATTATCAGGAGGAATGAGAAGAAGATTGCTTATAGCTAAAGCAATGGTTCATGATCCTGAAATACTGATTCTTGATGAACCAACTGCAGGTGTGGATGTTGAGCTTAGGGCAAATTTATGGAACAACATAAATAAATTAAACAATGAAGGTAAGACAATCATTATTACAACTCATTATTTACATGAAGCAGAAGAGTTGTGTAATGAGATTGCAATAATTGATAATGGTAATTTAATAACAAAGGATACAACATCAAACATAAAATCATTAATTGACAGAAAGCAAATAATTATTTCATTATATAGTAAAAATTTTAATCTAGATCCAATAATGGGACTAGATGTAGAATGTGAAATTAATAGTGACAATCTAATAATTAATTACAAACCTAGCGAGATAAGTTTCAATAAAATTTTAGATGCATTACAATTATCTAGTATACAGGTTAAAGATTTAACAATAAATGAGACTAAACTTGAAGATGTATTTCTTAAATTAACTAAGAATTGATTTTTTTTCTTGGAAACAATTTATCCAATACCACAGCTAAAGCAGGAAGTGTTGTCATTGCACAAATCATATTGATAATAAACATAAACGTTAAAAGAGATCCCATATCTGCTTGAAACTTAAGTGCAGAAAAAGACCAAGTTGATACACCAATTGCCAGAGTGATGGCAGTAAATACAACTGCCGCACCTGTATTTGCAAATGTATGCTCAAAGGCCTCTGTTATATCCATACCTTCTTTCATTCGCATGTTAAGTCTGTTGTAAATATAAAACGCATAATCCACTCCAACACCCACAGCGAGCACCATAACAGGCAAGGTTGAAACTTTTAAACCAATTTGTGCCAACTCCATAAAAGCATAACCTAACATTGTTGCAAACGTAAGTGGAACAGTACAACATATTGTCGCTCGCCAATCTAGATAAGTAGTGAAAACCAAAATAATAATTACTATGTATACAGCTATCATCATAGGAAGCTCACCCTCTTCAATAACCTCATTTGTAGCATGCTGTATTCCCACTGTGCCGCTGGCTAATCTGTATTTTATTTCATCAGTATCAAAAACAAGATGAGAATATTCTGGGTTGTCTTTGAAAAAATCTTTTATTATTTTTTCAGATTGTTTAATGTCTTTAACTCTAAAATTTACATTTTCATCAAATGAGTCAATATCTCGATAATAGTTTCCTAGATTTTGAACCCATAAATTTCTTGAATTAAATTCATTTTGATATCCAAATTCAGTAAATTCGTCATCAGTAAATAAAGCTGGATTTTCAGTATTTAAGTCTTCAACCGGATTGAGATTACTGCCAACAAATTGGGCATATGGGATAACTTCTGTTCCCTCAGCAGGTTTTTGTATTAATACCCTAAATGTTATTGTCTCCTCGAGATCTCGAAACTTTAAATTATAATCTTCAATGACTTCAATAACATGACTAATAGTTGTTGCTTTATGATCCTTAGTGAAAACATAGATTGGCATAATTGAGCACGCTTCATTTATCAATCCAGTTGAAGGATCGACTACACTCGTCGCGAATGCAAGAGCCCTTTCATTTCGGGGTAAATATGTCCATTTTAAGTTACCCTCTGCGTAACCACTTAATGCTCTTTTTGCTACACTTGATAAAGAAATTACTTTAGTAACACCGGGTATGTTCTCAAGATACCAATGGAGATTGTCTTGTGCCTCCATAACATAATCTGATCTACAAGGATTAATGCCTCCAGTTGCACCAGTTTCAGCAATAACAACTAATACATCAGTTGTAACTGCGTATCTTTTTGTAATCTCTGTAATATCTTTATTAAACCTTGCTTCTGGTCGCAGCTCTGGAGCTCCAGCATGTAAATCCCCTACATGTCTCTCGCTAGCTAAATAAGTTGCTCCCGCAAATAACAACGCGCTAACTGATAGTGTTATTACAGCTGGCTTAGGTCTAGCTAATTTACCAAAAAAACCCATCAAATTTTGCCTATAGACTATCGCTGATTGAGCTCTTGTCGCAAAACTATCATTATATCTCGCATATGAAGCAGCGAGAGGGAGCATTACTAAATTTGTAATAATTTTAAACGCAACTCCTATTGATGCAGTAACAGCGAGTTCCTGTATCATTCCGATCGGAAGTAAAATTAACGTTCCAAATCCAACCAAATCTGTCACTAAAGCCATTGTTCCAGGAACTAATAATCTAGAAAAAGAGGCCCTCGCTGCGTATTCAGCTGTTTGACCCTCTATAACTTCTTTTGTAATTTGATTAACTTGCTGTATTCCATGAGAAACACCAATAGCAAAAACTAAAAATGGAACGAGAATTGCAAGTGGGTCTAATCCAAAACCTAGGATTTTTAACATTCCAAATTGCCAAACTAGTGATGTTAAAGAGCAGATTAATGGTAAAAAAGTTAGCGTCCAAGAACGTGAATACCAATATACCGCCAATACTGTAAGTAAAAATGCTAAAGCAAAAAATATAACAACATTATAAGCTTCACTTGCAATGTCTGAGATCATTTTAGCGAAGCCGATGATTTCTACTTTATAATTATCATTCTCAAATTCATCCCTTATTTCTTCTATATCTTTACCAAGTTGAAGGTAATCTAATTTTTCACCTGTTTTTCTGTTAAATTCTGTTAGTTCAACTTTAATAAGTGATGAAGTAAAATCGTTTGAGACAATACTTCCGACATGGCCACCTGTTAATATTCGTTCTTTAATTTTATCAATTTCATCTTGTGATAGTTTTTCAGGAGTAAGATTTCCTGGTATAACTTCTGTACTTTCAAACCCCTCTTCGGTAACTCGCATGACCTTTACATTTGGTGTCCACAAAGATTGCATTGAACCTTGATTGACGCCAGGCAAGTATCTAATGGTTTGATTAAGTTCAAATAATTTTGAAAAGTATTCTTTATTAAATATATCTCCTTCTGTCGTTCTTAATGCAACTGTAATACTGTTGGTACCACTCAAATCATCTTGATATTCGTAGTAAGTTTTAACAAATGAATGACTATTTGGTAATTGCTTATAAAAGCCAGCATCCATCCTTATTTGTACTGCAAAATAGCCCATAATAATGGTGAGCAATACAAAGCTTGCTAACACCATCAAACGGTATTTAAAAAACCAATTTTCAATTTTTTGCAGCATTAAAGTTAAATATATTTATTAGGTAGTGGGACAAAATATGAGAAAATTCAGTATTTGTACATTGTTAAATTATAATCATTAACTGATATTTGAGAAGTAACACAAACTTGTAAAATAATGAGAAATTTTGAATATAATTTTAAATTATTGATTTTATTATTAAATATAAATAAAAATATGAACAAATGTTCATATTTTTATTTATAAAACGTATAAAAAATATATAGTAGAAGAATGGTAGAGTTCTCACAAAAAATACAAATTGCAAAGATTGTAGCCAAAGACCAAGTCTATAAGGTCCAAGAAAAATGGCAAACTTCTAAATCAGGTAAAAACTCACTTACTAAAGACCCTGCGTATAATGCAGCAAATCCAAAACATTTTATTCCAATGATGGATGAAGATCGCTACAGTGATCGATCAGATGCTTTCGATAAAATAATTAGCGCTACACATAAACATTTCTGGGATCCCAATGATAAAAAATACATTGATTTTGATATTCCATTTGACATAGAGAATGAAAACATTGTTGACCCTGATGGACCTTTCGGAATTGAACTGCAAATTCCAAGTATTAAAGAGAAGTTGTCAAAACATCAATTAATCAAATTAAATAATGAAAGTTTCAGATTTGTATTATCACAAATTCTCCATGGTGAGCAGGCTGCTCTTTCATTGAGTGCAAGTTTATGTCACGTCCTAAGAGATCCTGGAGCTCAAGAATATGCTGCTAATCAAACAAGAGAAGAAGCCAGACATGTAGCTGGTTTTACTAAATATATACAAGCTAGGTGGGGGTCACCTTACAAAGTTGGGCCAACTTTAGGTAGAGTAGCCAACGAGATTGTTTCCTCTGATTTAGTTTATAAAAAGATTATCGGAATGCAAATGATGATCGAGGGGTTAGCAATGGGAGCATTTGCTATGGCTTATGAAAATACAAATGATCCAGTATTAAAAACGTTATTAAAATATACGATGAGTGATGAAGCATTTCATCACAAGTTTGGCAAAATATGGGCTGATAGGACAGTACCAAAATTGACTAAAAAGGAACACATCAAAGTCGAAGATTGGGCTGAGAAAATATTTGTTGAACTATTGTTTAACCTAGTAAATCCATTTGAGAAGAAACACGTATATTCTTGTGTTGGCTTAGATCATAAGTGGGTTGATCGGGAATTCCATAAATATATAGATCAAGGTAAAGTAATCAAAGACGAGATGAATAATCAAAACAATATCTTTAGAGTTCTTGTCAAAACACTTCTAAAGGCTCACATAATTACTGATAGAACTAGAGCGACTTATGCAGAATTTGTTAACATGGATGAATTAAACAACGAAAGTGATACTGTTGCTGGTCAGGAAATTGCTGATCAAGGTGTGAGCGCCTTAAGTGAAATCAATCAATTAAAGAAAACTGCTTAGCTAATTATTTCGGGGATTTTTTCTGCAGTATTCTCTGTAAAGTTCTTCTGTGCATCTTTAGTCTTCTTGCAGTCTCAGAAACATTTCGATTACACAGCTCATATACTCTTAGTATATGCTCCCACTTTACCCTATCTGCAGACATGGGATTTTGTGGGGGTTCAGGCGTAGATGAATAAGGAGCCTTTAGTGCAGCTTCAATATCGTCAGCGTCCGCAGGTTTAGCGAGATAATCACACGCACCTTCTTTAACGGCCGCAACTGCTGTAGGTATGTTGCCATAACCAGTGAGCATTACGATCTTACTATCTGGCCTTTTATTTGATAAAACTGAAACAACCTCTAGACCATTTCCATCATTAAGTCGTAAATCAATAACTGCGTACTTTGGAGCGTTTGAGTTAACTAATAATTTCGCTTCTGAAACAGAAGATGCGCCATAAGCCTCATAGCCTTTTCTTTTCATTGCAGTTATTAATCGATTGCGAAATATATCGTCATCATCAATAATCATCAGAGATTTATCATTCAAGTTCATATAATTATCTTTTGCATTATTATTTCAATAAATCGAGCTGGTCTTTTGATAAAACTATTTTTACCATTCCACCACCGCTCTCTCTATGAGAAAACTTAATCTGACCATTAGACTTTGCAAGGAGGTTTTTTGATATAAATAGTCCCAGTCCCAACCCTTGTTTTTCGGCCTTATTATTATTTTTAATATAAGGTTCCCCTAAGAAAGGATATATTTCTGGCGCAAATCCAGGACCGTCGTCTGCTACTTCAATAATAATACTCTCCTTCTCACTTATTAAATTTATATTAATAACCGCGTTAGCAAATTTATATGCATTATCAATAACATTTGTAATTGAGTGTACAATTTCAGCTGATCTTGGAATCGTAATATCTGTATTTTCAAAATAAGAATCATTAGAAATTATGACTTTAATATCATTATTCTGATAAGAAGAAATAATTTCATTAATTAAACGGATAAAATCTAAACGATTGATAAATTCATTATTTTTTTGATCAAGATTATTTGACCTTAATCTCTCTAGAATTTCACTGCATCTCTTAAGTTGAGATTGTATTACATTTAAGTCTTCTTTTAGATCTTGCTCTTGATTATTGTTAACAAGCTCACTTATAATTACTGATATAGTTGACAGAGGTGTTCCCAGCTCATGTACAGCGGCGGCTGTTAGTCCCATTAATGCTGAAACTTTTTCTTCATTAGATAGTGAAAGCTGCGTTTCCTTTAATGCTTTGCGAGTTTTTCTTGAATCATCTGCAACTCTAAAACAGTAAAAAGTTAAGAATATGGTCGCAATAATCAGTGCTGACCATATTAAAAAAATCTCAAATCTTGAAAATTCGTTTTGGCTGATTTCAAGCATATCACTTTCTAAAGGGTAATAGAAGAATGCTAAAAAATTAAGTGAGACAATAGCAATAAATGTAATAATAATTATTCTTTTTAAGTCAAGATAAGTGGCAGAAATAACTAGCGGAGCAAGAATCAATACACAAAAAGGATTAGTTAGCCCTCCTGTTAAAAAAAGAAGCCCTACAAGCTGAAGCAGGTCAAAAACTAGTATGAAAAATGTTTCGTTATAATTAAGTATTTTTGTTAAAGGAAAAAATATACTGACAACAATATTCAATATAACACTTAACAGAATCAAGAATATACAAAGATATATATTAAAATTTATTTCAAAATAAAAAAAAGCAATTACGACAGAAAAAAATTGACCAAATATTGCAGTCCAATGTATTAAATTTAACGTTCTTAACTTTAAATTAATTTCTTCGTCAAATGATTGTTTAAGCAAATTAGACAAGGTTTATTTCCTAATATTGGATATAATAATTTAATAATATTCTATATTCTTTCAATGACTAAAACTATGATTAAAGAACATGTAATAAACTACAAAAATCAGAGTATTCATATATTGATAAGAAAAAATAAATTATCAAGAAATTATAAACTTACATTTGATAAAAAAAATATACAAGGTTTGGTGTCTATTCCTAAACATATTTCTTTTAAAAATGGATTCGATTTTGCGCAAGAAAATATTGAATGGCTTAGCAATGAAGTAAATAAATTATATCCTCTAATATTAATAAAAAATGGATCCTCTTTATCGATAAGAGGAAAAAAAACTAAACTATTTTTTGAGAAAGACAAAAACCGTAAAATAATTATATCAGAAAATAAAATAGTTATAAAATCTGATAGAGATAATTATAAAAAAATTTTGCAGCAGTGGTTACGTAATCAAATTTTATCTGACTCAAGATATTATATAAAATTAACTTCTAAACAAATTGATTTGAATATAAATGAGATAAAGCTCTCAAATAGTTTTAACTACTGGGGATCTTGTAATACAAAAGGGATTATACATTTAAATTGGCGTTTAATATTTGCGCCGACATCTGTATTGAAATACATAATTGTTCATGAAGTATGTCACTTAAAAGAATTTAATCACACAGAAAAGTTTTGGGAACTCGTGAAAAAAATGTGTCCAGATTATAAGGATCAGATTAAATGGTTAAAAAAAAATGATAGTTACCTATATAGAATACGTTTTGACTAGATGTCTAGATTAACTACTTTATCTGCTCTACTTTCGATAAATTCCTTGCGCGGCAAAACATTCTCACCCATTAGATCTTCAAATACACCCTTTGTCGACTCTTCATCGTCAATTTTAACTTGTATCAATGATCTATTTTGTGGGTCAAGAGTGGTTTCCCAAAGTTGATCAGGATTCATTTCTCCCAAACCTTTATATCTCTGCATTGTTAAGCCTTTTTTGCCAATTTCTAAAATTATTCCTAAAAGTTGAGACGGTGAATAAACCTTTGTTGTCTCATTTTTAACTAATAATTCACCAGGCATTTCAAATAACTGATAGAGATCTGCATAACTAGAATTAAGATTCTGTATTATTTGAGATTTAAGAAGCTTATTATCAATAATTATATTATCTCTTAAACCTCTTATCTCACGCCTAAATATAAATCCTTTTTCTTTTGAATACTCTCCTTTCCAACCTCTATCATAATCAGGTCGACTGACATTAACTCTCTTAGAAATATAATTGATTGCTTCTTTAGTCTTTTCTTTTGACTCAATAAATTTATTTATGTCAAGGCATCCTGCAATGGCAATTTGCTCTAAAACTTTTTTGTCATATCTATCAGGTACTTTATTATAAATTTCAATAACTTCAGAAATTTTATTTAAAATATCTACCAAATTTTTTTCTTTTAAATTGCCACCTTGAGCGGTTTTAAATGTTACGTCCTCAGCACCATATTTTATTAGAGATCTTAGAAGATTGTTTTCATCACTTATGTACAGTTCTTCTTTTCCTCTTTTTAGTTTAAATAACGGTGGTCTTGCTATATATAAATTACCATTCTCAATCAATCCTCTCATTTCCTTAAAAAAGAAGGTTAATAAAAGTGTTCTAATGTGAGAGCCGTCAACATCAGCGTCCGTCATAATAATTACTTTATGATATCTCAATTTGTCAGGATCAAATTCATTTGGTCCTATGCCTGTACCGAGTGCAGTTATCAAAGTACCTATTTCTTGTGATCCTAAAATTTTATCTGTTCTAGACTTCCAAGTATTAAGAATCTTGCCTCTCAACGGTAATATTGCCTGAAATTTTCTATCTCTTCCCTGTTTTGCAGATCCACCAGCTGAGTCTCCCTCAACAATAAATATTTCTGACATTGATGGGTCTTTTTCCTGACAGTCAGCTAGCTTACCTGGTAAGTTAGTTATCTCTAAAGCAGATTTTCTTCTTGTTAACTCTCTTGCTTTTCTGGCAGCTTCTCTAGCTTCAGCAGCTTTTTGTATTTTAAAAAAAATTTCTTTTGCAATATTTGGATTTCTTTCAAACCAATCAGTTAATTTTTCGTTCACCAGACTCTCGACAACCGGTCTGACTTCTGAGGAAACAAGTTTATCTTTTGTTTGTGATGAAAATTTTGGGTCTTGAACCTTTACAGATAATACTGAAGTAAGTCCTTCTCGAATGTCGTCACTGTTGGGACTTACGGTCTGTTTTTTTACACTTTTGCTTCCATCTAAATAATTATTAACAACACGTGTTAGCGCTGATCTAAACCCTGATAAGTGAGTACCTCCGTCTTTTTGTCTTATATTATTTGTAAATGTGAGTATTTGCTCATAGTAACTATCATTCCACCATAAAGAACAATTAAATTCTATATTATTTTTAAAACCCTCAATATTTATTGGTGTTTCAATTAATGGTTTTTTTGATTTATCAAGATGTTTTACAAACTCATTTATGCCTCCTTCATAATGAAAAGCACTTTCTTTTTTATCGGCATTTCTTTCATCACTAAAAATTATTGTGATTTTAGAATTTAAAAAAGCCATTTCTCTAAATCTTTGCTTTAAAATTTTTGAGTCAAACTCTGTATCTGAAAAAATATTTTTATCAGGATAAAAAGTAACTTTAGTTCCATTTTTATTTATATTTTTATTTATTATGCTTAGCGGGTTAGTAGCTTCTCCTTTATTAAATTCTACAAAATGCTCTTCACCGTCTCTGAATATATTTAAGTTAAGTTTAGATGATAGGGCGTTAACAACTGATACTCCAACACCATGCAATCCTCCTGATACCTTATAAGAATCCTGATCAAATTTACCCCCTGCATGCAATTGGGTCATTATCACTTCTGCAGCTGAAATTTTTTCTTCAGGATGAATTTCTGTTGGTATTCCTCTGCCATTGTCTTCAACGGCAACAGAGCCATCACTGTTTAGACAAATGTGAATTTTATCACAATGACCTGCAAGTGCCTCATCAATGGAATTATCTACAACCTCAAATATCATATGGTGTAGACCGCTACCATCATCGGTATCACCAATGTACATGCCTGGTCTTTTTCGAACTGCCTCAAGCCCTTTTAAAACTTTAATAGATTCAGCACCGTAATTATTAGAAATTTTATTCACTTAATTGTTGTTTGTTTTTAGTATTATATAATATTTTTCATTTCAAAGAAAACTGTTTGATCACTTATATTCTCAAATAAGTTTTTTGATACACCAGAAAACCATACTTGAGATTTCAAATCTGATAGCTCGCTAAATAGGAATTCTTTGCGATCAATGTCGAGATGCGCCATTGCTTCATCAATCAAAATGATGGGGGCGCGCCCATTATTTTTATTTTTTACCATTTTGGCAACTGAAAGAAATATAGAAAGTAAGATAGACTTTTGCTCTCCAGTTGAACAATTTTTTGCTTCAATGATTTTGTCAGTATTGTTAAATATCTTAATCGTAACCTTGTTGACAGTCAGTGATGTTTTATTTAAAGCGCTGTCGATTACTCTATTATTATTTAAAACCGTGATATATTTTGAAATAAGCTCCTCAGAGTTAAGTATGTTACCCAATTTTGAAAGCTCATGATCGACATCAATCTGACACGTATTGAAAGGCCTTTTGACTGTTTCCAGGTCCTTATTGAGTTGATCTATAAAACTTTTCCTATTAATAAGCAGTTGTACCGATAGATTTGCAATATTTTTCTCAATGATACTAAGCCAATTAGAGTCGTATTTTTCATTCTTTAACAAAGCCAACCGTTCACTTAGAAGTTTTTGCAATTTTGTATAATGTTTTAAGTGATTTTTATTAATATTAAAGATAAGACGATCAAAGAAATTTCTTTTTTCTGAATTGCTTTGAAGCATTACTTTTTCCATTATTGGTGTAATCCATAAAATGTTTATGAATTCCAATAATTGATAATTATTAATTTTTTCATTATCAGCTAAAATATGATTTTTATTCTTTTCCTCATTGTGGAAACTTCGAGAAAGTTGAATCTCACCAGTTTCATATTTAATATTTAATTTAATATCAAAACTTTGCTGGTTTTGATTTTTATTTGGTATTTCGGATAGACGTGAATTTTTCATACCTCTGCCAGGAGAAAAAAGTGAAATTGCCTCAAGGATATTTGTTTTACCTGAACCATTTTTTCCATTCAGTACTATGAATGTATTAAGGTCCTCAAGATTGGTGTTTAAATGATTTTTAAAATTAATTAATGAGATTTTTTCAATCCTAGTGTTAGGATTCATAATCAAATTCGCATAGGCATTAATACAAAAAATAAATTTTCATCAGTCTTATCAAGAATAATTGCTGGGGAAATTGAGTCAGATAAACTAATACTAATTTCATCTCCATCAACCTCATTACAAATATCTATGATATATTTAGAATTAAATCCTATATCAACTTTATCACCACTATAGTTAACATCTATCATCTCATTTGCTGATCCCTTAGATTGACTCTCAACGCTAAGACTGAGCGAGTTATTTTCTATGCAAAACTTAATAGCTTTTGATTTTGATTCTTCATTTACAGCTACTGCTGAAACACGATCGATGGCATTTTTAAGATCACTGTTGTTAGTTTTAAAATTTTTATCATTTTTTTGCGGTATAACTTTTGTATAATCAGGAAAGGTGCCATCAATAACTTTTGATACAACCTTTAGATCGTTGAAAGAAAATTTAATTTTATTTTCATTTAGCGATACACTGACATCTCCATTTGCATCATCAAGAACCTTTCTTAATTCATATATAGTTTTTTTTGGAATAATTACTCCAGTTATATCTTCTGCGCCCTGAGGGAGCGGTATATCATATTGTGCTAAACGGTGACCGTCCGTAGCAACCGCTCTCAAAAATTGAATAGAATTCCTCTCAGCCTTATGTAAAAAAATGCCATTTAAATAATAACGTGTTTCCTCATTTGAAACTGCAAATTTTGTTTTGTCTATAATTCTAATAAGCTCGTCTGCACTAAGAACAAAATTTGTAGACAAATCACTATCAGATATTATTGGAAAATCATCAGTTTTAAGAGTAGATAGATTAAATTTTGACCTACCGCAGGTCAATCTGATTTCATTTTCACCTTCTTCCATTATCATCAAGACTTCCGATCCAGATGGCAAACGTTTAATAATTTCAAAAAAAGTTACAGCGGAGACGGATACTTCACCAGATTGTAAAACTTCAGCTTTAATTTTATCAGAACAATAAATGTCCAGATTTGTAGACGATAAGATCAGTTTATCATCTTTAGCTTCTAATATTATATTAGAAAGAATAGGTAGTGTGTGTCTAACTTCTACAATTCCGTGTATATGAGACAATGCCTTGAGTAAGTCTGTACTGTTTATTTTGAATTCCATAAAAAATTTAATTTATAGCTGAAGGTTATAAAGAAGTTATCATTTGTGTAATCAAGTTTACATCCTCATCAAATTTAGAATCGTTTTCTTTTAACTCATCTATTTTTTTAACAGCATGAATAACGGTTGTATGATCTCTTCCTCCAAATTTTCTTCCAATTTCAGGTAACGATCTGGTCGTCAGTTTTTTTGACAAGTACATTGCAATTTGTCTAGGTCTGGCAAAAGTCCTGATTCTTCTGCTGGAAATTAAATCATCTATTCTTATGTTATAGTAACTCGAAACCTTTTTTTGAATTTCATCGATCGTAATTCTTTTATCAT
The DNA here is from genome assembly GCA_902533965.1 of uncultured Pelagibacteraceae bacterium. Taxonomy (GTDB): domain Bacteria; phylum Pseudomonadota; class Alphaproteobacteria; order Pelagibacterales; family AG-422-B15; genus CACNXQ01. The sequence goes on along the minus strand of CACANZ010000004.1, from coordinate 23,888 downwards.
TAGATTTGAGTAAATCCTTTAGAACTGATTTAGTTAACTCAACATCAATTTTCTTACCTAAAATATTTGAAAATGTATAAACTTTATTTAAAGCTCCTTCTAATTCTCTTACATTTGATGTAACTGTTTTAGCAAGAAAAGATAGTACTTCCTCATCTAAACTTAATGTATTTTTATTTCTATCTTTGAGTTCATTGTATTTATTTTTGATAATTGAAAATCTCAAGTCATAATCAGCTGGCATTATATCTACAACCAAGCCGCCTGAAAGCCTGGATTTCATTCTTTCGTTGAAACTTCCGAGATCACTTGGTGGTCTATCTCCAGAGATTATAACTTTTTTATTCATATCCAGTAGGGAGTTAAAGGTATGAAAAAATTCTTCTTGGGTTGATACTTTTCCAATCATAAATTGTATATCATCAAGTATCAATACATCTACAGATCTAAATTTTTGTTTAAAAGACATTGTATCTTTTTGTCTAAGAGATTTTATAAATTGAAACATAAATCGTTCTGCTGAGAGATATAAAACACTCTTATCTAAATTTTCTTCTTTGTATTTCCAACCAATCGCATGCAATAAGTGTGTTTTTCCTAAACCGACGCCTCCATAAACATACAACGGATTAAAATCATTAATGTCTTTTGTACAAAACCGTTTTGCTGAAGCAAAAGCTAACTCATTTGATGGTCCAACAATAAACTTGTCAAACTTAAATCTATCATCTAATGGCCAATCATCTGAAAAGCTTGATGAGCTCGTGTATATATTTGTCTTTTTATCATCACTAGAAACTTTATCAATGTTAAGCATATTAGCGGTAAGTGAATTATCAATATTGATCTTAACTCTTTTAATTTGTGAATTTTCTTGATTTAAAAAAAATATAATTTTGTCTAGGTAGTGTGAGGTAATCCAGTCTCTTATAAATCTTGTTGGCACAGTGAAGTACAGGACATCTTCATCTAAGTTTCTTATTGAAATATTTTTAATCCAACTGTTAAAAATTTCGTTTCCATATTCTGCATTGAGTTTCTTGAGGACTGAATTCCACTGATCTTTTAAGTCAATTGATGAAGCTTGATTTTTATTTAAATCTTGATACATTTTTTGCAAGCCCCTCCAATAGCCCTATATAAAATCTTATCTAATTTACAAAAAAAACATAATTCTTTTTATACTTTTTTATTGAAAACCAAAATTGGATCAAAAAAAAGCCCTGACTAAAATATTAATAATTTTAGTCTAAAAAATTATTTTTTCTGAATAGTTAAAAAAGATATTTTTTAATTTGAAATAAACTAGCTTCTCTAAAAATGAATCGCAATAATAAAAGTAGTTAAGATACTTATAAAATTTAGAATTAAATTAGTCTGTTATGTTTGCATGTAACTTTCACTGCTTTTCATAAGCTACGGAAAAGTTTAATGAATCTATTTGATAGATTTTATTTGGCTGGATAAACGTGAAATTTTTCTTGAGGCAGTATTCTTGTGAACAATCTTTTTCGAAACAGCTGACATTATTTCTGACTCTGCATGCTTTAGAGCCTCTTGAGCTTCATTTTTATTGCCTTTAACAATATTTAGTTCTACTTTTTTTATATAAGTACGATATCTGTTCCTAACAGATTTATTAATGTCTGTTTTTTTAGAAATCTCTCTTACTTTACCTTTTGCAGATTTTGTATTGGCCATAATTAACTATATTTTTTTATCTTTGACATTCAGAACAATAAAATGATGAACGTTGCGCTATTACTATTCGTATTATGGGCGACTGACAAGATCTTTTTGCACATTTTGATCCCTCCTTACCATAAACATACAATTTATTTTGAAAATATCCCATCTTTCCAGAAACCATCGTATGATCGTTTATGCTTGAACCGCCTAATTTTATAGATTTTTTTAGTACACTTTTAATAGCGCGTACCAATTTTACACAATCCCGTTTTGTAATATCTTTACCTAACCTGAATGGATGAATACCTGACATAAATAATGCTTCAGAAGCATAAATATTTCCAACACCAACAATATATTTTTGATTCATAATTATATTTTTAATCGGCGATTTTTTATTTTTCGTTACGTTCAAAAGATACCGATCATTAAATTGTCTAATAAGGGGCTCAACACCAAGGTTCACAAAGAACCTATGTCTTTCTAATGAGGCCGTTTCCGTAACGAAAATATATCCAAATCTTCTTGGGTCAATAAATTGAAAAACTAAGTTCTTATCAAATAAGATAGAGAAATGTGTGTGTTTAAATTTTTTTTTATTATTTTTTACAATAATAATCCTTCCTGACATGCCTAAGTGTATTACTAATGATCTGTTATTTGATAAATTTATAATTATATATTTTGCTCTTCGATAAACAGTTGTAACTGTAGAGCTCTCTACTTCTGAAGATAAATTTTTTTGGATAGGATATCTTAATTTACTTATATATTTCTTGAATCGTAAAATTTTATGCTTATTAATTTTGCTTTTTATGCCATTTACAACTGTTTGGACTTCTGGTAGCTCTGGCATATATTACATTTATACTTTTTTAGTTTATAAGATATTAAATAAATAAACGTATTATGGAAACAAAAGAAGTTTTTGATAAAGTTGCAAGCAAATACGATATCATGAATGATATTATGTCACTTGGTGCACATAGGTATTGGAAAGAATTACTAATCGATTGGCTTTCTCCGGAAAAGGAGATGCATATAATTGATGTAGCCGGAGGAACTGGTGATGTTGCAAGACGATTCTTAAAAAGAGTTAAAGGCCAAGGAAAGGCTACTGTGTGTGATCCTAATGAATTTATGGTTGAAGAAGGAAAAAAAAATCACAACTTTAAAGATAAAATTGAATGGATTGTTGCACCCGCAGAAGATCTTCCTTTTAAAGAAAATACATTTGATGCATACCTCGTATCCTTTGGTGTTAGGAATTTTTCTAATATTGAAAAATCATTGGGTGAAGCATATAGAGTGTTAAAACCTGGGGGAAAATTTTATTGCTTAGAATTTTCCAAAGCTGAGAATGAAACAATTTCAAATGTGTATAATTTTTATTCTTCAATTATACCAGTAATGGGTAAAATTATTGTTGGAGATGAAGAGCCTTATGAGTACTTAACAAAAACAATTAGTAATTTCCCATCACAAGAAAATTTTAAAGAAATCATTGAGGGTACAAAATTTAAAGATGTAAACTATCGTAATATTTTTAATGGAATTGTAGCCATACACAATGCCACAAAAATTATAAATGCTCAGTAATTTACTTTTTTTGATCAAACTGATTAGAGTACTAAAAAAGTACAATGTATTAATCTTAATAAATAAAAATATACGATTTAAATTTTTATTTATTTTTTTTACTAATTTAATTTCTATAGGTGTGTCTTATGATAAAAACCATAAGAATAAATCTGACGGGTTAAGAATTGCGCAAGCATTGAACGAACTTGGTCCTTCATTTGTAAAACTAGGACAGTTAATATCTACAAGGCCAGATATCGTAGGCAATACAATTGCAGAGGATCTGTCATTATTGAGAGATAATTTGCCACCCTTTTCTAGAAAAATAGCTATTGAAATTATTGAAGATGAGTTTGGAACAAGTATTGATAGTATTTTTTCACAATTTAGCGAACCAATTGCTGCAGCCTCAATTGCTCAAGTGCATTTTGCTAAAATAAAATCATCTAATACAGAAATTGATGTGGCGGTGAAAGTTCTAAGGCCAGAAATAGAAAAAATAATCAATCAGGAAATGGAAAGGCTTGAGTGGCTTACCACTTTCATGGAAAATTTCACTGAATTTCAAAGGTTAAGGCCTAATTCTATAATAAAAAAAGCAAAGGAAGTCATAAAGTTTGAGCTGGATTTAAGATATGAGGCTGCGGCTGCTTCAGAGTTATCTGAGAATACGAATATGGATGAGACTTTTTATGTACCAAAAGTTTATTGGGATAAAGTTACTCAAAAAATACTCACGATGGAAAAAATTATTGGTGTTCCTGCAGATAAAATTGATGAGTTGAACGAAAAAAAAGTAAATAAAAAAAAGGCGGCTGAAAATCTGATTATAAATTTTTTAAGACAGTCAATAAGAGATGGGTATTTTCATGCCGACCTTCATCAAGGTAATTTATTCCTTAATCCAAAGGGTGAACTTTTAGCAGTTGATTTTGGTATTATGGGTAGATTGGATAAAAAAAATAGATCTTATTTAGCAGAAATTATTTATGGATTTATAAAACAAGATTATTTACATATTGCAAAAATTCATCAAGAAGCAGGCTTGATTGACAAAAATCAATCTATAGAGGATTTTTCACAAGCTTTGAGATCGATCGGGGAGCCAATCATAAATCAAAAAGCTAAAAATATTTCAATGGGAAATGTGCTTCTCCAGTTATTTGATATAACAAAGCAATTTAATATGTTTTTACAACCACAGCTTTTGCTTTTACAGAAAACAATGATAACGGTTGAGGGTGTTGCCAGAAAGTTGGATCCAGATATTAATTTTTGGGAAGTATCGAAACCTGAAATTGAAACATGGCTAAAAGATGAGTTAGGAATAAAAAATAGACTTCAACAAACGCAACAGGCATTACAAAGTATAGCAAGAAAAGTTCCTGACATTCCCGACTTTATCTCAAGAGCTGATCAAGCCTTTGATTTGATTGTAAAGAATGAAGAGGATAAAACTCCAAAAAATAGTGCTAGCAATTCATATGTAATAGGCGGTGTAGCCCTTATAGTTGGAATAATGCTTGCTTTTGTATTCATTTAGAAAAATTTTTCGTTTATTACTAGTCATTTAGAATAAAAAAGTATACGTGTACAAAATGCAAAATAAAAAAGTTCTATTGATTATTACTGGAGGTATTGCTGCATATAAGTCTCTAGAAACAATACGTGAATTAAAGAAAAATAACGTAGACGTAACATGTATTTTAACAAAATCTGGATCTGAATTTGTAACACCTTTATCTATTGAAAGTCTCTCAGGAAATAAAGTTTATACTGATTTGTTTAATTTAACAGATGAGCATGAAATGGGTCACATTCAACTTTCTAGATTGTCAGATATTATTTTAGTTGCTCCAGCGACTGCAAATATGATTTCAAAAATGGCTTACGGGGTAGCTGATGATCTTGCATCTACTGTTCTCATGGCTACAAACAAGCCAATACTGATTGCACCCGCAATGAATGTGAGAATGTGGTTGAATAATTCTACACAAAGAAATGTTGAGACATTGAAAAACGATGGCATCGAATTTATCGGCCCAGATAACGGTGAAATGGCTTGCGGTGAATACGGTGAAGGCCGCATGGCTGAACCGAATGAAGTTGTAAAATTTATTAAAAAATATTTTGATGCGCTTGATTATAAACCTCTTGTGAATCGAACTGCCTTAGTGACTGCTGGTCCAACTAAAGAAATGATAGACCCTGTAAGATTTATCTCTAATGAGTCCTCTGGAAAACAGGGCTATGCAATAGCAGAAACATTACAAAGCTTAGGTGCAAAAACAACTTTAGTTTCTGGCCCAACGAGCTTAGCCGAGCCTAATGTAGAACAGGTCATAAAAGTGAACTCAGCTGATCAAATGTTAGAAGCATGCGAAAGTTCACTGCCAGTAGATATAGCAGTATGTGCTGCTGCCGTAGCAGACTATAAGATTGCTAATAAAGAGATTGCAAAGATAAAGAAAGATGGATCACGTCAAAATATTATTTTAGAAGAAAACCCAGATATTTTGGAAAGACTAAGTAAAAGAAACCATTTAAGGCCAAAACTGGTAGTAGGTTTCGCAGCTGAGACTAGTAATCTTGAAAGAAACTCCGATGAAAAACTAAGTAAAAAAGGCTGTGATTGGGTTCTAGGGAATAATGTTTCAGAAAATAGTATATTTAATCAGGATACAAATAAAATATACTTTACGTCAAAGCTATACTCTGAAAACTGGGAATTGATGACAAAAAAAGAAGTAGCCAAGAAACTATGTCAAAAAATCTCTCTTCACTTAAATAATTGATATTATTGATTTGGCTAATCTACCTTTCTCAGAAGTACATATAAAAAAAATTTCAAAGCTTAAGGATTTTGATGTTCCTTCTTATCAGACTGATGAGGCTGCTGGAGTTGACTTAAGTGCATCCATTGAAAATTCAGTTAAAATTCGTCCATGGGAAAGAGAAATTATTCCATGTGGAATTTCAATTGCAATGCCAAAAGGTTTGGAGGCTCAGATTCGGCCAAGATCTGGTTTAGCATTTAAACATGGTATAACAATATTAAACACTCCTGGAACAATAGACAGTGATTATAGAGGTGAAATTAAAGTTGTATTAATAAATTTAAGCAAAGATGAATTTACTGTTAATCCAAAAGATAGAATTGCTCAAATGGTCTTCACAAATGCTATACAAGTAACGTTTAAAAAAGTTCAAGATCTTGATCAAACAAAAAGAGGTGATGGAGGATTTGGGTCTACTGGAAAAGATTAATCAAAATCTTTTATGAGTGCAGTCTTTACCTCATTAGTAAGTACTGAAATGTGTGGATATTGTTCGTGGTCAGTTCCAATCTCAACAGTGCAATCCATATCTTTAAAATCTCTAACATGATGATCCTCAAACTTAAAATGCAGAAAATGAACTGATGATGTTTTTCCTGAGTTGTCTGTACGATCTACGTCATTTTCAGGTACAGCAAAAATTTTATTTCCATTTACCTTTATATATGTCTTATTTTCTACATTACCTAAAGAGGACAAAACTTTTTTTCTAGTTAATGGATTATCTATTTCAAACATGAATGTAGCAACTAATTCTGAACCATTTGGTATTAGGGGATTATACGCCTCTAATTCATCTCTTAATTGTTCATCGCCACCTTTTTCAATATAAAGCATTTCCTGTATCTGAGCCTTCATTGTAAAAAAATTTTCAAAGTAGAAAGTAGAATGTGGTCCTAACTCTACTCGTCTATTTTTTTTCATTGCAACAACTTCTTTTCGAATTGCCTTACGCTCTTTTGAATAAGTAGTTAAGTCTAATAAATCTGACGAGTCGATTTTTTTTTGTTCGATTGGCATATCACTTACCTAATAATTAATAATTAAATATCAAGTTAAATTATAGGATTTTGCTATAACTTCTATTGGATGCATTGATATATATTTTGTATCTTTATCTTCATTTAAAAATTCATTTAAATGCTTACAAGCAAGAGGGCAGTCCGAGACCATATACTTGTTTTTTTTGTTTCGGATTTGACGAGCAGTCGCCCTGCCGTATTTAATTGCCGACTTTCTTGTTTTTTTCATAACCCCAAAAGTTCCTCCATGTCCAGCGCACTTTTCAACGACATCTACTTTGGTTTCGGGAATTTTTTTCAACATTTCTAGCGCTTTATTGCCCATATTTTGTGCCCGAGCATGGCAGGCGTTGTGAACAGTAATTCCATCATCAAAAGATTGTAAACCATCAACAAGTCCTTCTTTTTTAGCTATATCAACAATATATTCATCAATGTCAAAAACATGCTTTGATAGTCGTTTAACATTTTTATTTTCTGGATTAATTAATGGCCATTCAAATTTTAACATTAAACCACAACTGGCTGTGAGAGTTACTATGTCATAACCTTGATCGATAAGTTTACATAATTCTTCTGAGATATTTTCTGATTGAATTTTTACTTTTTCATGCTGCGCTTGCTCTAAATGTGGCATTCCACAACAACCTGGGTACGTTGATATTGTGTCCACACCATTAAAATTTAAAACATTATTAGCTGCTACTCCTACTTTTGAATTATTATGGTTAACATAACATGTTGAATAAATTGCGACCTTTCTTCCATAAGCTGGAGCATTTTTATTTAGCTTATTAGAAATATTTTTAAAGTTATCATGAAATGACTTTTTTTCGAACTTAGGTAATTCAGCATCTTTATCTATACCTGTCATAAGTTCCAAAGGACTTCTTGTTAATTTATTTTTTTTATCAGATGACCAATTAGCTATACTGGGCGACAGTCTTGCGAGACTCGCATTTCGATCTATCTTTGCAAGTTCTTTTGGAATTTTAGATAATTTTTTTTGTTTTTCTTGATAAGTTCTATATCTGAGCATCAGATGAGGAAAATCGATATTAAATTCATGGGGTGGTACGTAAGGACATTTAGTCATAAAACACATATCACATAATGTGCATTTATCTGTAACATCTTCGAAATGTTTTTTTGTTAAATCATCAACTGACTCATTTGGCGAGTCGTCAATAAAATCAAATAATGTTGGAAAACTATCGCAGAGATTAAAGCACCGTCGGCAACTATGACAAACTTCAAACTGTCGACGCATCTCAGCATCTAAAGCTTTTTCATTTAGATATTCATCTGAGTTCCAATCTACAATATCACGTGTAGGTGCAGCTAAACTGCCTTCTTTTTTTATATCCATGATAGAAAAAAGGGGCTATTTAAGCCCCTTTTTAATTAATCAATTGAGTCTAATGTTTTTTGGAATTTGCCTGCGTGAGACTTTTCAGCTTTAGCCAATGTTTCGAACCAATCAGCTATTTCGTCAAAACCCTCTTCTCTTGCAGTCTTTGCCATGCCTGGATACATATCTGTATACTCATGAGTTTCTCCAGCTATAGCAGCTTTTAGATTATCCTCTGTTGAACCAATTGGTTCTCCTGTTGCAGGATCACCTACTTCTTCCATAAACTCTAAATGTCCATGAGCGTGTCCTGTTTCACCTTCTGCAGTTGATCTAAATACAGCAGCTACATCATTGTGGCCTTCAACATCTGCTTTTTGTGCAAAGTATAAATATCTTCTATTTGCTTGGCTCTCACCTGCAAATGCTGCTTTTAGGTTATCCAAAGTTTTACTATCTTTTAATTCAGTCATTTGTCTCTCCTTAATAAGTTAGTACAAAGATATAATTGATTTAAAAAAAGTCAATACATTAGAATCGTTCTAAACTGATATTGAGAATTATTATCAATTAATTATCTAAGTGAACTAGAACTTCTATCTTCTTAATTTTTTTATTTTTTGGAGGCTTTGGGAGGCCACTTACTTTCATATCTACATTTATATCAATCAATTTTTGATCCTTTTTAGAATAAAAGTGGTGATGATGCTCAGTGTTAGTATCAAAATAAATACGTTCAGAATTAATCATTAATTTTTTTAAAAGACCTTTTTCGTAAAAGTCATGAAGGGTATTATAAATTGTTGCAAGAGATATCCCTGCTTTCATCTTCAAAAGTTTATTTGATAGAGTTTCAGCTGTTACATGCTTGTTTACACCGTCAAATAAGTAATTTGCTATAATCACTCTTTGCTTAGTTGGTCTTAGCGAGTTTTGTCTCAAAAAATGCTTGATATCTATCATAAATTTATTTTTATTAAAATTTAATGTATTTTACAATAATAATACATTAATCTTATAAACTTCATATAAAACAATAAGATAGTTAAACCTTGTGGAAAAAAAATCAAGCTTTACAAAAGAAGATCTTTTAGATTGCGCTCACGGCACAATGTTTGGTATTGGAAATGCACGGCTTCCACTTCCGCCAATGTTAATGTTTGATAGAATAACAAAAATTACTGATAGTGGTGGTAAATTCGGTAAAGGTGAAATTGTTGCTCAATTGGACGTCACACCAGACTTATGGTTTTTTGATTGTCATTTTGAAATGGATCCTGTGATGCCAGGATGTCTAGGCTTGGATGCAATGTGGCAATTAGTTGGGTTCTATTTGGGATGGATTGGTGAACCTGGACGCGGAAGGGCACTAGGTTCAGGTAATGTAAAATTTGGTGGTGAAATTTTAAAGGACTCAAAATTGGTTGAATATAAAATTGAAATGAAAAAAATAATAAAAAGAGGTGTTATTGTAGGAGTAGGTGATGGAGTGGTAGAAGTAGATGGTAAGCAAATATATTCTGCCGAAGGATTAAAGGTAGGACTGATTAAATAATGAGAAGAGTTGTAATTACAGGCCTTGGAATCGTATCATCGCTTGGAAATAATAAGGATGAAGTAAAATCATCATTATACAGTGCTTCGTCCGGTATTTCTTTTGACCAATCACAAAAAGAAATGGGTTTTAGAAGCCAGGTAAGTGGCCAAATAGATCTCAATTTAGAAGAAACTATAGAAAGAAAGTTTCTTAGATTTATGGGAGATGGAGCGAGCTATAATTATATTGCTATGAATGAGGCTATTGAGGACTCCGGACTTAATGAAGATGAAATATCGAATAATATGACAGGTTTAATTATGGGATCGGGTGGACCATCTACCAAAAGCTTACTGAGAGCGTTTGACATCACTCGAGAAAAAGGTCCGAAAAAAATTGGTCCTACAAGTGTTCCAAAAGTCATGTGCAGCACCAACTCTGCAACTTTATCAACTTATTTTAAAATTAAAGGTATAAATTATTCAATAAGTTCAGCATGCTCTACAAGTGCCCACTGTATAGGTAATGCTTATGAAATTATACAAATGGGAAAACAAGATCGTATATTTGCTGGAGGAGGTGAGGAATTAGATTGGACTTTGTCAGCGCTCTTTGATGCAATGCCTGCTTTATCCTCAAAATATAATGATCAACCCTCAAAATCTTCAAGGGCTTTTGATAAACATCGTGATGGTTTTGTTATTGCCGGCGGAGGTGGGGTAGTCGTTTTGGAAGATTTAGAAACAGCGGTAAAGAGAAATGCTAAGATATACGCTGAAATAGTCGGTTATGGAGCTACATCAGATGGTCATGACATGGTTCAACCATCAGGGGAAGGTGCTGAAAGGTGCATGATCATGGCAAAAAAAGATATTGAAAAAATTGATTACATTAATGCTCATGGAACATCAACACCTGTAGGTGATATTGCTGAATTAAAAGCAATAAAAAGAGTATTTAAAGATGATTTGCCTCTTATCAGTTCTACAAAATCTTTGAGTGGACATTCCTTAGGCGCAGCAGGTGTTCATGAGTCAATTTACACTTTATTAATGATGAATAATAATTTTGTTTCAGAATCTGCTAATATTGAGGAGTTGGATGAAGAAGCAGTTGGAATGAATATACTTACTTCACGTCATGATGAAAAAATTGATACCGCAATGAGTAATAGCTTTGGATTTGGCGGTACAAATGCATCATTAGTATTTAAGAGGTTTGAAGGATGAGTTTACTGCATGGAAAAAAAGGGGTGGTTATGGGTGTTGCTAATGATCATTCCATTGCTTGGGGAATTTCAAAAAAATTATCTGATGAAGGTGCTGAGCTTTGTTTTACTTATCAGGGAGAGTCCTTACATCGAAGAGTGAAGCCTTTAGCAGATTCGATTAAAAGTAATTTTTTAATCGAATGTGACGTATTAAAAGAAGGATCAGTAAAAAAATCATTTGATGAAATTGGAAATCATTGGGGCGAAATTGACTTTGTATTACATTCAATAGCATTTTCTGAAAAAGAAGAATTAAAAGGAAAATATTTGAATACATCACGCAATAACTTTTCAAATACTATGCTTATTTCATGTTTTTCTTTTACGGAGGTAGCTCACGAAGCTGAAAAACTAATGAAAAATGGTGGTTCACTTCTAACACTTACCTATGATGGATCTCAAAAATATATTCGGAACTACAACGTAATGGGTGTTGCAAAAGCTGCTCTTGAGTCCAGTGTAAGATATTTAGCTGCTGATCTCGGCCCTTCCAACATTAGGGTCAATGCATTATCAGCAGGACCAATGAAAACACTTGCTATGGCTGGTATTTCTGGTGGCAAAGACATGATGAAGTGGTCTGAGAAAAATTCTTTAATGAATAGAAACATTGATTTAGAGGATGTTGGAAAATCAGGCCTATACTTACTAAGTGATTTGTCTTCTGGCGTAACAGGTGAGACACATTACGTTGACTGTGGCTATAATATTGTAGGTGTTCCTAAAGAAATTTAGTTTTTTTCTGTTAAAAGAGAAAACTGTTTTGATATATTCCCCTTTTCACGATCAATTAAACTTGTGGGGTACTCGCCTGTAAAACAATGATCAGTAAATTGAGGTTGGTCAGGATTTCTGTTCTCATAGCCCATAGCTCTATAAGTGCCCTCTAATGATAAGAAAAATAATGATTTAGATCCAATAGTCTTACTAATCTCTTCAATACTATTTTTTGACGCAATAAGTTCATTATAATCTGGAGTATCTATACCATAAAAATCAGGATGCTTTATCGGAGGGCATGCTATACCTAAATGTACTTCTTTCGCACCTGCATCATAAATCATTTTAATTATTTTTTTTGCTGTAGTTCCCCTTACAATAGAGTCATCGATTAAAATAATTTTTTTATTTTTAATATAAGATACGTTAGCGTTATGTTTAAGCTTAACACCAAATTGTCTGATACTTTGGGATGGCTCGATAAATGTTCTTCCAACATAGTGATTTCTAATTATACCTAGTTCAAATGGCGTATTTGACTGCTGTGCATAGCCAAGGGCGGCTGGAACTCCTGAGTCAGGAACAGGTACAACTGTATCTGCATCAACATAATGTTCTTTTGCTAATTCTATTCCAAGATTTTTTCTATAAGTATAAACTGTGTTTCCTCCTAGCATACTGTCAGGACGAGAAAAATAGATTCTCTCAAAAATACATGGTCTTTCGGCAACTTTTGGGAAAGGTCTAATGCTTTCCATCCCTTTTTCTGAAATTATTATTATTTCTCCATTTTCAATTTCTCTGACAAATTTTGCACCGATAATATCAAGAGCACATGATTCTGAAGCTAGAACTGGGGCCCCATTGAGGTCACCAAGAACTAAAGGCCTTATTCCATAAGGATCTCTTACACCAATAAGTTTTTTGTTTGTAAGAATAACAAGTGAATAGGCCCCATGGATTTGAAATAAAGCATCTATAAGTTTATCAACTATTTGCTTTCTCTCAGACTGCGCTACTAATTGCAAAATTGTTTCAGTATCAGATGTAGATTGAAAAATTGATCCGCGACTGACAAGTTTTTCTCTTAAAGCTGAAGCATTTGTGAGATTTCCATTATGAGCACATGCAAAGCCGCCTGACATTAAATCTGCATACAAGGGCTGAATATTTTTTAAAATTGAGTCACCAGTTGTAGAATATCGAACGTGACCAATTGCATTGCTACCCTGCAACCTATTAATCACCTCTTGTTTATTAAAGTGATCCCCAACAAGTCCTGGCCTTCTAACGCCGTGAAACTTTTCTCCATCAAATGAAACAATTCCTGCACCTTCTTGACCACGATGTTGTAAGGCATGTAATCCTAAGGCAGTAAGTGCGGAAGCGTCTGGACTTCCAAATATACCAAATACACCACATTCTTCATGAAGTTTATCTTCTGAAGTATTAATGTATTCCATTAATGAAACCTTTGTTTAGATTTCAGCATCTTTTATTGATAATTTAACCTTGCCTTTATCAAAACCGATTACTTTGACTTTCACTATATCACCTTCACTTACAACGTCAGTAACTTTCTCAACTCTCTCTTCAGATAGTTGTGAAATATGAACAAGCCCGTCCCTTTTACCAAAGAAATTAACAAATGCGCCAAATTCCATAATTTTAACAACCTTACCCTCATAAACCTGACCAACTTCTGGTTCTTCAATAATTGAGTTTATTAATTCAATTGCGGCTTGAATTGATTCATTGTTGGTTCCGGCTATTTTTACATTTCCACTATCACTAATATCGATTCTTGCTCCAGATTTTTCAATTATATCTTTTATGGTTGCGCCACCTTTTCCAATGATTTCACCAATATTATCTCTTTTGACTTTCATCATTTCAACTCTTGGTGTGTAAGGTCCAAGCTCAGTTCTTGGAGAGTCTAACGCTTTATTCATTTCATTTAAGATGTATTCTCTTCCACCTTTAGCTTGGTCGAGAGCTTTTTCCATAATCTCATATGTTATTCCGGTGATTTTAATATCCATCTGCAATGAGGTAACACCGTCTTTGGTACCTGCTACTTTAAAATCCATATCACCTAAATGATCTTCATCACCCAGAATATCAGATAATACAGCAAAATCATCGCCCTCTTTAATTAATCCCATTGCGATACCTGAAACTGAATTTTTGATGGGAACTCCAGCATCCATCAGGGCAAGTGAAGATCCACAAACAGTCGCCATCGATGATGAACCATTTGATTCAGTAATATCTGATACTAAGCGGATTGTATAATCAAAATCCTCTTTATTAGGCAATACTGCTTTAAGGGCTCTCCAAGCTAATTTACCATGACCAATTTCTCTTCTACCTGCTGAACCCATTCTTCCAACCTCACCAACTGAATATGGAGGAAAATTATAATGAAGCATGAAATTTTCTTTATAAGAACCTTGAAGTGCCTCAATTCTTTGCTCATCTTCTCCAAATCCTAGCGTTGCAACAACTATTGCCTGTGTTTCACCTCTAGTAAACAAAGACGATCCATGTGTTCTGGGCAACCATGAGACTTCTGAAGAAATATCTCTTACTTCATCAAGCTTACGCCCGTCAATTCTAGATTTGTCATTCAAAATTTGAGATCTGACCACATCTTTTTCAATTTTTTTGAAATATGACATTACTTCATTAATATTTTTATCTTCAATGTCAGCATATTTTTCTTCTACAGCAGACTTAATCTCACTTAATGAGTTTTGTCTTTCCATTTTATCAACAATTGAATAGCTTTTTTTGATGTGATCTTCGAATTCACTTTTGAGCTCATTAATCAACTCATCATTAACAGTATATTCAAATTCCCATGGATCTCTAGCACACTCCTCAGCAAGATTAATAATGATTTTTATGACTTCTTGCATTGACTCGTGTCCAAATTTGACTGCACCCAACATAATTTCCTCAGAAAGTTCTTTAGCTTCAGACTCTACCATCAGGACAGCATCTTGAGTTCCAGATACTACAAGATCTAATTGAGTTTCTTCATTAATTTTTGGATTTAAAGTGTAATCTTTTCCATCATAACCAACTCTACATCCACCAATTGGTCCCATGAATGGTATTCCAGATAATGTCAAGGCACTAGAAGCTGCTATCATTGCAACTATGTCAGGGTTTGTTTCTGTATCGTGCGATAATACAGTTAAGATAACTTGAGTTTCGTTTTTAAATCCCTCAGGAAATAATGGTCTTATAGGCCTATCAATTAGTCTTGAAGTAAGTGTTTCAAACTCAGTAGGTCTACCTTCACGTTTAAAAAAACCCCCTGGAATTTTACCTGCAGCATAAAATTTTTCTTGATAACTGACAGTTAATGGAAAAAAATCAATGTCGGGTTTTGCAGTTTTAGCAGCTACGACATTAGCCATAACAACTGTGTCTCCATAACTAACTATAGTTGAAGCAGTTGCCTGTTTTGCTACTTTTCCTGTTTCTATTTTTAATACTTGGTTTCCCCAATTCATTTCTCTTGAAATAGCTTTTTCCATATTCTTTCATTCCTCTAAAATTTTTATTTATCATTGCTTTATTTTCTAATACCGAGCTTTTCTATTAATTTCTCGTAAGATTCCTTATTGCTTTTTTTTAAGTATGCTAACAAGCTCCGTCTTTGATTTATGAGTCTCATAAGACCAGTTCTTGAATGATTATCTTTTTTATGTGACTGAAAATGTTCAGTTAAATTAGATATTCTCTCACTAAGAATAGCTATTTGTACCTCTGGAGATCCTGTATCTTTTTCGGATCTCGCATATTCATCAATTATCTTGGTCTTATTCTCTCTATTTATCGACATCACTGTTCCTCTTATAAATTAAAAACCCTCACAGGCTTTATTTTACCTTCAATAGCTTTACCTATACCAATAACTTTTGTATTTGTTTCAATTAATAAATAATCATAGTCAGATTTTTTATCAAAATACTCAAAGCTAAGACCATTTCGAAATTTACGACTTAATTCTTGATCGATCAATACTGCTGGGATGTCGTCCAGTACGTCTCTAATTGAATGCATTAGTTCAAAATGATCGCCAATATGTACTAATTCTTCAAATTTATCTAGTAAAATAATGTCTTTTTCCTCAATTTTACCTATTTTTACTCTTCTTAACTCAGAAACATAGGCATATGACCCAAGCATTTTTCCTAAATCTCTAGCTATTGATCGCACATAAGTACCAGTGGAACATTCCATTATGAAAGAATACTCATTTTTATCTTTAGCGCCTAAACATTCTAAACTTTTTATAAATACATCTTTGGCTTTGAGTTCAAATTTTTGATTATTTCTCGCAAGTTTATAAGCTCTTTTACCATTAACTTTTACTGCAGAGAATTGTGGGGGTGTTTGTCTGAGTTTTCCAATAAACTTTTCAATACATTGATCTATTTCAGCTAATGTGGGCAAAATATTTGATCTTTTAATTGTCTTTCCAGTAATGTCGTCGGTATCTTTCAGCTCCCCGAAAACTACATTAAATTTATAGACTTTATTTTGATTGAGATAATGAATACTTTTTGTTGCTTCACCTAAAGCAATTGCAAGTATTCCTGTCGCAAAAGGGTCTAAAGTACCTGTGTGACCGATTTTTTTAATATTTAAAACTTTTTTAAGCCTTTTAATTACATTAAATGATGTAGTATTTTTTGGTTTGTCTATAAATATCCAACCGTTCATGATTTAATTTTTTTTAAATCATTAAGAACTTTATCAGATCTAAGTAATTTATCTATATTAGTTATCTCATCAATACTTTTGTCATTTCTGAAAACAATTTTAGGAGAAAATTTCAAATTTATTAAGCTTGTCACTTCTCTTGAGAGATATTGCTTACAGGAATTTAGTTTTAACATAATTTCAGTCTTTTCAATTTTTTCATGAGCGACAACATAGACATAGGCAATTTTTAAATCAGAATTCATTTCAACTTTAACTACATTAATCGGAAACTCAAATGGCTTATCGAGTGGCAATTCATTTCTCACCAAAACTTCGCTGATAGCTTTTCTGATTATTTCAGAAACTTTATATGATCTACTAGTCTTTTCAGTTTTTCTTTTTAAGATCACAATGACTGTGCTATTTCTTCTATACTAAATACTTCAATGAAATCACCAACTTCGAAATCATTGAATTCTTTTATACTAATTCCACATTCTGTTCCAGATTTTACCTCATTGGCCTCATTTTTTTCTCTTTTTAGACTTAGAATATCTCCATCGTAAATTGTTTTTTCATTTCTTGTTACTTTAACTCTCGCATTTTTGTTAACTGAACCTTCAACTACTCTGCAACCAGCGATCGCACCAATTTTTGAAACTTTAAAGATTTGTAAAACTTCAGCTTTACCAATAAAATTTTCTTTGATTGTGGGTTTTAATTTACCGCTAGCGAAGTTAGATACAAATTCAACAAGCTCATAAATAATATTAAAGTTTTGAATTGAAACATTGTTTACTTTTGCTTTAACCTTAGCTTCTTTTGTAGCAGAGGAGTTGAATGATAATAATAATGCGTTTGATGCTGATGCAAGAGCAACATCACTCTCATTGATAAAACCAACTCCAGAGTGAATTACATTAATTATTATTTTATCACTTTTTATATTTTCTAATTGATGAACTATAGCCTCTGATGAACCGCGTGTATCAGCTTTTATTACAACTTCTAGTACTTCCTTACTATTTTCAAGGGAACCAAAGGCTAAGTCATTATCAATATTTTTAATTTTTTTTGGTAATGTATTATTTTTTTTGATTCGACTTCTAATTTCACACAATTCTCTTGCTTTTTCATCACTTTCAACTGTTACAAAACTGTCTCCAGCCTCTGGTGGCTCATTGAGTCCTAGTACTTGTACAGGCTTAGATGAAACTGCTTCTATTAGATTTTGTCCTTTATCATTAAGTATTGCCCTAACTTTTCCATATTGACTTCCAGCTACAGCTATATCGCCTACTTTTAATTTCCCATTTGTAACAATAATATTACAGAGAGGTCCTCTTCCTTTATCAACGTTTGCTTCAATTACAGTTGCTTCAGCAAAAGTTTCATTGTTTGCTTTTAATTCTGAGAGTTCAGCCTGTAAAACAATAGACTCAAGTAATTTATCAATATTGCTACCTGTTTCAGCTGATACTTCCACTGATTGGATCTCACCTGACAAATCTTCAACTATTAAATCTTCTGACAGAAGTTGCTCTTTAATTTTTTGAGGATTTGACTCTGGTTTGTCACATTTGTTAATAGCAACAATAATGGGCACTTTTGCTGACTTTGCATGTGAGATCGCTTCTTTAGTTTGTGGCATTACTCCGTCATCAGCAGCAACTATTAAAACTACAATATCTGTTACGTTAGCTCCTCTAGCACGCATATCTGTGAAAGCCGCATGTCCTGGAGTATCGATAAAAGTAATTTTTTTACTATCATGTATTACTTCATATGCACCGATATGTTGAGTGATGCCTCCACTCTCCCCTGAAACAACATTTGAATTCCTGATCTTATCTAATAAAGAAGTTTTTCCATGGTCAACATGACCCATTATGGTCACTATTGGTGACCTGGTGTCATTTTTTTTAGCTTTAATATCTTTTGATATAAGGTCTTTTTCAAGATCTTCTATATTTTCTCTTTTGAAGTTATGACCGAATTCTGTGACCAAAATTTCTGCTGTATCAGCATCAATTGATTCATTTATTGTAGCCATCATGCCCATTTTCATTAGTGATTTTATTAAGTCACCTGACTTTTCTGTCATTCTATTTGCTAATTCTTTAACCGTTATGGACTCGGGTATGTATACGTCTCTGATAATTTTCTTGGCAGGTTCTTGCTCTAATTGGATTTTTTTAGTTTTTTGTTTTGCTCTTTTATAGGCCGCAAGGCTCCTTGTTCTTTCGTCAATATCACTTAAAGCTGTAACAATGGTAACTTTTCTCTCTCTAATTTTTTTTCGACCAAACGTATTTTGTGTTTTCTTTTTATCTTCAGTTTCAATTTTTTCTGAATTTTTTTTCTTATCAGTGTCTCTTTTAAAATCTCTATTATCTAAATTATTAATATTGATATTTGTGTTTTCAATCGACGAAAGGTCTTGTTTTTCTGACTGATTAGGTGACTTTCCAGATCTGATTTTATCTATCTCATCTTTTTTATCTTTTTTGCTGTCTGCTTTTAGAATTCTTTTTTGTTCATCTTTTGATAATGGTTTGAGTACGACACCTGATTTATTTTGACTTTTCTGATTATTTTCTTCTGAAATTCTTTCAGGAGGATTTTGCTTATTTGTACTAACATTTTGAGATTGAGTTTCTATGTTAATACCTCTTTTATACCTCTTTTTTTCAACAATAACCGTTTTACCTGCTTCAATATTTCTTTTAGGCGTGATTGGAGGTTTTGCGCCCAGCTTTAAACTTAAGGTCTTTTTCTTTTTTCTTGTATCTTTGATATCAGTCATTATAAAAACCTATAAATCAAGTTATTCTAGCCATATTTTTCTTGCTTCCATGATCAATTGATCACCTTCTTCTCGTGTTAAATTAAACTCCTCTAATAGCCCCGATACTTTAGAATTTTTGTCCCCTCTAACTTCCAAGTAGCCAATAAGATCGTCTGTTGTCAATCCAGCAAAGTCATCAAGTGTCTTAATGTCGTTTTCAGCTAACTTAACTATCATTGCTTTCGAGAGTAAATCAAACTGAATTAAATCATTAGATACTTTCATGTTCTTTATCTTTGTTTGATTCTCATCATCTTTATCTGATAAAAATTTCTTTGCTCTGTCTATTAATTCTGTAGCAATTTCTTCATCGAAGCCCTCAATAGATAATAACTCTGATTTATCAGTATCTATTACTTCTTCTACACTTCCAAATCCTTCACTGACGAGTAGTTGCGCGAGCGTTTCATCAACATCTAAAGATGATACAAATATTTCTGTTTTATTTGTAAAGTCTTCTTGTCGCTTTGAAGACTCCTCATCTTCAGTTAATATATCGATCTCATATCCTGTTAATTCAGTTGCAAGTTTAACATTTTGACCTCTTCTTCCTATTGCAAGACTTAAGTGCTCCTCAGATACTACAACTTCAATTTTATTTTGGTCTTCATCTAGAACAACTTTTAAAACTTCAGCTGGAGACAATGAAGCGATGGCTAAATTTGCAACATTATCCGACCAATTTATAATATCAATTTTCTCACCTTGTAATTCATTTACAACTGCCTGGACTCGACTGCCTCTCATTCCAACGCACGCTCCAACAGGATCAATTGAGCCGTCTTCTGTAAAAACTGCAATTTTAGCTCTACTGCCAGGATCACGTGCTACACTTTTAATGCTAATAATTCCGTCGTAAATCTCTGGCACCTCTTGGGTAAATAGTTTTGCCATAAATTGTGGATGAGATCTGGACAAAAATATTTGTGGTCCCTTTAATTCTGCACGTACATCATAAATATATGCTCTTACCCTGTCACCATTACGCAGATTTTCTCTGGGAATAGTTTGATCTTTTCTAATAATACCCTCGGCTTTACCTAGATCTAGTATAATATTTCCAAACTCCATTCTTTTAACAATTCCATTTACAATTTCACCAACCCTGTCTTTATATTCGTTGTATTGTCTTTCTCTTTCAGCCTCACGGACTTTTGAATTTATTACTTGCTTTGCAGCTTGTGCTGCTATTCTTCCAAAGTCTAAAGGGGGGAGTGGATCAAGCAGTTGATCCCCTATTTGAGCAGCTCCATTTATTTTTTTTGCTGCCTTAAGAGTAATTTCAAGAAATTTATTTTTAACATCATCAACAACAAGCATTTTTCTTGATATAGAAATATCTCCGTTGTCTTGATTAATTTCTACTATTACTTCATTTTCTTCGCCATAATTACTCTTGGCTGCTTTAGCAATTGCCTCTTCTAAAGCCGCTATAACAATAGATTTATCAATCATTTTTTCTTGAGAAACAGCTTCAGCAATTCGCAGAATTTCAATTTTATTTGCACTAACCATATGTATCCTTCAGCGTAAAAAAAAAGCGGGCTTAACCCACTTTTGTTTGAATTAGCAATATTTTCGTATGTCTATACACCTGTAGCATTAATAAATCAAGTAAGTAAAATTTAGTAATTTCACAGAATTAACAAATAGATTTTACCCCCGTTTTCTATTGCTTTTCTCTGATATTTTGAGATTCCATATAATTCATCGTTTTTTTTAAGTATGGATGAACTAAATGTCCCAAAACTATCTTTATATTCATTTAAGAGACTTACTGTGTCCCTCAGATAATCTGAAGAATCAGTAGTCATATATATTGAATTTTTAGATTTTGTTATTTTATTTAAAAGACATAAAATTTCATAAGACATTAATCTTCTTTTATGATGTCTTTTCTTTATCCAAGGATCGGGGTTAATAAGAAAAATTTTATCAATGGATTTATGTGGCATTGCTTCTAAAAAATAAAAACTATTTAAATTGCTTAACATTATATTTTTTAAACCAAAATCTAAAATTGATTCAAGAACTTTTGCAATACCATTTAAATAAACTTCGACACCTATGAATAATTCATTTGGTTTAGAAATTGCATTTTTAATCAAAAACTCTCCATTTCCAAAACCAATTTCAATATTGGTTATGTCATAACGATCGGGTATATCTATTTTTCTATTTATTTTATCGTTGTTGAGACATTTGATAACATCCTGATCGAAAGAAAAATCATTATAAAACTTATTTATCAATTTTTTTTTAGGTAAAGAAACTTTTTTGGATATTTTTCTTCCTTGAAAGGAATAATACTTAGGATATTTGTTTTTCAATAAAAACAAGAATTTTTCTAAAGTTTTTTTGCTAGGTCAATGTTTTCCCAAGAAAATGATCCATCACTCTCTGCTTCTCTTCCAAAATGACCATATGCTGCACTCTTTTTATAAATCGGTTTATGTAAATTAAGGTGATCCCTAATACCTCTAGGAGTAAGATCGATGTTAGATGTAATTTTTTTTATTAGATCTTCATCTGACATCTGAGAAGTTCCATGTGTGTCTACATAGATTGAAAGCGGGTCTGAAACGCCAATCGCATACGCAAGTTGAAGAGTACATTTATCTGCAATCCCAGATGCAACAACATTTTTAGCAATATATCTTGTGATATATGCTGCTGATCTATCAACCTTAGTAGGATCTTTTCCTGAAAATGCACCTCCACCATGTGGGGCCGCTCCTCCGTAAGTATCAACTATTATTTTTCTTCCTGTCAGTCCTGTATCTCCATCAGGACCACCTATTACAAACTTTCCAGTAGGATTAATTAATATTTCAGTTTCATCACTAATCCACTCTTCAGGCATAATATTTTTTATTATAGGAATAATAATTTCACTCACTCCTTGTTGATCAAGATTTTCATCATGCTGCGTAGAAACTACTATTTTAGTACATTTTTCTGGTGAGCCATTATTATATTGAAGCGTAACTTGACTTTTAGAGTCGGGTTGTATTCCTGATGTTTCGCCTTTCTTTCTTTTAAGCGCCATTTCTTCTAAAACTTTATGTGAGTAGTATATTGGTGCAGGCATTAATGACGGTGTTTCTTTGCAAGCATAACCAAACATGATTCCTTGATCTCCCGCACCTTGATCTTTATTTCCTGATGCATCAACTCCCATAGCTATATCTGCAGATTGACTATGTACACCTGAACAGTCAAAAGAAAACTTTTCCCAGTGAAAACCTTCTTGTTCATATCCAATCTCTTTCACTGCATTTCTTGCAAGCGTCTCGTAATCACACTTATAGTTTTCTGGACCTCTTACTTCTCCTGCCATCACAACTTTATTTGTTGTTACTAGCGTTTCCATTGCTACCCTGGAATTTTCAGGATTTTCCTGAGAGAGAAAATCATCAACTACAGAATCTGAAATTATATCACATACCTTATCTGGGTGACCTTCCGAAACTGACTCACTTGTAAAAAGATACTTGTTACTCATACGTTTTAACTATTTTGTTTAAAGCGCATAGCATAGCCAATTATAAAAAATAAAACTATTAAAAAATATGCTAAGAGATTTCCATATTCTCTATACACAGTTGTCTCCAATTTCTTAGGGATTTTCACATCTAAATAAGTAGTTTTACCGATATTTGTGACATTTAAAATTTCTCCAATTGGGCTTATTAAGCCTGAAAAACCTTTGTTAGAAGATCTAACTAGAGGTATTCCAAGTTCAATTGATCTAAAGAGAGCGTGCGTGAAATGTTGTCGAGGTCCACTAAAGTTTCCAAACCACCCGTCATTACTGATATTTACTAATAAATTAGTGTTAGTTGAAATGCTATTACGAACGAAATTTGGAAAAATAACTTCATAACAAATAAGTGGTAATATATTAGTCTTAAATACCTGGTCACTACTTCCTTTAGTCAATTCGTTTTCAAAAAACTTATTTTCACTAAATAAAATATTTAACAGACTTGATAATGGAAAATACTCTCCAAAAGGTACAAGAATTTTTTTGTCGTAAGTAAACCCTTTATAATTAATTGAATTATAAAATTTATTTTGATCTCTTCTAATATACCCAACTAACCAGTTTTCTGGTCTACTTGAGTCAAGTCCCAATGAAGTTTCAGGGAAAACTGTAATTAAGTTAGATGACCCCAGTGTTGCAGTATTTTCAATTGATTTCTTCGTCCATTTATCTTTTTGATTAAAATATGTATGTATTATTCTTAATTCATTTTCTGAATAGATTGTTTGATTATTATTAATTCTATACGAACCGTATAAGAATAA
>CACANZ010000003.1 GCA_902533965.1 uncultured Pelagibacteraceae bacterium | reverse complement strand
AAATTGTTCAAGAGGATAAATTTACTTCTATTCATATTGAAGAATTTGAAGTTATGTCGAGAGACACCAAGTTAGGATCAGAGGAAATCACAAGAGACATTCCAAATGCTGGAGATGAATTGTTACGTAACCTGGATGAAGCTGGTATTGTGTATGTTGGGGCTGATGTCAATCCTGGTGATATTCTCGTTGGAAAAGTCACACCTAAGGGTGAAAGTCCTGTAACACCTGAAGAGAAATTATTAAGAGCAATTTTTGGGGAAAAAAGCAACTGACGTTAAAGATACTTCTCTAAGACTTCCACCTGGATCAAGTGGTATCGTTGTAGATGTAAAAGTATTCAATAGATATGGTATAGAAAAAGACGATCGAGCCTTGTCTATTGAAAGAGATGAGATTGAAAAATTAGCAAATGATAGAGAAGCCGAGTTAGGAATTCTAAATAGAAATATTAAAGAGAGACTTATTTTGCTAATTAATGATAAAAATATATCTGATACACCTGATGATATTGAAAATCAGACTAAATATGATAAAGCTGCCTTATCAAATGTTAAATTAGACTCTCTTTGGAAGATGAAACTTGAAAGTTCAAGTGATCAAAATGAAATTGATAACTTAAAAAAACAGTACGACATTGCGAGATCTGCAATTCAATCTCGATTTGACAATAAAGTTGATAAAGTTCAAAGAGGCGATGAACTTTTACCAGGAGTGATGAAGATGGTTAAGGTATTTGTTGCTGTTAAAAGAAAACTGCAGCCGGGAGATAAAATGGCTGGTAGACATGGTAATAAGGGAGTAATAAGTAAAATTGCTCCAGTTGAAGATATGCCTTATCTCGAAGATGGTAGAACAGTTGACATCGTTTTAAATCCTCTAGGAGTACCTAGTAGAATGAATGTAGGTCAAATCCTAGAAACACATCTAGGTTGGGCATGCGCTGGTATAGGTGAAATAATTAATAAATCTCTTGCGCAATATAAGTCTTCAAATGATCACTCAGTAATTGGTCAGTCTCTTGAAAAGGTGTATGGCAAAGATCAATATAAAAATGAAATATCATCATTAAGTAAAGATGAACAAAAAGAACTCGCAATGAATATTGCTAGTGGCGTTCCTATTAAAACACCTGTATTTGATGGAGCATCCGAAGCTGAAATATCAGAAATGTTGGGTGAAGCTGGTTTCGATAAAAGTGGCCAAACACAGCTATGGGACGGATTAACTGGTGAAAAATTTGAGAGAAGAGTAACCGTGGGATATATTTATATGCTTAAACTTCATCATCTTGTTGATGACAAAATTCATGCGAGATCCATTGGACCTTACAGTCTAGTTACTCAACAGCCGCTTGGAGGTAAAGCTCAATTCGGTGGACAGAGATTTGGTGAAATGGAAGTTTGGGCGCTTGAGGCTTACGGAGCTGCTTATACTCTTCAAGAAATTTTAACTGTTAAATCTGATGATGTTGCAGGTAGAACTAAAGTTTATGAAACTATTATCAGAGGTGAAGATGTTTTCCAATCTGGAACACCTGAGTCATTTAATGTATTGATCAAAGAAATCAGATCATTAGGTCTAAATATTGAACTTTCAAATTTGAATTAGGAAAAAGCTATGAGTCAATCGTTAATGAATATTTTCAATCCTGCCGCATCAAGAGATGACTTTAATCAGGTAAAAATTTCAATTGCGAGTCCAGAGAGAATATTATCATGGTCATATGGTGAAATAAAAAAGCCTGAAACAATAAATTATAGAACTTTCAAACCAGAGAGGGATGGTCTTTTCTGCGCTAGAATTTTTGGGCCAATTAAAGATTATGAATGTCTTTGTGGTAAATATAAAAGAATGAAATTCAAAGGTATCATTTGTGAAAAATGCGGTGTCGAGGTAACAAAAAAGGATGTCAGAAGAGAGAGAATGGGGCATATTCAATTAGCTGCTCCTGTTGCACATATATGGTTTTTAAAATCGCTTCCAAGCCGTATAGCTCTCATGATGGATATGAAGCTTAAAGATCTTGAAAAAGTTCTTTATTTTGAAAAATTCATGGTTACTGAGCCAGGACTAACTCCTCTAATTCAAAACCAGCTCCTTGATGAAGAAGAGTTAGAGAAAGCTAAAGAAGAATATGGAGAAGATTCTTTTTCAGCTGGTATAGGAGCTGAGGCAGTCAGAAAAGTTCTTGAAAGAATAGAACTTGAGCAAGAGCTTGAAGCATTACGTACAAAACTTTCTGAGACGAAAGCTGTTGCGCTGTCAGAAAAGCTTGTAAAAAGAATTAAAATTTTTGAAGCCTTTATATCATCAGGAAATAGACCTGAGTGGATGATTTTAACCTCTGTACCTGTCATCCCGCCAGAATTAAGACCACTTGTTCCACTTGATGGAGGAAGATTTGCATCAAGTGATTTGAATGATCTATACAGAAGAGTAATCAATAGAAATAATAGATTGTCTAGATTAATTGAATTAAGAGCTCCAGATATAATAATAAGAAATGAAAAAAGAATGCTTCAAGAGTCCGTTGATGCGTTGTTTGATAATGGAAGAAGAGGAAGAGTCATCACTGGAACAAATAAAAGACCTCTCAAATCGCTGGCAGAAATGCTTAAAGGTAAACAGGGTCGATTTAGACAGAACTTATTGGGAAAAAGGGTTGATTACTCTGGAAGATCTGTAATTGTTGTTGGTCCAGAATTAAAACTTCATCAATGTGGCTTGCCAAAAAAAATGGCTATCGAGCTATTTAAACCATTTATATACGCAAGGTTGGAGTCTCTAGGTTTAGCCACGACATTAAAACAAGCCAAGAAAATGGTTGAGAAAGAACGTCCAGAAGTATGGGATGTACTAGACCGTGTAATTAGGGAGCATCCAGTAATACTAAACAGAGCACCGACTTTACATAGACTCGGTGTACAGGCCTTTGAGCCAGTTTTAATTGAAGGTAAGGCAATCCAACTTCATCCTTTAGTATGTACTGCGTTCAACGCAGACTTTGATGGCGATCAGATGGCTGTACACGTGCCTTTAAGTTTAGAAGCCCAGCTTGAGGCGAGAGTTCTTATGATGTCAACAAACAACATACTTAATCCTGCAAACGGAAAACCAGTCATTGTTCCAAGTCAGGATATCGTCTTAGGTATTTATTATCTATCGCAAGAAAAAGAAAATGAGCCAGGACAAGGATCTGTATTTAAAGATATTTATGAAGTACAGCAAGCTCTTGAAAATAATGCAACAACAGTCCATGCAAAAGTTCATGCTAGAATTAATTTCATTGATCCAGAAGGTAACAAAAAATTAAAAAGAATTGAGACAACACCAGGTAGAATGTTGCTTTGGAACCTCGTCCCGCAGCATAAAGATCTTGATCCTAAACTAGTAAATAGGCTTTTAGGTAAAAAAGAAATATCAAGCCTTATTGATACTGTTTACAGATACTGTGGGCAAAAAGATACAGTGATATTCGCTGATCAATTAATGGCTTTGGGCTTTCATTATGCATACAAGGCAGGTATTTCTTTTGGTAAAGATGATATGATAATTCCGGAGACAAAAGAAAAACTTGTTTCTGAAACAGCTGGTCAAATAGAAAAATATGAAAAACAATACAATGATGGTCTTATTACTAATCGGGAGAAATATAATAAAGTAATTGATGCGTGGGCTAAATGTACTGACCGTGTTGCTCAGGAAATGATGAATGAAATATCATCCAAAAAATTTGATGACGATACTAAAAGGGAAATGCCAATAAATTCAATTTATATGATGGCAAACTCTGGTGCTCGTGGTTCTGCAGCACAAATGAAACAATTATCTGGCATGAGAGGTCTTATGGCTAAGCCATCTGGCGATATAATTGAAACACCTATTATCTCAAACTTTAAAGAAGGATTGAATGTACTAGAGTACTTCAATTCAACCCATGGTGCTAGAAAAGGCCTTGCAGATACCGCTCTAAAAACTGCGAACTCTGGGTATTTAACTAGAAGGCTTTGTGATGTTGCTCAGGATTGCACTATCTCTGAACCTGACTGTGGAACAGATAGTGGAGTATGGATTTCAGATGTTGTTGAGGGAGGAGAAGTAATAATTTCTATAGCAGACAGAGTATTAGGTAGGTTCCTTCAGAACGATGTAAACCATCCAATTACTGGCGAAAATATTGCGAAAAAAGATGATTATGTAGATGAGGTTGTTGCAGAAAAAATTGAAACGGCAGGCATACAAAGTGTTTATATTCGGTCTCCACTAACGTGTGATAGTAAAAGAGGTATATGCGTAAAATGTTATGGTCGTGATTTAGCTAGAGGATTCCTTGTAAATGAAGGTGAAGCTGTTGGAATGATAGCCGCTCAATCAATAGGTGAGCCCGGTACACAGCTTACCATGAGGACCTTCCACATCGGTGGCGCTGCCCAAATTAACGATCAATCATTTATAGAGATTAACACTGATGGAATATTTAAAATTTTAAATAAAAATACTGTTGAAGATAGTAATAATGACCTGATTGTTATGGGCCGAAATTGTCAATTAGCAATTCACGATAAGAATGGAAGAGAACTTGCAAATTATAAAGTTCCTTATGGTACAAAAATATTAGTACAGGAAGACTCTAAAGTAAATAGTGGGACAAAAATTTGTGAATGGGATCCGTTTACAAATCCAGTTATTTCAGAAAAGTCAGGAACTGCTAATTATGTGGATATGGAAGAAGGAATTTCTCTTATTGAGGAAACTGAAGAAAAAACAGGATTAACATACACCAAGGTTAAGGATTGGAAATCAGATCCAAAAGGAAGTGAATTAAAGCCGAGAATAACACTTAGAGATAAAAAAGGCGAAGTTATACTCCTTGCAAATGGTAATGAAGCCAGATACTTCTTGCCTCCTGACTCAATTCTTTCTGTGGCAGATGGATCGGAAGTTCATGCGGGAGATGTTCTAGCCAGAACTCCAAAGGCTGCTTCAAAAACAAAAGATATCACTGGAGGTTTGCCGAGGGTTGCAGAGTTATTTGAAGCAAGAAAACCAAAAGATCACGCAATCATTTCTGAGACTTCTGGAGTCATTTCTTTTGGAAAAGATATTAGAGGAAAACAAAAAGTCATTATTACTCCTGAAAAAGATGGTGACCCTGTAGAAGTTTTAATACCAAAAGGAAAGCATATAGCTTATCAAGAAGGTGAAACTATTGAGAAGGGAGATTACTTATTAGATGGAAACCCAGACCCTCATGACATTTTAGAAATTTTGGGTATCGAAGCTTTAGCTGACTATCTTATCAATGAAGTACAAGAGGTTTATAGGCTGCAAGGCGTATTAATTAACGATAAGCACATCGAAGTACTATGCAGGCAAATGTTACAAAAAGTCCATATTACTGAAATTGGTGATAGCTCATTTATCAAAGGTGAAGAAATTGATAGATTTGAATTTTTGACTACAAATGAACAGCTAGAAAGTGAAGGAAAGAAACCTGCAATAGCAAAACCTGTATTGCTTGGTATTACAAAAGCATCTCTTCAAACAAGATCTTTCATTTCAGCTGCATCTTTCCAAGAAACAACAAGAATTCTAACTGACGCGTCGATAAAAGGTAAAATGGATCGCCTTGAGGGACTCAAAGAGAACGTAATTGTCGGAAGGTTAATTCCAGCAGGAACAGGAAGAACCTTCAATCAAATTGAAAATAAGGCAAAATTGTTGGATAAAGAGGCAAAAATTGAAATTGAGGCAATTCAGGCAAAGAAAGAGCAAGAATCAGCCGAAATACAGGAGAATTCCTAATAAATTTTGTTGACCTGCAAAAACTATTAAGTATTATTCGGCATTCTTAAATAGTAGGCGGTAGAGAAATCTAAACGCTACTTTTTATTAATTTTTTTAAAATAGTTAACCTTTAAGTTGTAAAGACTGGAGATATTTTATGCCGACTATAAGTCAGCTAATTAGAAAACCTAGAACCAAAGTTCAAAAAAGAAATAAGGTTCCAGCATTAAAAGCAAATCCTCAAAAGCGAGGTGTTTGTACTAGAGTTTATACAACTACCCCTAAAAAACCTAACTCAGCGTTACGAAAAGTTGCGAGAGTTAGACTTACAAATGGATTTGAAGTTACAAGTTATATTGGAGGTGAGGGCCATAATTTACAGGAACACTCAGTAATATTAATTCGAGGCGGTCGTGTTAAAGATCTGCCAGGAGTTCGATATCACACTGTAAGAGGAGTTTTAGATACTCAAGGTGTTGGTGAGCGAAAACAACGTCGTTCATTATATGGAACGAAGAAACCTAAATAAATGTCTAGAAGAAGAAAAGCTCAAATTAGAGAAGTACTACCGGATCCAGTTCATGGAAGTAAAGTTCTTACAAAATTTACAAATGCTATTATGCTTGATGGCAAGAAAACTGTAGCAGAGGCCATAATAAATAAATCATTCACAAATATTGAAAGCAAAACTGGTGAACCTCCAATGAATGTTTTCAACAAAGCAATAGAAAATGTTAGACCACTTGTTGAGGTAAGATCACGTCGAGTTGGTGGAGCAACTTACCAAGTCCCAGTTGAGGTTAAAAGTAACAGGTCTCAAGCTCTAGCAATTAGATGGATTGTTAATGCAATAAGAAACCGTAAAGAAAAAAGTTTAGTTGATAAATTAAGTTCTGAATTAATGGACGCAGCTGGCAACAAAGGATCAGCCATAAAAAAAAGAGAAGATACTCATAAGATGGCAGAAGCCAATAAAGCTTTTGCACACTTTAGGTGGTAATATGACAAGAGAATACGCACTGCAGAAATACCGTAATATAGGAATCATGGCTCACATTGATGCAGGGAAAACTACTACTACTGAAAGAATACTTTATTACACCGGTAAAAGTCACAAAATTGGAGAAGTTCATGATGGTGCAGCTACTATGGACTGGATGGAACAAGAGCAAGAAAGAGGAATTACAATTACTTCAGCAGCAACTACATGTTTTTGGAATGATCATAGAATTAATATAATTGATACTCCAGGCCACGTTGACTTTACTATTGAAGTTGAGAGATCACTTAGAGTTCTTGACGGTGCTGTGGCAGTATTTGATGGTGTAGCTGGTGTTGAACCCCAGACAGAAACTGTATGGAGACAAGCGAATAGATACAAGGTTCCAAGAATGTGCTTTGTTAACAAAATGGATCGTACCGGAGCTGATTTCTATAAATGTCTTGATATGATTAAAGACAGACTTCAAGCAAATGCTTTAGTTTTACAAATTCCCTATGGAAGTGAGTCTGATCTTAAGGGTGTCATTGATCTTGTAAAAAATAAAGCAATTGTTTGGGCAAATGAAGACCTTGGAGCTAAATACGAGTACGCAGAGATTCCAGAAGAATTAAAAGAGACTGCTGAAAAATATCGATCTGAAATGGTAGAAATGGCAGTTGAGCAAGATGAAGAGGTTTTAGAAAAATATTTAGACGGGGAAGAGCCTGATGAAGAAACGCTCAACCGTTGTATTAGAAAAGGTACAATCAATTTTGAGTTTGTTCCAATTTTAACTGGAAGTGCATTTAAAAATAAAGGCGTACAACCACTCTTAGACGCCATAGTAAACTTTATGCCGGATCCAAGTGAGGTACAACAAGCTACAGGCAACATAGCAGGTAAAGAAGAAGAAGAAATAAGAAAAGCATCAGATGACGAGCCTTTTTCTGCATTAGCATTTAAAGTTGCAAACGATCCTTTTGTAGGTTCTCTCACGTTTACAAGAATTTATTCAGGAAAGTTAGAAGCCGGTTCAACAATCATGAACTCCGTTAAAGGTGATAAGGAAAGAATTGGAAGAATGCTACTTATGCATGCAAATAACAGAGAAGATATTAAAACTGCATATGCTGGTGACATTGTTGCGATAGCAGGGCTAAAAGATACTATAACTGGTGAAACACTATGTGACTCTCAAAAGCCAATCATATTAGAGTCAATGGATTTTCCTGATCCAGTTATTGAAATCGCTGTCGAGCCGAAAACAAAAGCTGACCAAGAAAAAATGGGTGAGGCCCTTGCTCGACTTGCTAAAGAAGATCCTTCTTTTAGAGTAACTTCTGATGACGAGTCTGGGCAAACCGTCATTAAAGGAATGGGAGAGCTTCATTTGGATATTATTGTTGACCGAATGAAACGAGAGTTCAAAGTTGAAGCTAATGTAGGAGCTCCACAGGTTGCTTACAGAGAAACAATATCTAAAGAGGTTGAGGTAACATATACACATAAAAAACAAAGTGGAGGAGCTGGTCAGTTCGCTGAAGTAAAAATCATTGTTGAGGGATGTGAACCGGGGACAGGAAGATTATTTGAAGACAAAATTAAGGGAGGTAATATACCTAAAGAGTATATCCCAGGAGTTGAAAAAGGAATTGAGGGCGTTGCTGATACCGGCGTCATAGCCGGGTTTCCCATAATTGATTATAAGGTAACATTAATAGATGGTAAATATCACGATGTAGACTCTAGTAGTTTAGCTTTTGAGATAGCTGGAAGGATGGCATTTAAAGATGCTTGTCAAAAAGCAGGCCCAAAACTTCTTGAGCCTGTTATGAGAGTTGAGGTAGTTACGCCTGAAGAGTTTATGGGGGATGTTATAGGCGATTTGAGTAGTCGAAGAGGTCAAGTTAGTGGAAGTGAAGCTAGAGGTAATACAACAGCAATTAGCTCAATGGTGCCTCTTGCCAATATGTTTGGCTATGTCAACACATTACGGTCTATGACTCAGGGAAGAGCTCAGTATTCAATGTTTTTTGATCATTATGAGCAAGTACCTCAAAACGTTCAAGATGAGGTAAAAGCAAAATTTGCGTAAATAATTAAAATGGAAAATCAAAATATCAAAATAAGATTGAAGGCTTTTGACCATGGTGTACTCGATAAATCATCAGTAGAAATCGTTGATACAGCTAAAAGAACTGGAGCAATGGTGAAAGGCCCAATACCATTACCTACAAATAATGAGAAGTTTACAGTTCTTCGATCTCCCCATGTTAACAAAAAAAGTAGAGAGCAATTCGAGATCAGGACTCATAAGAGATTAATAGAGATAGTCGATCCAACGCCACAAACAGTCGATGCACTAATGAAATTAGATTTAGCTTCAGGAGTTGATGTAGAAATCAAATTATAAGAAATGAGATCAGGTATTATAGCAAAAAAGATTGGAATGAGTAATTTGTACACTCAAAGTGGAACAAATATTCCTGTTACTGTACTTCATGTTGAAAATTGTAAAATTATTGATCGAATTACATCAGAAAATGAAAATTCAGACAAGGTATTGGTTGGTGCCTGCAAGTTAAAAAAAACATCAAAATCACAGAAGGGCTTCTTTGATAAAAAAAAATCAGATGCTTATAAATATCTTAGAGAGTTTGAAATTAGTAAAGACCAAGAGATTAAAAGTGGAGATGAATTGAAAGCAAGTCATTTTAAGGAAGGTCAATTTATTGATGTATCTGGTTACACGAAGGGCAAAGGATTTGCTGGAGTAATGAAACGTCATAATTTCTCCGGCTTGAGAGCCTCTCATGGTGTTTCAGTTTCACATCGAAGTCATGGATCTACAGGCCAGTGCCAAGACCCTGGTAAAGTTTTCAAAGGAAAAAAGATGGCGGGACAATACGGAGATGTTCACAAAACTCTTCAAAGCTTACAGGTTGTAAAGGTTGATGACCAAAAAAATCTAATCTGTGTAAAAGGAGCTACGCCAGGCTCAAGGGGAACTTGGTTAGTTGTTGAGGACTCAATTAAAAAAGATGGCATCAAAGAAATAGAAGCCACACCAGTAAAATCAGAAAAAGAAGTTAAGAAGGAAAAATAAGTAAATGCAAATTGACATGCACAAAATAGATGGAAAAAAGAGCGGGTCGGTCAATTTGAAAGATCAATTATTCAATAGTAAATCCGATTTAAGTGTTGTTGGCTCTCTAGTTAGATGGAATGAGTCGAACCAGAAACCTCTAAGAGCTAGGACTAAAAACAGGTCTGAAGTAAAAGGAACAACACAAAAGCTAGGAAGACAAAAGGGAAGTGGAGGAGCTAGGCACGGCTCCAAAAAAGCAAATATATTTAGAAGTGGTGGAATGGCTCATAACTTAAGAGGAGTTCGTTCATTAAAAAAGATGCCAAAACGAACTAGGCAAGAGGCTTTGAAGCATATTCTTTCTGATAAAATCAAGAACAACAATTTGATAATTGTTGAAGAACTCAAAATTGCAGAGCCAAAGACAAAAACACTAGTTAAAAGCCTCTCAGATTTAAATGTACACTCTGCGCTTATACTAGAGGGCGATAAACCTGATAATAATTTTGCATTGGCATCAAGAAACTTAAAAAATATAAAGTACTCAAGTATAAATAATTTTAATGCACTCGACTTACTTGGATTTGAAAAATTGATCATGAGTAAGAATGCCTTAGAAATACTTGAAAATAGGATTAATTAAGATGGCTACAATTAAAGATTTTAAAACAATAATCAAACCTATTATTACAGAGAAGTCCTCAATGGGTTCAGAGTATAATCAAGTTACATTCCAAGTTCAGAAATCAAGTTCAAAGAAAGAAATTAAATTAGCAATTGAAAATATTTTTAAAGTCAAAGTAAAAAAAGTAAATACTTCAATCGTTAAGGGTAAGCTTAAATCATTTAGGGGTTCTCTTGGTAAAAGGTCGGATTACAAGAAGGCATTCGTTACCCTCGAAGATGGTCAAACTATTGATATTAATGCGGGAGTATAAATAAATGGCACTTAAAAAATTCAAACCTAACACGCCCGGAACCAGAGGACTTACTCTAGTTGATAAAAAAGGATTATGGAATGGTAAACCAGTAAAATCACTTACCACTGGTATCTCTAAAAAAGGTGGACGTAATAATACAGGCAGGATCACTATGAGAAGAAAAGGTGGAGGGCATAAATCAAAATATAGAATAATTGATTTCAAAAGAAATAAGGTAGATGTCAGTGCGACTGTAGAAAGAATAGAATATGATCCAAATAGATCTTCATATATAGCATTGATTAAATATGATGACGGTATTCAAAGCTATATATTGGCCCCGAAAGATATAAAGGTTGGAGATAAAGTAATTTCTGGATCAAAAAAAGAAATTAGAGATGGAAATTGCATGCCCATGTCTGACATACCTGTAGGCATTGACATACATAACATCGAATTAAAATCAGGAAGCGGGGCACAATTAGCAAGGTCTGCAGGCACATCAACCCAAATAGTTGGAAAATCTAATGGTTATGTCGCTATTAAGTTGCCTTCAGGGGAACAGCGAAAAATTAGAGAAGAATGTCGAGCTACAATAGGTGTTTTATCAAATATTGATAAAAAAAACCAAAAGCTAGGCAAGGCCGGTAGAAACAGGTGGCTTGGTATAAGGCCATCTGTCAGAGGGGTTGCTATGAATCCTATTGATCATCCACACGGTGGTGGTGAAGGTAAAACTTCTGGCGGAAGAGACCCTGTAACTCCATGGGGTAGACCTACAAAGGGAAAGAAGACAAGAAATAATAAAAGAACTGATAAATTTATTATAAAAAGAAAAACGGATAAGAAAGCAAGAATAGAGGTATAAATGACAAGATCTGTTTGGAAGGGACCATTTGTTGATGGCCATTTATTAAAAAAAGTAAAAGCGGCATCTGATTCAGGTGGCAATAGCGTCATTAAGACTTGGTCTAGAAGATCGACTATACTGCCTGAATTTGTGGGTGTAAATTTTGCGGTTCACAATGGCAAAAGATTTATACCTGTAAACGTAACTGAAGACATGGTTGGCCATAAACTTGGAGAATTTTCTCCTACTAGAACTTTTAATGGCCACACAGGTGATAAGAAAACGAAATAAATATGAGACAACTTGTAAGAAAAGATAACGAAGCATATGCAATTCAAAGGAACATGAGAGTGAGTCCGTCAAAAGCTAATGCTGTTCTTGAAATGATTAGAGGCAAAAAGGCATCTGAAGCGCTTAACTTATTAAAATTTTCGTCTAGAGGAGTAGCTAAAAATATTTCTAAAGTTTTAAATAGTGCAATTGCTAATGCTGAAAATAATCATCAATTAGATATTGATATATTAAAAGTTACTGAAGCATATTGTGGTAAAGGTATGGTAATGAAAAGATGGAGAGCAAGAGCAAAGGGTAGACCGGGGAGAATTAATAAATTTCTTACTAACGTCACAATAAAAGTTTCTGAAGATCAAGTTAAGGAAGTAAAGAAAGAGAAGGCAAAATAGTATATGGGTCAAAAAGTAAATCCAATTGGACTTAGATTAATTCTAAATAAGAAGTGGCAATCTAGATGGTATGCCGGTAAGAAGGAATTTGGATCGTTCTTGCAGGAAGATTTAAAGATTAGAGCTTATCTTGAGAAAAAACTTAAAAATTGTGCTGTAGCAAAAATTCAGATTGAACGGCCTGCAAAGAAAGCGCAGGTTACAATTTATTCAGCGCGTCCAGGTCTTATTATTGGAAAAAAAGGTAGTGATATTGAGAAATTGAAGAAAAAAATCTCTGAATTTACTTCTGATGAAGTTTCTATAAATCTTGTGGAGATTAGAAAACCAGAAGTAGAAGCACAATTAATTGCTGATGGCATAGCTGAACAATTAGAAAGACGCGTTTCATTCCGAAGAGCGATGAAACGTTCAGTTCAGTCAGCAATGCGCTTGGGAGCGGACGGAATTAGAGTAAATTGTGGAGGTAGACTTGGGGGAACTGAAATAGCAAGAACTGAGTGGTATAGGGAAGGTAGAGTACCTTTGCATACTTTCAGAGCAAATGTAGATTATGCAGTCGCAACAGCACAAACTACATATGGTTCATGCGGAATAAAAGTTTGGATATATAAAGGCGATATAGATGATAATGCACCTCATGAATTAGATAACAACCCAAATAAATTAGGATAGATATGTTACAGCCAAAGAAAACAAAATATAGAAAAGCACATAAGGGTAGAATTAAGGGAGTTGCAACGTCAGCGACAACGCTTAATTATGGGACATATGGTTTGAAAGCTTTAGAAGCTGAAAGAGTAACAGCTCGTCAAATTGAGGCTGCCCGTGTTGCAATGACAAGATTCATGAAAAGAGCTGGAAGAGTGTGGGTTAGAATATTTCCTGATGTTCCAGTTTCAAAAAAACCTACAGAGGTAAGAATGGGTAAAGGCAAAGGATCACCAGAGTATTGGGCATGCAGGGTTAAACCAGGAAAAATTTTATTTGAAGTTGATGGCGTTTCACAAGCAATTGCAACAGAGGCTTTTGGACGCGCTTCATCTAAACTGCCTATTAAAACTAAGGTAGTGGAACAGTTAATTAAATAGAGACTTTATGAAAGCAGAAGAAATAAGAAAAAAAACAATAGATCAATTAAAGACTGAGTTGCAAAATTTATACAAGGAGTCCTTTAACTTGAGATTTCAAAAGTCCTCGGGCCAGCTGGAGAATACGTCTCGAATTTTTAAGGTAAGAAAACTGATTGCAAGAATAAAAACAATAATGAAGGAAAAAACGGTTAACTAATATGCCAAAAAAGATATTACAAGGAACTGTTATTAGTAACAAACAAGATAAAACAATAACAGTTTTAGTTGAAAGAAAGTTTAAACACCCAGTGTTAAAAAAAGTGATTAGAAGATCAAAAAAATACAGCGCACATGATCCCGATAATCAATTTAACGCAGGAGATAAAGTAAGAATTATGGAGTCTAAGCCAATTTCTAAACTAAAAAGATGGGTTGCAATTAGTTAAATGATACAAGTTGAGTCTCGATTAAATGTTGCGGATAACTCAGGAGCCAAAGAGGTTTTATGTGTTAAAGTTCTTGGTGGATCAAAGCGTCGTTTTGCATCTGTAGGAGATATTATCGTAGTAACTGTGAAAGACGCAATACCCAAAGGGAAGGTTAAAAAAGGAACTGTCCATAAAGCTGTAATAGTAAGAACTAGAAAAGAGTTGAAAAGAGTTGATGGAAGTACAATTAAGTTTGATACAAACGCCGCTGTATTAATTAATAATCAGGGTGAACCGGTAGGGACAAGAATCTTTGGCCCTGTTTGTAGAGAGCTAAGATCAAAAAAACAAATGAAAATCATTTCACTAGCACCGGAGGTCTTATAATGAGCATGAGATTAAAAAAAGGTGATCAAGTTACTGTTAACACAGGTAAGGATAAGGGAAAAGTTGGTGAAGTGATGAAAATATTAGGTATGAAAGCAATTGTTAAGGGCGTGAACATTTCAAAGAAGCATCAAAAACAAGATCAGAAAAACGAAGGTGGAGTTTTGAATAAGGAGATGCCAATTATGCTCTCTAATTTAATGCCGGTTGATAAAAAGACCAACAAAGGTGTTAGAGTTGGCTATAAATACTTAAAAGACAATAAAAAAGTGAGAATTAACATCAAAACGGGAGATCAAATTGATGGATAATTATACTCCACGTTTAAAAGAAATGTATGTAAATACGATAGTGCCAAAGCTAAAGAATGATCTTTCCATAAAGAACGATCTTGCGCTGCCTAAGTTGGTAAAAGTTTCATTAAACATGGGCCTTGGAGAGGCAGTAAATGATTCTAAAGTAATTCAACTTGCTTCAGATCAATTAGCTTCGATAGCAGGTCAACAACCTTTAGTGACAAAAGCAAGAAAATCAATCGCTACTTTTAAAATCAGAGCTGGTATGCCTTTAGGAGTAAAGGTTACTTTAAGAGGTAACAGGATGTACGAGTTTATTGATAGACTCGTTACTATTGCTCTTCCGCGTATTAGAGACTTTAGAGGATTGAAAAAAAATTGTTTCGATGGAAGAGGCAATTACTCTTTCGGAATCAAGGAATGCACAGTTTTTCCTGAAATTAATGTGGATAAACTTGATAAGGTGCGTGGGTTAGATATTACAATTAATACTACAGCTACAAATGATGAGCAGGCATTGTTATTATTAAAATCTCTAAATTTTCCAATTAATGATTAGGTAAGAATATGGCTAAAAAAAGTTCGATAGAAAAAAATAAAAGAAGAATAAAAATGTCTGAAAAAGACCTGCAGAAAAGAAATAGACTAAAATCTCTTATTATGGACAAAAAAACCTCTATTGATGATAGGTTTCAAGCTCAACTAAAACTTTCCAAACTAAGAAGAAATGGTGCGAGAACAAGAGTTCGAAATAGATGTGAATTAACAGGCCGTCCAAGGGGTTACCATAAACGAGTGAGATTATCTAGAATCGCTTTGAGGGATCTTGCATCTAAAGGTCAAATCCCTGGAATGAATAAATCAAGCTGGTAGAAAGGAAGAAATATGTCATTACAAGATCCGTTGTCAGATTTATTTAGTAGAATTAGAAATGCACAAATGAGGTACAAACCAATTGTTAGTTCCCCCGTATCAAAGTTAAGAGAAAATATTTTAGAGGTACTTAAAAAAGAAGGTTACATAAGAGGATATGCTCGAACAAAACACTCATCTGGCAGGGAAGAGCTTGATATTGAACTGAAATATGATGAAAAAGGTCCAGTAATTTCAGAGATCACAAGAATTTCAAAACCAGGTAGGCGTGTTTATTCTGGCGCTGGAAGGTTACCGTATGTACATAATGGTCTTGGAATTTCAATTATTTCAACTTCGAAAGGTGTGATGACGGATGCAGACGCAAGAGATCAAAAAGTAGGCGGGGAAATAATTTGTAGAGTATTTTAATTATGTCTAGAGTTGGATCAAAAGAAATAAATATACCACAAAGCGTAAAAATTAATCTTCAAGATGGATTAATTTCAGCTGAGGGCCCATTAGGCAAACTTGAATCTAAGTTAAATTCTCAAATCGAAGTAATAGTTGAAGGTCAAAAAATTACAATGAAACCCAAATCTGATGACAAAACTCTAGTTTCTTTCTGGGGATTACAGAGAAATTTAGTTAATAATTTAATTATTGGTGTAAGTGAGGGTTTTACAAAAAAATTAGAAATGAATGGTGTTGGATATCGTGCAGCCTTAAAAGGTAAAACTCTTGAATTATTGCTTGGGTATAGTCATCCGATAAACTACGATATTCCAGAAAATATTACAGTCACAGTAGATAAGCAAAATAATATTGAGATTAAGGGTCCTGACAAGCAACTTGTTGGACAAACTGCTGCTGAAATTAGAAATTTTAGGGGGCCTGAACCTTATAAAGGTAAGGGCATAAAATATGCCGATGAGTATATAAATAGAAAAGAAGGTAAAAAGAAATAATGTTATCTCCAAAAAAACAAAAAAGATCAAGTAGGGTCAGGTTTAAGCTAAAGAAAAATAATAAATCTCGCATGAGACTTACTCTTTATAAGTCCTCACAGCACTTGTATGCTCAAATCGTTGACGATAATAAAGGTATTACTGTTTGCAGTGCCTCAACTCTAAATTCAGAAAAAAATAAAAATTCATGTAATGTTGCAAATGCAAAAATATTAGGCAGTGAACTTGCTAAGTCAGCAGCTGAAAAGGGCGTTAAAGATGTTTACTTGGATCGTG
Organism: uncultured Pelagibacteraceae bacterium; assembly: GCA_902533965.1. GTDB lineage: Bacteria > Pseudomonadota > Alphaproteobacteria > Pelagibacterales > AG-422-B15 > CACNXQ01. The sequence goes on along the minus strand of CACANZ010000003.1, from coordinate 41,481 downwards.
GTTCAAACTTGTATCATGGAATAGTAAAAACTATTACTGATGAAGTAAGATCTGGGGGTATAAATTTATAGGAAATATTATGGCAAAAGAAAACAAGATAAAAGATCAAAATGGTACTGATATTAAAGACAAACTAGTAGCAATTAACCGTGTTACAAAAGTTGTTAAAGGAGGAAGGCGATTTGGATTTGCAGCATTAGTTGTTGCTGGTGATGAGTCTGGCAAAGTTGGTTTTGGTCATGGAAAAGCAAAAGAGGTTCCTGAGGCCATTAAAAAAGCAACAGACTCAGCTAAAAAAAGTTTGGTCAGAATACCGCTTAGAGAGGGCAGAACATTACATCATGATATAATTGGAATACACGGTTCATCACGCGTTGTAATGAGATCTGCACCCTCAGGCACAGGTATTATTGCTGGAGGATCAGTTAGAGCAGTATTTGAATTATTAGGCATACAAGACATTGTTGCAAAGTCAGTTGGTAGCTCAAATCCTTATAATATTATCAGAGCAGCAGTAGATGGACTGAAACAGCAAAAATCCCCTAAGATAATTGCTGCAAGGAGATCTAAAAAAGTCGGCAACATTACTTCTGCAAGAGAAACGACATGACTCAAAAATTAAAAATTACATTAAAAAAAAGTACGATTGGTTCTCAAAAGGGACAAATAGCGACGGTAAAAGGACTAGGGCTAAAAAAAATTAACAGCAGCGTCATAAGAGAAGCAACGCCTGAAACATTAGGTATGATTAAAAAAATTAAACATTTAGTAATTACGGAAAATAATTAAATGAAATTAAATCAAATTGATAAAAATAAGAGCTTTAAATCAAAGAAGAGAATTGGAAGAGGTATAGGCTCAGGTAAGGGTAAAACCTCTGGGAGTGGTCACAAAGGACAAAAAGCTCGTTCAGGTGTTGCTATAAATGGTTTCGAAGGTGGACAGATGCCTTTACATAGAAGATTACCTAAATTTGGATTTTCAAATTTTACAAAGAAACAATATTTTGAATTAAACCTCGCCACACTGCAGAAATTGATCGATAAAAATTCTATCAACGAGTCAGAGATTATAAATATTGCACTCTTAAAAAAGTTACGTATATTGAAAAATAAAGATAAAAAACTCTTAAAAATTCTCGGTACAGGTGAATTAAAATCAAAAAATATAATTGAGTGTAGTAAAGTAACTAAGTCTGCAGAAGAAAAACTTCAAAAACTTGGTGTTGAATTAAAAATAAGTAAAGCAATTTAGCGAAATGGCTTCAGCAGCTGAAAAATTAGCATCAAATTTCAACTTTAGTGTCTTTTCTAAGGCAACTGAATTGAAAAAAAGAATTTGGTTCACTTTAGGTGCTTTAATAATTTATAGATTTGGCACATATATACCTTTACCTGGAATAGACATTGAGCAATTAAAACTTCTTGTTGAAACTAATCAAAGTGGAATTCTTGGAATGTTTGACGTTTTTGCAGGTGGCGCAATTAGTCGAATGGCTATTTTCGCATTAGGTATCATGCCATATATATCTTCATCAATTATTATGCAGCTTATGACAAGTGTCTCTCCGCATCTGGCAAGTTTGAAGAAAGAGGGTGAGCCTGGTAGAAGAAAAATTACTCAATATACAAGATACGGAACTGTCTTACTTGCTTTATTACAAGGGTATGGGATTTCTGTTGGGTTAGAGTCAGCAGGAAAAGTTGTTACAGACCCTGGACTATTTTTTCGACTTTCAACAACAATTACATTAACTGGCGGAACTGTCTTCTTAATGTGGCTAGGAGAACAAATAACCAGTAGAGGCATAGGAAATGGAATATCGCTCATTATTTTTTCTGGTATTGTAGCTGAAATACCTAGTGCCTTAATAAATACACTTACATTGGGTCGTCAGGGAACAATCTCAACTCTTACACTTGTTTTACTTTTAGTGATGATTGTAGCTGTAGTTATCTTTATTGTTTTTATGGAGAGAGCTCAGAGAAGATTAATAGTCCAGTATCCAAAAAGACAAATGGGTAATAAGATGTTTGCTGGAGATAGCACACATTTACCTCTTAAACTCAATACTGCAGGAGTTATACCAGCAATATTTGCTTCATCTATTCTGTTGCTACCAATTACAATTGCGAATTTTAATGTATCTGCAGAGCCAGGATTGTTAAATGATATTGCGGCATTACTTGGTAGGGGCCAACCTGCATACATGCTTATGTATGCCGCGGCCATTATATTTTTTGCATTCTTTTATACTTCAATTGTATTTAATCCAGTTGAAACAGCTGATAATCTAAAAAGACAAGGTGGCTTTATTCCAGGAATTAGGCCCGGTGAAAAAACTGCTGAGTATATTGATTTTGTCTTATCCAGAATAACAACCATTGGGGCACTATATTTAGCATTTGTATGCATACTCCCAGAAATTTTAATTGCACAATACTCAATTCCATTTTATTTGGGAGGTACATCACTACTCATTGTTGTGGTTGTAGGCATGGATACTGTTGGACAAATTCAAAGTCATTTGTTTGCTTATCAATATGAAGCTCTAATAAAAAAATCTCGCCTAAGAGGCACAAGAAGGTGAATTTAGTTTTATTGGGACCCCCAGGAGCTGGAAAAGGAACCCAGGCAAATTTAATCTGTGAAAAATATAATTTAAGTCACTTATCTACAGGCGATTTGCTTAGGATGGAGATAGCTAATAAAAGTGAAATTGGGGTAAAGGCTAAACAAATCATTGATGAGGGAAAACTAGTTTCTAACGATATTATAATTAATGTTATTAAATCATTTTTTTTTAATAATAAAAATTTAAGTGGTTACCTGCTCGATGGCTTTCCCAGAAATACAGAGCAGGCTAAGCTTCTAGATAAATTGATGTCAGAACTAAAAGACAATATATCATGCGTAATTCAGTTAGATGTTGATGAAAAACATTTAAAAGACAGAATATTATCTAGAGGTAAAGAAGAAGGAAGATCCGATGATAACGAGGAAACTCTAATTAAAAGGCTCGAAACATATTTCAAAGAAACTATGCCTTTAATAAAATATTATGATGAAGCAAAACTGCTAAAAAAAGTCAGTGGTGTAGGTGAAATTATGCAAATAAATCAATCAATTAACACAATTATAGATCATCTTTAATATGCTTGACCAATTAATTAATAATCCTATAATCCCGCAATCTCTCAAACCAAAAATGTTAGGTCTTTATTAATGGCTCGTATTGCTGGAGTAAATATTCCAACCCAAAAAAAATTAGGGGTTGCTTTGACCTACGTTTACGGAATTGGTGATAAGATTTCAAAAGATGTATGTTCTCAGGCAAATGTTGATGCTAATACTAGAGTTCAGGATCTATCTGAAGCAGAAATAAAAAATGTTAGTGATGTTATTTCATCATCATTTTTAGTTGAAGGTGATTTAAGAAGAGAGGTATCTGGAAATATCAAAAGATTAAAAGATTTAGGTACGTATAGAGGTGTAAGACACAGAAAAAATTTGCCATGTAGAGGTCAGCGTACTCATACAAACGCTAGAACTAAAAAAGGAAAAGCTATTGCAATTGCTGGAAAGAAAAAGGTTACTAAATAAATATGGCTGAAGCTAAAACAGTAAAAAAGAAAAAACAAAAAAAGAATATCATATCTGGATTAGCGTATATTAATGCTACATTTAATAATACTATGATTACCATTACTGATGAGCAAGGCAATAGTATTGCATGGTCGTCTGCAGGAGTAAAAGGTTTTAAAGGATCAAGAAAGTCCACACCATACGCTGCACAAATTGCAGCTGAGGATGCTGGCACAAAAGCAAAAGAGTTTGGTTTAAAAAACTTACAAGTATTTGTAAAAGGACCTGGCGGAGGACGAGAGTCGGCACTACGAGCATTACAAGCTGTGGGATTCTATATAACTTCTATAAAAGATACTACACCAATTCCTCACAATGGTTGTCGTCCACCAAAGAAAAGAAGAGTTTAATATTTTTTAAAGGAAAAAAACTATGAGTATTATTAATAATTGGCAGGCATTAATAAAACCTTCAAAACTAAAGCTAATCAGCGATGAAGACACTCAATATAAAGCAACTTTAATTGCGGAACCGCTTGAAAGGGGTTTTGGATTAACACTTGGAAATGCTCTTAGAAGAGTGCTGTTGTCATCACTACAAGGTACTGCTGTTACAGCTATTAAAATAGATAATGTTCTTCATGAATTTTCATCTATTGACGGAGTAAGAGAAGACGTTACAGATATAGTATTAAATATTAAGTCCCTATCTTTAAATATGCATTCTGAAGGTGTAAGAAAAATGAATCTCAATGTAACTGGTCCAGGTGAGATTACTGCGGGTATGATAAATACACCATCTGAAATTGATATCATAAATCCAGAGTTAGTTATCTGTAATCTTGATGACAATACTGAATTTAATATGGAGCTGACCGTAGCAAAAGGTAAAGGTTATGTTGCTGCTGAACATAACAAGCCAGAAGATTCTGCAATAGGCCTGATTCCGATAGACTCCATATTTAGCCCTGTTAAACAAGTTTCATACAGTATAGAAAATACTAGAGAAGGAAAAGTTTTAGATTATGACAAGTTAACCATGTCAATTGAAACAAATGGATCAGTATCTCCTGAGGATGCAATTGCTTTTGCAGCACGAATAATTCAAGACCAATTGCAATCATTTATTAATTTTGAAGAACCTGAAGAGATTCAGGAAGAACCTGATGCATTGGAACCTCAATTTAATAAAAATCTTTTAAGAAAAGTTGAGGAGCTTGAGCTTTCAGTGAGATCTATGAATTGCCTGAGAAATGATAATATTATTTACATTGGAGACCTTGTTCAAAAAAGTGAAATTGAAATGTTGCGTACACCCAATTTTGGACGTAAGTCCCTAAATGAAATAAAAGAAGTACTAGGCACTATGTCACTATATTTAGGCATGGAAGTGCCTAACTGGCCACCTGAAAATATCGAGGAAATGGCAAGAAAGATTGAAGATCCATATAACTAAAAATGAGACACGGAATTGCAAAAAGAAAGTTAAATAGGACATCATCGCATCGGATAGCGATGCTTGAGAACATGGCTGTTTCTCTAATTAAAAATGAGACTATTAAAACCACACTTCCAAAAGCAAAGGAATTAAGACCATTTGTTGAAAAGATTATAACTCTAGGTAAAAAGAATAAAAGTTCATCTAGGGCAAATGCTTTTAACTCGCTTAGAGATAAAGAAGCAGTAACAAAAGTTTTCGGAGATTTATCTGAAAGATTCAAAGACAGAAGCGGTGGCTATTGTAGAATTGTAAAAGCCGGCTATCGATCAGGTGATAATGCGCCTATGGCTTATATCCAAATTCTTGATTAAGAAAAATAATATCTAATTAATAATAAGTTGATTTATCTAAACATATAAATTTAGATGAAATCCAAAAAAACTATAATTGTTGATAGTGCTTCTAACGGGGTAAGATTAGACAAGTTTTTAAAAGAAAAATTAAATATTCCTTTTTCATTACTTCACAAAGAGCTCAGAAAAAAATCAATTAAAGTAAATAACAAAAAAAAACTTGGAAGTTATAGAGTTAAACAAGATGATATAATTGATGTTTTCAAGGAATTCAAATTAATTCATAAAAATAAACCTTCAATTAAAATACCCAACATACTCAAGAGAAAAATTAAAAGTTCAGTAGTTTTTCAATCTGACGACTTTATTATTATTAATAAATGGGCTGGAATACCATGTCAGCGTGGATCAAAAATTAATCTATCAATTGATGATTTACTTCAATTTTTTAATACTAAAGATAGTCATCCTAAGCTAGTGCATCGACTTGATAAAGACACAACTGGCCTATTGATAATTGCAAAAAATTCTAATTCAGCAAGGTACTTTCATAAAATTCTGTCTAACCATAAAATAAAAAAAACTTATTATGCAATAGTTGAAAAAAAACCAAAAAATAGAGAGGGAATACTTAATGACATGCTTTCTAAAAATAAAAAAAATGTTTCTGCTGAAACAAAATATCAAATAATAAAAAAACTGCCTGGAGAATATTTTCTTTTAAGACTAAACCCTCAATCAGGTAGAAAACATCAAATCAGGCAACATTGTTTTATGAATGGTTTCCCAATCCTTGGTGATAAAAAATATTATATTGAACGCAATCAAATAAAATTTTCTAATTTATTTCTACATGCTGGTGCTTTAGAATTCATTGATATGAATAATAAAAAAGTCAAAATAGAGACTGAACTCCCAAATCACTTTAGAAAATACTTATAAATTGATAATTCAGGAATATTATATAATATAGTTCATTCATGAGTGATATCATCAAATTATTAGAAAAAAAGCGTGAAGAAGCTAAGCTTGGTGGAGGAAAAAAACGGATTGACTCTCAACACGCTAAAGGCAAATTGACAGCACGTGAGCGAATAGAGGTACTTTTAGATCAAGATACTTTTGAAGAGTACGATATGTATGTCGAACACCGTACTAATGACTTCGGCATGGCCGATCAGAAGTATGCGGGAGATGGAGTGGTCACTGGTAGTGGAAAAATAAATGGAAAATTAGTATACGTTTTCAGTCAAGACTTCACAGTTTTTGGAGGTTCACTATCTGAAGCTCATGCAGAAAAAATATGTAAGATTATGGATATGGCAATGAAAGTTGGCGCTCCCATTATTGGAATAAATGACTCTGGTGGCGCACGTATTCAAGAAGGCGTTGCTTCTTTAGCGGGTTATGCAGAGGTTTTTCAACGAAATGTTCTAGCCTCAGGTGTTGTTCCTCAAATTTCAGTCATTATGGGTCCATGTGCTGGTGGAGCTGTGTATTCACCTGCAATGACTGACTTTATATTTATGGTTAAAAATACCTCATTCATGTTTGTGACTGGCCCGGATGTTGTAAAGACCGTAACACAAGAAAATGTTACACAGGAGGAATTGGGGGGCGCTAAGACACATACTTCAAAATCCTCAGTGGCAGATGGAGCATTCAACAACGACATTGAAACACTGCAGGAAGTAAAAAGTCTTGTTGACTTGCTGCCTTCCAGCAATCGGGAAAAATCTAAAAATATTAAAGATAGTTTTCAAGACCTAAGTCCAGATTACTCTTTAGATACCCTTGTTCCTGAAAATGCAAATAAACCATATGATATGAAGGAACTAATCAATAAAGTAGTTGATAATAACTACTTTTTTGAAATTCAGCCTGACTTTGCAAAAAATATTATCACTGGTTTTGGTAGAATTGAGGGAAGAACAGTTGGATTTGTTGCAAACCAGCCATTAGTTTTGGCAGGATGTCTTGACATAGATTCTGGTAAAAAAGGAGGCAGGTTTGTAAGATTTTGTGATTGTTTCAATATACCAATTGTTACTTTTGTTGATGTACCCGGTTTTTTGCCAGGGGTATCTCAGGAACACAACGGTATCATTAAAAATGGTGCCAAGCTTTTATACGCTTATGCTGAAGCAACCGTTCCTAAAATTACAATAATAACTCGTAAGGCTTACGGAGGTGCATATGTCGTAATGGCTTCAAAGCATTTGCGGGGTGATATTAATTATGCATGGCCAAGTGCAGAAATTGCAGTTATGGGTGCAAAGGGAGCTACTGAAATTTTGTTCAGAAATGAGATCAAGGATAAAAAGAAAATTGATAAGAGAACACAAGAATATACGGATCAGTTTGTAAATCCATTTATTGCTTCAAAGAGAGGATTTATTGACGATGTAATCAGACCACATTCAACACGTCGTCGTATAGCGACAGCACTTGAAAATCTTAAAGATAAAGAATTGTCTTCTCCCTTAAAAAAACACGATAATATACCATTATAATTAATGATTAAAAAAATTCTAATTGCGAATAGAGGAGAAATTGCGTGTAGAGTTATACGTACAGCAAATAAGTTGAATATCAATACGGTAGCTGTCTATTCTGATGCTGATAAAGATTCTCTCTTTGTGAAACAGGCAGATGAGTCTTACCATATAGGAGGCTCTCAACCAGCTGAGTCTTATTTAGATATTAATAAAATCATTAATATTGCAAAAAAATCAAAGGCTGATGCAATTCATCCAGGATACGGATTTTTATCTGAAAATGCAGCTTTTGTTAAAAGACTGGCTAAAGAGAAAATAAAATTTATTGGACCCAATCCCAATGCTATAAAAAAAATGGGAGACAAAATTGAGTCTAAAAATCTTGCAATAAAACTTAAACTAAACGTAATACCTGGTCATACCGCCCCAGTAAAAAACTCAAAAGAAGCATTAAAAATCTCAAATAAAATTGGATACCCAGTCTTGCTAAAAGCATCAGCTGGAGGTGGTGGTAAAGGAATGAGAATAGTAAGAAAAAATGGTGAACTAGAAGAAAATTTTAATGCTGCAAAGAGTGAGTCAAAGAAAAGCTTTGGAGATGATCGAGTGTTCATTGAAAAATATATAGAGCAACCAAGACATATTGAGATACAAATTCTTTGTGACAAGCATGGAAATCAAGTTCATTTAGGTGAGAGAGAATGCTCAATTCAAAGGAGATATCAAAAAGTTATTGAGGAGTGCCCATCGCCATTTGTAGATGAAGAAATGAGAAATGAAATGGCCGCACAAGCTTTAACCCTTGCAAAGGAAGTTAAATACGACTCAGCGGGGACCGTAGAATTTGTAGTAGATGCCAACAAAAATTTTTATTTTCTCGAGATGAACACAAGACTTCAAGTTGAACATCCCGTTTCTGAGCTTGTTACAGGCGTAGATCTGGTTGAGCAAATGATTTATTGTGCAGATAATAAAAAGTTAAATATATCACAAAAAGATATTAACCTTAGAGGCTGGTCAGTTGAGTCTCGTATTTATGCCGAAGATCCAACTAAAGATTTTTTACCTTCAATTGGTAGAGTGACTGAATACATTGAGCCATCAAAAATCGAAGATAAAGGTCAAATTATTAGAAACGATACTGGAATAAATCCTGGATCTGAAGTTTCTTTATTTTATGATCCTATGATATCAAAGCTAGCGGTTCATAGTAAGGATAGAGCAACTGCAATAGACTTAATGATCAATTCACTGCAAAATTATTACTTATCAGGAGTTGAAAATAATATTGAATTTCTGATTTCAATTTTAGATGACAAAAAATTTAGAAATGGCAAAATAAGCACAAATTTTATCAAAGAAAAATTCCCTAAGGGTTACTATTCCAATCATAATTTAAGTGAATATAAGAAACACAGAATTGCAATTTTTGCCCAGGTTTTATTTATATGCCAATTACAAAGCAAGATACAAACTTCAAATGATTTTGTAATAAAGGTAGGAGAAGACTTTCTTAATTTGAAAGTTACAGAATCTAAGTTTGAAAAAGAAAGATTTTATGGAACCTTTAAAATAGAAAAGAAAGGGTATGAGATTGAAACATCTATAAAACTAAACGAGAGGTTATCTCAGTTAAGTATAAATCAGCAAATAGAGTATTTTAAATTAAATAAACTTGTAAACCTTAACTCTTCGGATATCAGTTACCATGACTGCAGATGTCAGACCGTAGTTGTAAGTAAGCAACATGAAACTTACATAAGGCTTATGCCAAAAATAAAATTAGAGGATTTATCAAAAAAGTTAATTTCTCCAATGCCTGGTCTAATCAAATCAGTAGACGTATCTGAAGGACAAAAAGTAAAAAGTGGCGATCAATTACTAATCATTGAAGCAATGAAAATGGAAAATATTTTAAAAAGTGAAAAAGACTGCGTAATTGATAAAGTTCTAATAAACCCAGGTGATAGCGTGGGTGCTGATGAGGAACTTATTCTATTTTCTAAATAGCCAAAGTTTTTAATTTGCTCTGAAAAATATCTCTATCCATGTAGCCTTGTCTAAAGTAGCGACGATTTTTAGTATCTCTATATGCACCCCTTCCATGCAATACACGATAATTATCTAAAATTAACATGTCACCTGGTCGTTGTTTAATTCGAATATTATTTTTTTTATCCTTAATTAAATCCCATAACTTTCTTCTTGCATTAATATAATCGTCTATTTTTTTATTTTTATCGAATGGAATTAATTCAGTTCTATTGTTGTACCTTACTTGTATTACATTGTTCATATCATCTAACTCGATCAGCTTACATTTATTTTCTAACCAGGCATTATCATCTTTATATCTAAAAAAGGTATTGAAAGTTGTAAGCGTATTAAAGAATTGTTTATGTCTATCTCGTAAAATTTTTGCAACCTTAAAACCGTCAACTATTGTATTTTCTCCACCTATTGAAGCGTTTTCTATGCAGTGTAAAAAAATATAACCTTGTGTAGGGAAGCGATATGGATTGTCAGTATGGTTCTCTAGTGCTCTTGTTGTCATAGTTAAGTCATAGGCTTTTTTTATGTTTTTAACGTCAGCAATACCACCCCAATTTGTTTTTTTAACTGGCCCAATAAGTTTCATAAGTTCATTTAAACCATTCTTAGTTTTTGGAATATTCCTGACTAAACAAAAACCAAATATTTCAACAGATAATAAAATATCAGATAACATTTTTTCATTTATTAGCAGAAAGTTATATTTTGGAATTTTAATACTTTTCTTATTCCATAAACATTTTTTGGACTTGAATTCTTTAGATTCTAGTTGATTGTAGAGATAGCCAAATTGATACGAATGTTTTGAATTATCTGAAAATTGAATTTGTAAAACATTTTTATTTATTTTGGCTGATTTAACGTACAAATGTTCATCTATCTCCGCCGCCTCTATTAAAAGTTGATTTGTGTAATTATCTCTAATCTCGCTATTCGTACTATGCTCATAAAGCCATTGAGCGTTTACTTCATAATTCTTATTTTTATTTTTGAGATTTATTGTTTTTTTATTATTTTTTACAGAAATAAAGTTCATTTTAATTAAAATATTTAACTAGAGTTTTTTCAATTGTTTTATCAATTTCCTTACTCTTTACATTATAACCTAAATCTGAAAAACTAGTGACAAATTTGCTACTCATTCCACATGGCTTGATACCTTCGTAGTGACTTAAATCTGGATTTATATTTATTGAAAAACCATGGTAAGTAACCCATTTCTTTACCTTTAGACCAATACTGGCAATTTTATAGAGTTGACCATTATCCTTTTTAACGAATACTCCGTGATGATCAGGTATTGCTTCAGCAACAATGTGAAAATTATTTAAAATTTCTATGATCAACTTTTCGATTTGGTTTACAAAAAATTTAATGTTTTTTTTTCTGTTATTTAAATTGATCATAAGGTAGACAACTCTTTGTCCAGGGCCATGATAAGTGTATTTTCCTCCCCGATTAGTCTTAATTACAGGTATTTTATTATTATTAAGAAGGTCACTTTTATGATCAGTAGATCCTGATGTATATATCGCTGGATGACTCAGGAGCCAAGCAAGTTCGTCATTCTGGTTTTTAATTATTTCATTCACTCTATTTTCCATATAATTAAGACTTTTTAAGTAGTCTTGAGCTGAATTATCTATCTTAATTTCCATGTTTTTCTGGATAATAACGTAAATTAATGTACATGTTTTTATTATGAATAATATTGTAAATGAACCTCCTCAAAATGAGAATATTACATTTAATAATCAATTAATTAATGATGTAATAAATTTTTGCAATAACAAAGAAAAAGATAAACTAGTCAACATTATTTCTCCTCTTCATCCAGCAGATTTGGCTGATCTCTTTACTTTTCTTAGCAAAGAGCAACGATCTTACATTCTCAATAATCTCAGTGAAGACCGCTATACAGATGTTCTTGCTGAACTAGATGACACTATTATTGATGAAACAGTTCAAGAATTAGAGGATACTAAAGTAGTTCGCTCCATTAGTGAGATGGAGACAGATGATGCAATTAACCTCATTGAGTCTTTGGAGCCAGCAGCTCAAAAGAAAATTTTAGACCAAGTAAACCCTACAGAGAGAGAAATTTTACAAGAAAGTCTTAATTACCCTGAAGATACTGCTGGAAGAAGAATGCAAAAAGAATTTGTTTCAATGCCAGGCTTTTGGACAGTAGGGCAGGCCATTGATCATTTAAGAGAACAAATTGACTTACCCGATGAATTCTATGAACTTTTTATTGTTGACCCGAGCAATAAACCGTTGGGGAGCGCTTCAGTTTCTAAAGTTTTGAAGTCACGTAGAGATACAAAATTAAATGAAATTTTAGAAGAAAACCCAAAATTTGTGAAGGCATCTATGGATCAAGAAGAAGTAGCACTTTTCTTTGAGCAATACTCTTTGGTATCAGCTGGAGTTGTCGATGATCACAATAGATTAATTGGAAGAATTACAGCAGATGATATTGTGTGGGTTGTTCAAGAAGAAGCAGAAGAAGATATTTTGAGGTTGGGTGGTGTTTCTGAAAGTGAGATGAACCAATCCATTGGAAGATCAACGAGGCGACGATTTATATGGTTATTTCTCAATTTATTAACTGCAATTCTTGCATCTTATGTAATAAGTCTGTTCGATGCCAGTATCGAGAAAATGGTAGCATTAGCGATTTTAATGCCAATTGTTGCATCAATGGGTGGTAATGCAGGAACACAAACGTTAACACTAACCGTGAGAGCTATCGCAACTAAAGAACTAGTAGATAACAATAGAAGAAAGGTATTTTTCAAAGAAATTGCGATATCAGTATTAAATGGAATATTATTTGCGATTATAACAGGGTTTGCTGCTTGGATTTGGTTTTCTGATCTTAGTTTATCTATAATTGTTGGAGCAGCAATGGTAATAAATATTTTATCTGCGGGTTTATTTGGCTTTCTAATTCCGTATATTTTTAATAAAGTTAAGATTGATCCCGCTTTGGCATCAAGTGTATTTGTAACAACAATAACTGATGTATTTGGATTTTTATCTTTTCTAGGGCTTGCTTCAATTTATTTATTTTAGACTTTTATATTGTCAATTAATCTAGTATTTCCTATTTTAGCCGCAATAAATATTCTTGATTTATCACTTATTTTTTTTCGAACCGAGAGATCATCATTTAATACAGTCAGATAATCAATTTTATCAACACCATGATCTATCAGGACTTTTTTTGTATGATTAAGTATTTTATTAATCTTTAACTTGGTTCTAATCAATGGAGGTAATTTTTTAAGTAATTTATTGATTCTAATAGCAATTTTAAATTCCTGGCCACTTAAATAGTTATTTCTTGACGAAAGTGGAAGCCCATATCTGTCCCTAACAGTTTTAACGCATATTATCCTTGTATTTAATTTTAATGACTCAGTCATTTTTTTAATTACCAAATATTGCTGATAATCTTTTTCACCAAAAAATGCTACGTCTGGTTGCACTATATCAAAAAGTTTAAGTACAATATTTTTAACGCCTGGAAAGTATTTTGGCCTTGATTTACCACATAATTTTTTTTCAATTGCAAACTGTGGACAATTATACTTTGTTTTATGGTAGAGAATTTGTTTCTGTATTGGAGTGAAGACAATATCAGCACCGTATTTTTTTAAAACTTTAAGATCATTTTTGAGCGTCCTTGGATAATTTTTATAATCTTCATTTGGTCCAAATTGTGTAGGGTTAACAAAAATACTAACTACAACAATTGATTTTAGTTTTTTTGACTCCTTTACTAATTTTAAATGTCCTGCATGCAAAGCTCCCATTGTTGGTGTTAAGTGAATTTTAAAACCATCACTTCTATATCGATCTAGGATTCTATTGAGATATTTTATACTTTTAACTAATTTCATTATGTATATCTTCAAAAATAATATTATCTGCAAACTGCTTTGACAAATTATACTTTTCCATACTATTAATTGTCCAAGTTAATAGTGGTATATTTTTCTTCCTGATACTTTGAATATTTCTGATACTTATTTTTTCTACATCAACCGCTAAAAAATTAATGCCGAGGTGAGAAATCTCTTTAAAATCGATGTTATCATTACTGGTTATTAGGCCTGTTTTATAAAATGGCGCATTGATTTTAAACCATTCACACATTTTATAATCAAATGACTGCAAAGCAATTTCTCCATTGTAAGCTCTAATTATTTCGATTAATCTTTCTTCAATTTCAGGATTAAAACCAGATTTTATTTCAATTAATATAGGTGTTTGGCCATCCACTAAATGCAGCATCTCATCAAGTGAAGGTATTTTACAATCTGTGTCTAAAAGCTTCAGTTTTCTTATTTCGTTTGTACTTAGATCATTAATATTAGAATTTATTCCACACATCCTTTTTAAATCGTAATCATGAAATACTATAATTTCTTTATCCTTAGATAAGACAATATCACATTCTATTGCAAGGTTGTGTTTCATTGCGTTTTCAAATGCTTCCAAAGAATTTTCAATGATTAATTTTTTATCATGAAGCCCTCTATGGGCAATCGGACGATCAAGAAAAGGATTCATTATTTCAGAATTTCAAATATTGATGCAACTTCAACACTAGCATTTTTTGGAAGAGAGTTTGCTCCCACCGCAATTCTTGAATGCTTTCCTTTTTCTCCCATAATATCGCAAACAACATCTGATGCACCATTGATCACTAGAGGATGGTCAGAAAATGAATGATCAGCATTTACGTAACCAGCAACATGAATACAATTAAAATCATTTAGTTCACATGATGGGTTTAGTTGATCTAATATAGACAAAGTATTAAGCATACATATGCGTGATCCATATATTGCCTCCTTAATATCAGTTTCTGATGGAACTTTGCCAGTTATAATTTTTTCATCTTTTATAGGAAGTTGCCCAGATACATAAACCAAGTTACCTATTTTTTTAAAAGGCAAATAATTCCCAAGAGTCACAAGCTTAAATTGCTTATAATCTTTTTCTACTTCAAGTATTTTATCCACTAACTTCATTGATAAGAAAATTATATATATCTTTCCAACTATATGCACGAAAATCTGCCTCTTTCGGCGAAACTGCAAGTTTAGATAATCGTTCATCAGATATATAATGAATAGTTTTAGATCTTGATACTTCTTCTTTTACGGAGGATATGTGGGGAGCTAAATCATCAATAAAAAAAACTTTTTCCTTAAAGTCTTTAATTAATTCTTTAATTACTAACCCTTTTGGTCCATTTCCAGCAATTATTTGAAGATTAAGACCATTCTTTTGAAAACAATACTTTCTATCATCCAAATATTTGAACGGAATATTAGTCAGCACTAAAATCTGAAAATTAGAGTCCAGAAGTTTATTGATAAAGTGTATTGATCCTTCAACAAAAGTTATATCTTTTGATTCTGTTCGAAAAAAATCGTCTAAATATTCAAGTATAACTTCATTAGATAGAACTTCATCAGTTCCTTTTTGTTTTATATTTCCAAAAAGAGCGTATGAAGTTAGGTCATACCAAAATCCTTTTTTTTCTAAATAAATTTCAAAGCATTTTACGAAATTTAATAAGACTTCATCAGCATCAGTTATAAGCAGTGGTTTATTCTTTAAAAGAGTAGCTTTGCCTATTTGCTTTTGAAGGCCATCAGATAGCTTATGTGACACTAATTACTTAATTTCTATCAATGTAAGTTTTGTTTGAGTATATTGGCCAAGAGCTTCTAGAGATTTATCTCTTCCAGAACCTGACTGCTTGTATCCACCGTGAGGTAAAGACATATCTCCATCGCTCAAACTATTTATCAGAACTTTCCCACTTTTAATTCTTTTTGCAAGCTTATGTACTTTATTTAAGTCATTAGACCATATCATTGCATTAAGTCCATAATGAGTATCATTTGCTATTT
The DNA here is from genome assembly GCA_902533965.1 of uncultured Pelagibacteraceae bacterium. GTDB lineage: Bacteria > Pseudomonadota > Alphaproteobacteria > Pelagibacterales > AG-422-B15 > CACNXQ01. The sequence goes on along the minus strand of CACANZ010000003.1, from coordinate 25,617 downwards.
GAAGAGCTTCATCTTCATTTTCAAAATCTATGGCACATAATACTGGTCCAAAAATTTCCTCTTTAGCAACGGTCATTGAATTTTGAACATCTTTAAAGACCGTTGGGCTGACGTAGTAGCCACCTGAGTCTTGAAGCACCTGATCACCGCCAGTTATAACATTTGCACCTTCAGATTTGCCTTTATCTATATAATTCATGATTCTCTCAGTTTGGGTTTTATCGACTATTGAGCCCATTAAAGTATTTGGATCAAACGGGTTACCTGGCATCCATGGTTGAGAGTAGCTTACGACCTTTTCTAAAAATTCGTCTTTTATCGATTTTTGAAGTAGCAACCTTGAGGGTGCATCACATACCTGACCACTATTGCCAAACATGCCATCAGCTGCCATTTTTGCAGCGTGGTCTAAATCAGGTGCATCTGCAAATATTATATTTGGAGACTTTCCTCCACACTCAAGTGAAACCCTCTTCATGTTAGACTCACCTGCGTAAGATAAAAAATATCTTCCAACCTCAGTAGATCCAGTAAATCCAAGTTTATCAACATCCATGTGAGTTCCTAATGCTTTTCCTGCAGTAGGACCATAACCTGGCACTACATTGAAGACCCCTTCTGGAATACCAGCCTCCATTGCTAGTTCAGCAACTCTTAATGCAGATAACGGTGATTGTTCTGCAGGCTTTAAAATAAAACTATTTCCAGTTGCTAACGCAGGTGCAAATTTCCAACAAGCCATTAACAAGGGAAAGTTCCAAGGAGTTACTGCTCCAACTACACCCAGAGGTTCTTTTGTGATAGTGGCAATCAAATTATCACTTGTTGGAGCTACATCATCATAAAGTTTATCAATTGCCTCTGCATACCATTTTGTACAATTAATACATGCCGCTATATCGCCTGTCGCTCTAGTTATGGGCTTACCCATGTTTAAAGTTTCCAGCAAACCAAGCTCTAAAATATTTTTTTTCATTAAGTCGGCGAAATTAAAGAGAATTTTTTTTCTTTTTGAAGGAGCCATTCTCGACCATGCCCCTTTTTCAAATACATCGCGCGCAGCTTTGACAGCTATGTTTATGTCTTCAACGTCACACTCTGAAACGCTAGTTATTATTGATCCATCAACAGGGCTAATGCTCTCAAACGTTTTGCCTGTTACTGAATTTATATAGTTTCCATTGATAAAAGCCTGATTTTTAAAATCCAGAGACGATTTTTTTTCCATCACGTCATTTAGAGCGAGAGCCATAGTTAACCTTTCAACTTGTTAATAATTTAATTTTTGTAAAGATTATAAAGATACAGGTTTTTTTACTTTTTAGAAGATTTTTTCTTTTTCTTACCTGTTTTTTCTAGTTTTTTTTCAATCAAATCAATAGCTTCTTCCATTAGAATTTCCTCAGGGTCAATATTATCGGGAATTGTGGCATTAATACTTTTATATTTAATATATGGTCCAAACTTCCCTTTCATCACTTTGATTGGTTTTTTATCATCAGGATGTTCTCCTAAAGTTTTGATTTCAGATGAACTTTTAAGTCTACCAGGCTTTGCATTAGCAAGCAGAGAAACTGCTCTATTAATACCAATATCAAAAATTTCAGAATTATCTTCAAGGCTAGCATTTTTATCACCACAATTAATGTAACCACCATAGCGGCCATAATTCACAGTAATAATTTCACCTGTTTCAGGATGACCACCTATCTCTCTTGGTAAACTTAATAAATACTGAGCTTTCTCTAAATCAATTGCAGAGGGGGAAATTCCTTTAGGTACCGAGGCTCTCTTTGGTTTTTCTTTTTCGACTACTTCACCAAGCTGAACGTATGGTCCAAATCTTCCATTCAATAATTTAATATCCTGTTCTGACTCGGCATCTTTTCCAAGAATTGTGTCTTCAAATGCTTCTTTAATTTTTTTATGAGAGATAGGTCTGGTAAACTTACAATCGGGATAGTTGGAACAGCCTACGAACGCTCCAAATCGACTTACTTTAAGACTTAGTTCGCCTTCACAGTTTTCAGAAGGACAACTTCTTGATATTGTCTTTTCTCCGTTACTTTCTTCTTTTTGTTCAAATATATGGGACTTAAGAATCTCGTTTAAATTATCCAATATATTAGTAATTCTCAAATCAGTAACATCACCTACATTTGTAGAAAAATTTTTCCAAAAATTTTCTAAGAATTCAGTCCATTTTATTTTTCCAGAAGTAATTTCATCAAGTGATTCTTCCATTCCAGCAGTAAACTCATAATCAATGTACTTTGAGAAAAATCCTTTGAGAAATGCTGTTATCAATATTGCTCTATCAACAGGTACAAACCTATTTTTATCAAGTTCAACATAATTTCTTGTTTTTAGAACAGATATTATACTGGCGTAGGTTGAAGGTCTTCCTATGCCCAATTCTTCTAATTTTTTTACTAAACTTGCCTCAGAGTATCTAGGGGGTGGAAGAGTAAAATGCTGTGTTTCAGTTGGTGAAACTGACTCTATCTTCATTCCTTTCGCAATAGCGGGCAATGTAACATCATCTTCATCTTCGTCATTTTCATCTTTTTTAATTTGTTCATCACTTTTTACTTTAAACTCGCTATAAATATTCAAAAACCCATCAAATTTTACCACAGAACCGTTCGCTCTCAGTTTCAATTCATTCTTTTCAGAGCTGATATCAATAGCTGTTCTTTCAAATACAGCAGAACTCATTTGACTTGCAAGAGCCCTTTTCCATATTAACGAGTATAATTTTAAACTATCTGTATCTAAATATTTTGAAACCTGATCAGGTGTTAATTCAATATCAGTAGGCCGAATTCCCTCGTGAGCTTCTTGAGCGTTTTTAGCTTTTTTTGATTTGTAAGTTCTTACTTCATTAGGACAATATCCATTCTCAAAATTTTTTTTCAAATAGTTTCTATACGTTTCAATGGCTTCTTTAGATATATCAGTACTATCAGTACGCATGTAAGTTATTAAACCAACTGTTTCACCATTAATTTCAATACCTTGAAATAATTTTTGTGCAATTTGCATTGTTCGAGACGCACCAAAACCATAAATACTTGATGCGGTTTGTTGAAGTGTTGAGGTAGAAAAAGGTGGTTCCGGATTTCTCGATGCTGGTTTTTTTGTAATATCTATTATTTCAAATTTATTATCCGAGAATAAATTTACAATTTTTTTCGCATCATCTTCAGACTTAAAGGTAAATTTTTCTACTTTTTTGCCTTCAACCGAAAGTAAATTAGCTTCTATATTAAAACCATCCTCAAATTTTACATTACCTTTAATTTTCCAATACTCATCAGGTTCGAAAGACTCAATGGCAAGTTCACGTTCACATATCAATCTTAAGGCAACTGATTGAACTCTTCCTGCTGATTTAGCTCCAGGTAACTTTCTCCATAATACCGGCGATAAATTAAAGCCAAATAGATAATCCAGTGCTCTTCGAGCTAAATAGGCATCTACAAGATCAGTGTCAATATCTCTTGGATTGGCAATTCCATTTTTTACTGCATTCTTTGTGATCTCACTAAAGACGACTCTCTTGACAGTTTTATCTTTTAATAATTTTTTCTTATTTAATAGCTCAACAATGTGCCATGCAATTGCCTCACCTTCTCTATCTGGGTCAGTTGCAAGATAAAGAGTAGATGCATCAGCGCTGGCATCATAAATCTCTTTCATATGTTTCTTTGAAGTTGAAGAAACTTCCCATTCAAAAGCAAAGTTATTTTCTGGATCTACCGAGCCATTTTTAGATGGCAAATCACGAACATGACCAAAGCTTGCAAGTACATTAAACTCACTTCCTAAGTATTTATTTATTGTTTTAGCCTTAGCTGGGCTTTCTACTATTACTAAATTCATATCCCTATAAACGCGCTCTTTAATATATTTTTGTGAGCTTTGTCAAATTTTCGCAAAAAATATTTTATAATTGGCAGAATATAAGGCTTAATACAATTTCTTCTCCTCACGCTTTAATAAGCGTTTTATATTTTCATGATGAGAAAAGATCATAATTAGATTTATAATTAAACACATAAAAGAAACATTGAAATCAAAATAAAATAATGAAATTAACGAAATTAAATTTGCAGAAAGCAAACTTGCGAGTGACGAATATCTATAAATTACAAAAATTATAATCCAACTTACTCCAAGAGCTAAAAATAAATAAAAGTTAACTGCAAATATAATTCCCATAAAAGAAGCATATCCTTTACCCCCTTTTAAATCATCAAGCCATATAGGAAATATATGACCAAATAAAATAAAAGTTCCAGATATGAAAAGTAGATTATCATTGATTGCCAGAGTAAGGGTTATTGGTATTAACGCCTTAAAAAAATCAACAAATAATGTAATTCCTGCAGCTGAGAAGTTTCCAGTTCTTAATACGTTCGTAGCCCCAATATTTCCTGAGCCAATACTTTTAAGTTCCCCTAAATTGAATAACCTTGATACCAAAATACCAGTTGGAATTGAACCCAAAAGGTAGGAAAAGTAAATAATTAAAATTATTTCGAAAATCATTTCACCAGAATTGACAAACAAGCCATACGAACAGCTACTCCATTTTCAACCTGTTCAGTTATCACTGATTTATTTACATCATCAGCTAGTTCATTCTCTATTTCTACACCTCGATTTATTGGACCGGGGTGAAGCACTAGTACTTCGGGCTTTGCTGATTTTAACTTTTCATAAGTAAGTCCAAAACTTCTAAAATAATCGTTTGTTGATGGAAGATTTAAATCTTTTATTCTTTCATTTTGGATTCTAAGCATCATCACTATATCAGCATCTTTTATACCATCTTCTAAATTAGTGAAGGTTTCAACATCATATTTATCTAAATCTTTTGGTTTAAAATAATCAGGAAATACGAATCTAACTTTTGATTTCATTTTATTTAGAAGATAGTAGTTTGACCTTGCTACTCGACTATGTTCAAGATCACCACATATTGAAACTGTGATATCATTAAGTTTTCGATTGTGACTCATGATTGTATAAGCATCAAGCAATGCTTGTGTGGGGTGTTCATTGATACCTTCTCCAGCATTTATAACAGGACATTTTAATATTTTAGCAATCTCTTTTGAGGCATCATTTTCTCCATGTCTGATAATTACAAGATCAGGGTTCATTGCTCCTAAAGTTTGAGCGGTATCAAATAAACTTTCACCTTTTCTTAATGAAGATCCTTCAATATTCATATTAATTACATCAGCGCCTAATCTTTTAGCAGCTATTTCAAAAGAGATTAGTGTTCTTGTAGAGGGTTCAAAAAAAAGATTTATAATTGTTCTACCTTTTAAAATCGGTATTTTTTTATCTTTTTCCTTGTTGTGCTCTTTGAAAATTTTACTGAGTTCTAAAATATTATTTATATCCTCAATGCTGAGATTTTTTATGCCATGCAGATGGGTTTGAGAGATTTTAGGGATTTTAATGTTTTCAAGCATTAATTCATTCTTTTAATATAATTTAATGCACCTTCCAAGATAAATGCTGAAGCGAGACTATCAATTTCTTTTTTTTCATTATGGGCTTTTTTTCTGCTTTTAGAATTATCTGTATATAACCTGTCCACAGCAACAGTTGAAAGTCTCTCATCCCAAAAAGAATAGGGAATATTCAAAGACAAATTTATAGCTCTTGATTTATCACGGATTGATTGAGCACTTTTTCCCTCACTTCCATCCATATTTAATGGCAGTCCAATGATGAGGGCTTTAACGTCGTGAAGTTTAACTAGCTCATTTAATTCTTTCAGAAAGTCTTTCATGTTTGAATATCTAATAGTTCTTAAAGGTAGAGCCCCCGTCATATCCGATGTAGAAATTGCAACTCCAATTCTTTTACTGCCAATATCCAATCCTAGAATTTTATGTTTACTTTCCACTAATGACTTAAATTCTGCGATATCTACTTCTTTTTTTGTTTCATTAGTCATTTTTTGATTGTATATCATACATTAATTTAAGTTAGTACTTCATATAAATATGGAATTTGATAAGAAAAGTCTTTTAAAGCTTGGAAAGTTAGCAAGAATTTCAATCAGTGACGATAAACTCAATAATCTTAGTAAGGATCTTAATTCAATCTTAGAATTTGTTGATCAGTTAAAAGAAATTAAAACTGATCAAGTTGATCCGACATCTAATTCCCTTGATCAAAAATTAGAAGTTAGAGATGATAAAGTGGATACTAAGAATAGTGCTGAAGATATCTTAGAAAATGCACCTGAAAAAGAAATGGACTTTTTTGTTGTTCCAAAAGTGATCGAATAATGAAAGATAGTTATACATTAAAATCGCTGGCAGTTCTTTTGGAAAATAATAAAATATCATCGAAAGAGTTAACTTCAGAGTATTTAAAAAATATTGAAAATGGTAAAGAGTTAAATTGCTATAATACTATATCACAAGAGAAAGCTCTTATTGATGCTGAAAAGTCTGACGAAAGAAGAAAAAGTCAAAATCTCAGAAGTAAGTATGATGGAATTCCAATTGGAATAAAAGATTTATTTTGTACGAAGGGTGTGACTACTACTGCATCAAGTAAAATTTTATCAAACTTTGTTCCAAATTATGAGTCTACAGTTACTCAAAATTGTGATGATGCAGGACTGATTAGTTTAGGCAAATTAAATTGTGATGAATTCGCAATGGGTTCAACTAACAAAACTAGTTTTTTTGGTTCGGTTAAGAATCCATGGAAATCTGTAAATTCTGATAATGAGCTTGTTCCAGGAGGATCATCTGGAGGGTCAGCAGCAGCAGTTTCAGGTGATCTTTGTGTAGCCTCTCTTGGAACGGATACTGGAGGCTCAATTAGACAGCCAGCTTCTTTTACAGGTACTGTTGGTTTGAAACCTTCATATGGAAGAGTATCCAGATGGGGAATAGTTGCATTTGCATCTTCATTAGATCAAGCGGGACCAATTACAAAAACCGTTGAAGACGCTGCAATCTTATTAGACATTATATCGGGTCATGATGAAAAGGACTCAACTTCTTCGGTTAATCCAAAAGAAAATTATTATCAAAATTTAAATTCAGATATAAAAGGGATGAAGATTGGAATACCAAAGGAATTTAGAAGTGACAAGCTTCCAGCTAGTACTCAAAAAAGCTGGGATGAGTGTGCAAATTTACTAAAAACTAATGGAGCAGAAATAGTAGATATTAGCTTACCTCATACAATGAGCGCTTTGCCCGCTTACTATATTATCGCACCTGCAGAAGCTTCATCAAATTTAGCTCGCTATGATGGAGTAAGATATGGACTAAGAGTCAAAGGAAATGATCTCATTGATATGTACGAAAAAACGAGATCGGAGGGATTTGGTGATGAAGTAAAGAGAAGAATATTAATTGGCACATATGTGCTATCATCTGGATATTATGATGCATATTATATTAAGGCACAAAAGATTAGATCATTAATAAAAAGTGACTACGTTGAAGCCTTTAAAAAAGTTGATGCGATTCTCACCCCTTCAACACCTTCAACGGCATTTGAAATTGCAAATGAGCCTTCTGATCCAGTACAAAACTATCTAAATGATATTTTTACTGTTCCTGTAAATCTAGCGGGTTTACCAGGTATATCAATTCCCTTCGCAAATGACGAAAATAATTTGCCAATTGGCTTACAATTGATAACAAATTCATTTGAAGAACAAAAATTACTCAATGTTGCTAGAAATATAGAGGAAACTATTAACTATTCAGAAACTCCGGAAAAATGGTGGCTCAAATGATAGAGGGTTGGAATTTAGTTATTGGAATAGAAATTCATGCTCAAGTTAATTCAAAATCTAAATTATTTTCATCATCACCTACTGATTTTGGATCTAAACCTAATAGTCAAGTCAGTCTAATTGATGCAGCAATGCCAGGCATGCTGCCAGTAATTAATAAATTTTGTATTGAGCAAGCCGTTAAGTCAGGGATTGGATTAAATGCAAAAATAAATAAAAAGTCTATTTTTGATCGTAAGAATTATTTTTATCAAGACTTACCACAAGGCTACCAGATATCTCAGTATAAGGACCCAATAGTGGGAGAAGGATTTGTTGAAATAGAAACTGAAAACGGTCAAAAGAAAATAGGAGTTGAAAGACTTCATTTAGAACAAGATGCAGGTAAAAGTTTGCACGATCAGGATCCAAACTTCACTTTTGTTGACTTGAATCGTTCAGGAATTGCTTTAATGGAAATTGTATCTAAACCGGATATGAACTCACCAGAGGAGGCTGTTGAATATGTTCGAAAAGTTAGAAGCATTCTAAGGTATCTTGGTACATGTGATGGAAATATGGAACAAGGATCTCTAAGAGCCGATGTAAATATTTCTGTAAACAAGCCTGGAAATGAATTAGGTACAAGGTGCGAAATCAAAAACTTAAACTCATTTAAATTTATTCATGCAGCTATCGTTTATGAAGCAAAAAGACAAATAAAACTTATCGAGCAAGGAGAATGTGTTAATCAAGAAACAAGATTATTTAATACGCAGTTTGGTGAAACGAGATCAATGAGGTCAAAAGAAGATGCTCATGATTATCGATATTTTCCTGATCCAGACCTTTTGCCACTTATTTTGGATGATGACTGGATTAAAGATTTACAAGACTCAATACCAGAATTGCCAGATCAAATAAAAGAGAGATTTATTAATGAATATTCTCTTAGTTCTTATGACGCAAATATTATTGTTTCAGACAAAGCAACAAGTGAATATTTCGAAGACGTTGTAAAGAACAGGAATCCAAAACTTGTAACAACATGGGTTACTGGCGAATTATTTTCAATACTTAATAGAAAAAATCTTATTATTGAGGATAGTCCTATTACTTCAAAACGACTTGGTGAACTGGTTGATAACATCGAAAATGGTAAGATTTCAAACCGTCAAGCAAAGGAAGTGTTGGAGGAAATGTGTGAAAGTGGTAAAGGTGCGTTAGAAATTATTGATGAAAAAGGTTTATCTCAAATTAGCGATGAAAATGAAATAGAAAGCCTAGTTGATAATGTATTAAATTCAAATCCAGAAAACGTTAAAAAATATAAAAATGGAAAAGATAAACTTTTTGGTTTTTTTGTTGGTGAGGCTATGAAACTTTCTAAAGGTAAAGCTAATCCAAAAATAGTTAATGACCTTATCAAGAAAAAGTTATCACAATAAAGTAATTTCTTTTAATCAATATAAATTTGATATATTAAAACAATGTGTGGAGAGATGGGTGAGTGGTTGAAACCGGCTCCCTGCTAAGGAGTTGTGCGGGCTTATACCCGTACCGAGGGTTCGAATCCCTCTCTCTCCGCCACACTACAATTATTACGATTCTTTTTTCTTACTTGGTTTAATTAAGGTTTTTCCTCCAACATAAGCACGATTGAGATTATAAGATAAAGTGTACTCAGTTGGTTTCAATCCATTCTCAATAAATTCATATACTTGAATATTTTCCATTACTCTTTGAACATAGTTTCTTGTTTCTTTGAAAGGTATCAACTCTATCCAATTTTCACTTGTAATATCATCTTTTCTTGGATCCCCATATTTTTTTATCCATCTGGAAACTCGTGATTCACCCGCATTATAAGCTGCAAGAGACAGAATGTATGAGCCATTGTAGTTTGAGAGCAATTTATCTAAATAAGCACTTCCTAAAATTACATTATACTTTGGATCTTCAGTTAATTTACTCTTTGTATATTCAAGCTTTAAACCTTTTGAGACCCTTTTTGCAGTATACGGCATAAGTTGCATTAATCCTTTAGCTCCTGCATAACTTCCAGCTTTAGGATCAAACTGACTCTCTTGTCTTGTTACAGAATGTATTAGACTTTGTTCTGGAAAAATAATTTTTCCAAATTCAGGTCTTTCAATTTGAGGAAAGCTTAGAGGGTCAAGAATTGTGTGGTTATAATATAAAATTTTACCTGCTTGAACTGCAAAATCATTTCTGCCTATATCATTTGCAGTTTTGACAGAGTTTACAGAAGTACTAAGATTGTTACGGTCAGCAAGATCCCAAATAAATTTTTTAACCAATTTAGGTCTATCAAATTCATTTAATAAAGAGATTGATAAATAAACTGGTCGATTTTCTTTATAATCAGTGTTGTTAGCATCGGAATACTCTACAAGTAATGGTTTAAATAATTTCTTTTCTGATAATTTGCTCGCCGCGAGCTGACCATAAAAGGTAAGGCTGTACAAAGAAGCCTTTTTATACCAGCTTTGCGAATCTGTATAACTACCAACTTCCTCTAATGCATTTCCCATCCAATAGGCGGCTCTTGCTTTTGAGATTGGTCTTGATGAAACATTCCAAATTTCTTGAAAATGAAGATAGGCTGATTCTGGGTTATCTAAAAAAGTAAGAGCTATCCAACCAGCTAACCACTCAGCCTCAGCAATATCTTTACTTTCATTCAAACCGTGATTTATGGCAAGCGCATAAGCAGTTTCATATTCATGACGGTCAATTAAACGCCTAATAAGAAAACTTTTTTTATCCCAAAATTTGTCTGGGCGAACTAACTCACTTGAATTTGATTTATTGATATCTAATAATAATACTAGCGCACTATCATACTTTCTTTTTTTTATTCGCCAATTAATTCGGTCATAAACAAGCCCAGGATCATTTTTCAATTCATCTGGAACCAGCTTTATTAAATTATCTACACCACCAGAAAATGAAATTAATCCTATCCTGGCTTCAAATAGTTTTTGATAGTCTTTATCAACATATTTTACTAATCTGGCTGCAGTTCTATATTTTCCGTCCCACAGTAATTTATTTATTCTTCTCAGATGATGATCTTTATTTAAAATACTTTTATAAGTTTTTATGATTTGAGATTGTTCTTTTCTAGTAAAGCTGCCACCGATATAGCCATCAATGATAAGTCTCTTTCCTTGTTCAGATTTGCCACTGTTTAGAAGTGCATTGCCTAGATATATTCGACCCCAGCCTGTTTCTGGAGGATTATCGCTAAAGTAATCTATTAAATCTTCATAATCATCTCTAAATGTAATTTTTGATTCAGCTTTGAGTTTTATTTTTTCTATTTCAGGCCAATTTGAATTTTTCTTAATATATGTTTTGTAATCAGAAAATGTTAAATTGCCTGCACCATTATAATATTTAAGCCAGTTTAGCGTCTCTTTTGCTGTTTCATTTTTAATATTACTGCTTATTCCTGTTACTCGATCCCATTTATATTCATCCGCCTTATCGAGCGCTAACTCAAATAACTCATAGTCTTTATTGCTCAACAATTGAGAGAGTGCAGGCTGCAATGGTTTTTTTATTGGGATCGAGAACCCAGGCCCCGGCAATTCAATGTATAGACTTCTCTTTACAGGCGTTATTTCTCCAAAAGAAGATATTCCTGAAATTAAAAATAGACTTACTACAAAAATGATTAATTTTTTCACGAAATAGTTATTTGTTTGATTTGCACAAGTATATTTATGATTAAGGTTTTTTTAAATAATTAAAAGTGCTATTGTAAACAATGTTTAAAGGATCTCATACAGCATTAATTACACCTTTTGACGGCAAATCTATTGATGAAAAATCATTTAGGTCTCTGATAGATTTTCAAATATCAGAAGGTATACATGGACTGGTTCCTGTAGGCACGACAGGCGAGTCACCAACTTTAAGCCATGAAGAACATAAGTTAGCAGTTGAGATATGTGTTGAAGAAACAGCAAAACGTGTACCAGTAATAGCAGGAACAGGATCAAATAATACCGACGAAGCAATCGATCTCACTATGCACGCTGAAAAAGCAGGTGCTGATGGAGCTTTAGTGGTTACACCATATTATAATAAACCTACACAACATGGTTTATACTCGCACTTCGAGGCAATCAGTAAGGCAACTACACTTCCAATTATTATCTATAATATTCCTGGCAGATCAATTGTTGATATGAATACTAATACAATGAAGGATTTGTTTAAAATCAAAAACATTGTTGGAGTAAAGGATGCTACTTCAGATATACCAAGAGTTTATGAAACGAAAACAACAATAGGAGAAGATTTTAATCAATTAACAGGAGATGATGCAACTACGTTAGCTTTTATGGTTTACGGTGGTCACGGATCTATCTCAGTGACGTCTAATATCGCTCCAAAATTATGTTCTGAATTTATGAAACATTGTTTAGATCAAAATTTTGCAAAAGCATCTGAGATAAATGACAAATTGATGCCGTTGCATCATGCTTTATTTGTTGAGTCTAGTCCTGCCCCAGTAAAGTATGCAGCTTCTAGGCTTGGTTTATGTAAGGATGACATAAGGCTACCGCTCACAAGAATATCAGATGAAACTAAGCAATTAGTTGATAAAGCTATGAAGCATGCATCATTAATATAGCCTTGCAGATAGCAGTTCAAAACAGAAAAGCAAAGTATAATTATACATTTGTTGAATTATTTGAGGCAGGAATTGAATTACAAGGTAGTGAGATAAAATCACTTCGAAATGGAAGAGTTGAGATAGCCGAGTCATATGCAAGGGAAGATAATAGTGAAATATTTTTAATAAACTCACATTTCTCGAAATATTCTAATGCTTCATATCTAAATCATGTTGAAAACCGTCCACGAAAATTACTTTTACATAAAAAAGAAATCAGAAAAATCATTGGAAAATTAAATAAAGAGTCACTTACTTTGATCCCTACAAAAATATACTTCAATAAAAAAGGTAAGGCAAAATTGGAAATTGCTCTTGCTAAAGGAAAAAAACTACATGATAAAAGAGATGCTAAAAAAAGAAAAGATTGGGTTAGGGAGAAAAAAAAGTACGGATGATTTACGCTTTAGGAATTGGGTCAAATTCTAACTCAAGGTTTGGTAATAAATTAAATACACTTAAATTTGTTTTAAAAGAGTTGGAGCGTAACAATATCAAAGTAATAAAAAAGTCCAAATTATATTCATCGCCACCTAAAAATTTTAAAACTGCTGCTGAAACCTTTTTAAACGCTGCTTTAGTTGTTGAAACAAAATTAAAACCTAAAAATTTACTAATAATTTTAAAAAAAATTGAAAGAATTACTGGAAGATACGCCTACCGTAAGAATACTTCTCGAACGTGTGATTTGGATATTCTTTTGCTTAACAAGTCCAGCAAAATATTGATAAATGAGAACAAAAATTCTATTGAAATTCCACATCCAAGGCTTCATGAGAGAAATTTTGTATTACGTCCATTAATGGACATTTGTCCTGGATGGCTCCACTCTGAAAAAAAATCATCAATTATGAGGCTTCATAAAACCCTGCATATTGAAGATAAATTACACAAAGTCTCCAATACATTATAAATCGTCATTTATTTTGGGCTTCACTTAGTAAATAATGTATGATTTATAGTGCATTATGGCACAATCCACAGTCTACAAACCTGCAAAACCAATTGATAAGCATCTTGACTCTAAATTAATAGAAAAAGCCTATTCTTTTGCAGTAGATTGTCACAAGACACAAAAAAGACACTCAGGAGATCCATATATATCTCATCCAGTTGCAGTTGCAGATATTCTGTTAAATTTAAAATTAGATACTTCCACAATTATTACTGGCTTATTACATGACACACTCGAGGATACACTTGCTACAGAAAATGAAATTGAAGAAAAATTTGGAAAAGAAATCCTTCAATTAGTAAACGGTGTTACAAAACTATCAAAAATTGAAACCTATACTGAAAATAAATTTCAAGCTGAAAATTTTAGAAAATTAATCTTAGCAATGTCGAAGGATATCAGGGTTTTGTTAGTAAAGTTAGCTGACCGTTTGCATAACATGAGAACAATTCAATTTATTCCTCAGGAAAAAAGAAGACAGCGTATTGCATCTGAAACTATAGAAATTTATGCTCCTCTTGCCGGAAGATTGGGAATGCATGAATTTAAAGATGAGTTAGAAGATTTGTCATTTCAAATTTTAAATCCATCAGCATATTCCTCATTGATGACAAGAATTGAGTATTTGAAGAAAGATAAATCTAATTTAACTGATAAAATAAAAACTAGAATATTCAGTCTTCTAGAAAAAAATGAAATTAATTGTCAAATAATAGGTCGTGAAAAAAAGATATTCTCGGTATGGAATAAAATGCAAAATAAGCAAATTGCTTTTAGACAATTGTCTGATATTTTTGCATATAGGATTATCACTGAAAGTATTGAGGACTGCTATAGTATACTAGGTATCATTCATAATCGGTGGTCTGCTGTCCCCGGCTCATTTAAAGATTACATATCGACACCAAAAATAAATAATTATCAGTCAATTCATACAACTATAGTTGGCCCCGAAAGACAGAGAGTTGAACTTCAAATTCGAACAAATGAAATGAATACTATAGCAGATAAAGGTATTGCCGCACATTGGAGCTATAAAGAGAATTATAATTTAGTAAATAACTCTTCTTCAGATCCAGTCAATGTTACTTGGTTAAGAGATTTAGTAGAAATATTGGACAGCGGTGGAAGCTCTGAGGAGTTACTTGAAGCTACAAAATTAGAAATGTTCCAGGATCAAGTCTTTTGTTTTACACCGAAAGGTGACTTAATTCATTTGCCTGCAAATTCTAACTCTATCGATTTTGCTTATGCCCTTCATTCTGAAATTGGAAATCGTTGTGTTGGATGTAAGATTAATGGAAAACCTAGACCCTTATTTACAAAACTTCAAAATGGAGATGAGATTGAAATACTAACATCAAAAAAACCATCTCCGTCTGAAACTTGGGAAAATATTGTTACAACTGCAAAGGCACAGTCATCAATAAAACGATTTTTTAAAAAGCAAGAAAAAGATGAATTTACAAGTCTAGGGTTAAAAATATTACACAAAGTCACTGGTAGAAATGAAGATATTTCAAATAAGGAAATTAGTAATTTTGCACAAAGTTTTAATAGGAAAAGTCCTGAGGAATTTCTTGTCGCTATCGGGAAAGGAAGTATAAAGCCACATCAATTATCAAAGCTTAAACCCCGTTCAACTTTATCATTTTTTTCTCGATATAGAAGAAGAGACACAAACGATAATATGCCTTTAGAGATAAGTAACTTCCAACCTGGAATTGCAATTCATTATGCAGAATGTTGTTTCCCTTTACCTAATGAAAATATTTTAGGACTTACATCAGAAGACTCAGGTGTAATCATTCACTCTAGTTTATGTAAGGAGCTAGATAAAGAAACAAAAAAAGAGGATTGGATTACTGCCTCATGGAAAGATGTAGATCCAAAGCAGTATTTTTCTTCAAGAATAAAAGTCTCAGTTAAAAATGAACCTGGATCTTTAGGTAAATTAGCAACCATTATTGGAAGTGCAGATGGTAATATAACTAACCTTAATATATCTGAAAAAGGCGATGATTATTTTGATATGATTTTTATTATTGACGTTCATAATCTTGATCATCTGGATAAGATTATAGAAACTCTTTCAGAGGTAGATATTGTAAGTTCTGTAAGTAGGCTTTTGATAAATTTATGAAAACTGAAAAAGAAATAAAAGATTTTTTTGAAAAAGTAGAAGCTATTCAAAATGGACATTTTATACTTTCATCGGGAAAAAGATCCAAAATTTATTGCCAGTGTTCAAAGTTATTTGAAGATCCTCAAAATGGAGAGATGGTATGCGAAGAGTTAAAGTACAGGGTGCAAGAAAATATTGATAACAAGATTGATTATGTGATTTCCCCTGCTTTAGGAGGTCTTCTCGTAGGGTATGAGCTCGCAAGATCTTTAGGATCTAAATTTATATTCTATGAGAGAGTCGATAACGAATTTGAATTGAGGAGAGGTTTTAATATTAAGGAAAATGCAAACGTCTTGTTTGTTGAAGACGTAATTACAACAGGGAAATCAACAAATGAATGTTTAGAAAAACTAAAACCCCTAAATATTAATTTATTAGGCATCGCAGCAATCGTTGATCGTTCAAATCATAAATTATTTAAAGACCACGATGTAATATCAGTCCTAAAACTAGATATTCCAATTTATGATCCCAATAACCTCCCTGACGATCTTAATAAAATACCTGCAACAAAGCCTGGCAGTAGAGCAATATAAATGACTCTGCCTCGTCTTGGTGTAAATATTGATCACGTAGCAACTCTTCGAAATGCTAGAGGAGAAAACTATCCAAGCCCATTAAGAGCTGCTCTTTTGTGCCAAGAATATGGAGCTGATGGCATAACTACGCATCTAAGAGAAGATAGGCGTCATATAAGAGACGATGATATTAATGAAATTATTGAGAAAATTTCCATTCCATTAAATTTTGAAATGGCACCAACCGATGAAATGGTTGACATAGCAGTGAATGCTAATCCGAATGCATGTTGTATTGTTCCAGAAAAAAGAGAAGAAATAACCACTGAAGGCGGAATAGATGTAAGAAAGAATCGTAATATTCTCGTACCAAAAATTGAAAAGATAAAAAAAAATAACATAAGGGTCTCTTTATTCGTAGACGCTTCAACGGACCAAATCAAAATGGCCAAAGATATTGGAGCTGACATTGTAGAGCTTCATACGGGAGAATTTTGCAGAAAAATAAATTATAATGAAGATGCTTCATCAGAACTTGAACGAATTAAAGAAGCGGCAGATTTTAGTAATAGCATTGGACTTGAATTACATTTAGGTCATGGAATAACATTCGATTCTGTAAGGGAATTATCTAAGATAAAGGAAGTAAAAGAGTTTAATATTGGACATTTTATCATTTCTGAGTCAGTTTTTCTTGGACTAGAAAAATCAATAAGTAAATTTAGAGAATTGATAAAAAAAGGAAGGGACATTCAGTGATAGGCCTAGGATCAGATTTAATTGATATACGCAGAATAGAAAAAACACTTTCAAAGTTTGGAGATAGGTTTAAAAAAAGAATTTTTACAGAAAATGAGATAAAAAGATGTGAAAGAAGAAAAGAAAGTGCAGCTTGTTATGCCAAAAGGTTTGCAGCTAAGGAAGCTGCGGCAAAAGCTCTTGGTACAGGTTTTAGAAATGGAGTATTTTGGAGAGATCTAGAAGTTACCAATTTACCTTCAGGAAAACCTACAATCACTTTTCATGGAAATTCTCAACTTCAACTAAAAAAAATTGTGAACGATAAGGAGCCAGACATTAGTTTAACAATTACTGATGAGTTTCCTTACGCTCAAGCAATTGTAACAATTAATTAATTTAATGACCGATAAATTTCTTAGTAAATCATGGTTTAAATCAAATTTGTTAACATTGATTTATGCATTGTTAATAGCTTTATTGATCAGAACTTTTTTATTCCAACCATTTTTTATTCCCTCTTCCTCGATGGAGCCAAACTTACTTATTGGTGATCGGTTATTTGCTTCAAAGTATGATTATGGTTACAGTAAACATTCATTTCCATTTAGTCTTGGGCCAATATCAGATCGAGTTTTATCAACAAATCCAGAAAGAGGAGATATTATAATATTTAAACCGCCTCATACTAATTTGGACTATATTAAAAGATTAGTAGGTATTCCGGGTGATATCATTAAAGTTGAAGATGGTAAATTAATCATTAATGGTGAAAGCGCTAAATATAAAGAATTAAGAGTGGATACGAAGATTTTAAAAAATGGACGTGTAGTAAAAGCAAGAGTTCTCATCGAAACTTTACCAAACGGAAAATCATATGAAATTTATAATTATGTAGACGGCTCCCCTGGCGATAATACTAATGAAATAATTGTTCCTAACGACAGTTACTTTTTCCTAGGTGATAATAGAGATAATTCAAATGATAGTCGATTCTGGGGCTCTGTAAATTTTGACAGATTAGTAGGGAAGGCACAAATTATATTTTTTTCAACTGAAGGTGGTTCAAAATTTTATGAAATTTGGAAGTGGCCTTTTGATATACAATTTAAAAGGTTGTTTAAGCTAATAAGTTAATGGCAAAAAATTTATCAATTTTAGAAAAAAAAATTTACTACAAATTCAAAGACAAAACCCTATTAAAACGGGCAGTCACACATAAGAGTTACAAAAAACTAGAAAGTAATGAAAATCTAGAATTTCTAGGTGATAGGGTGTTAGGATTAGTAATTTCAGAGAGACTTTTAATAGATAAGCCTAGTAAAAGTGAGGGTTCTCTCGACAAAATGCTAAGTAGTCTGGTAGACAGAAATGCCTGCCATGAAATAGCAAAAAAAATATCACTTGGAGATTTTATTCTTTTAGGTCAAACAGAAAAATCATCACTCGGTAACAATAAAAAAAGTATTCTATCTGATGCATGTGAAGCAATGTTGGGAGCAATATATTTAGACTCTAGTTTTACTCAAGTAAGAAAAGTTATATTAGCATTATGGAAAACAAAGTTTGATAATATTACTGAAGATATTATTGATGCAAAATCAAAGCTACAAGAGTGGACACTGAAAAAATATAAAACTCTTCCTAAGTATAAAACAATCAGTAAAACTGGTCCTGACCATAATCCTGTATTTAAAATTCAAGTTGAATTTATGAATTATAAAAAAGCTATAGGAACTTCTTCGTCAATAAAAGAATCAGAAAAAAATGCTGCACTTGCTTTCATAGAGCAAAATAAGATAAATTCTATTAAATGAAGAGTGGAAACATTGTATTAATTGGGCCAACAAATTCTGGAAAGTCATCTCTTGTTAATAAAATAATGGGACAACGGGTATCTCTTGTTTCAAGAAAAAAACAGTCAACTACATTTAATCAAAAGGTCTATAAGAAATTCTCTGAAAATGAATTTATTATCCAAGATACTCCAGGCTTTTTTTCGAGTAGAAAAAAAATTAATAATAATATCATTTCATCTCCCCTTGCGGAAATTGAGACTGCAGATTTAATTTACGTTGTCGTAGATATTTCGTTAAGAATTAATAATGAATATAAAAAAATTATTAACTCTTTAGAAAATAAAATTGAAAAACAGCATGTATTCCTAATACTAAATAAAATAGACAAAGTTAAGAAAGATAAAGTACTTAGCGCAATTAAATTTTATTCAAAAGATAAAATGTTTAATGAAATATTTCCAATCTCAAGTCTCACAGGCGAAGGAGTTGCAAATCTCATAAAATTTTCAAAGAAATTTACTACTAAAACTTCAATAAAAAGTAAGTCTTCGAGTAATATACAGATTAAGAAGAATCTATTTTACTCAGAAGTAACTCGAGAAAAAATACTAGATAAGATACATAGAGAGATACCTTATCAGTGTGATGTCGTAACTGAAAAGATTAATAAGGTTGCAAGTCAAATCAAAATATACCAATCGATTGTAGTTAAAAGACAATCACATAAGAATATACTTGTTGGAAAGAAAGGTTCAATGCTGAAAGAAATTGGTCAAGCTTCAAGAAAAGAAATTGCAAGATTTGAAAACAAAAAGATTCACCTATTTTTATTTGTAAAGCTGAATAAAGAAAAGAAAATATGAGGTGGTCTGGAACAGGATTTGTATTAGGATTTAAAAAATATAATGAGTCATCTTATATTTTAGATGCGTTTACAGAAGACTATGGAAGGCATAAGGGATTAATTAGAGGAATACATTCGAAGAACTTACGTGCAGTAATTGAGCCAGGAAATGAAGTAATGTTAAATTGGTCTGGACGATTAGAAAGCCACTTGGGTAATTATACTGTTGAACCTATTAAATTGTGGTCATCTTTTATACTGAATCGTAAAGTAAATTTGAATGGCATAAATTCTATTTGTTCAATAATTATATCTACTATGGCAGAGAAACAGCAAAATGCGTTTATGTATGAAAAGTCACTAAGTCTAATAAAAGATATATGTAAAAATAAAGAAGATTGGATCAAAAGTTACATTTTTTGGGAAATTGATTTACTGTCAGATATCGGTTACGGCCTAGATTTAACTGAATGCGCAGTAACATCTGAGAAAGAAAATTTAAAGTTTGTTTCGCCAAGTAGTGGAAGGGCTGTAACCATAGAAGGAGCAGGATCTTATAAAGATAAACTATTTAAACTACCTAACTTTTTAATCAATAGATCGTCTGAATATAATAATGAGGATTTAGAGAACGCACTTAGTCTGACAGAGCATTTTTTTCGTAAGAGATTTTATGAGCCAAATAATCTCAATTTCCCAAAAAGCAGGAATCATCTAAAAATTTCAATTATAAAATGAAAATCAAAAATATAAACTTCACTGACGCGTTAGAAGAAAAGTATCTAGCATACGCACTTTCAACAATTACTCATCGAGCGCTACCAGATATTCGTGATGGGCTAAAGCCGGTTCATAGAAGGCTATTGTTTGCAATGTTTCAATTAAGGCTAAACTCAAGTTCTGGTTTTAAGAAATCAGCAAGAATAGTTGGCGATGTAATTGGTAAATTTCACCCACATGGAGATCAGTCTGTTTATGAAGCACTCGTGAGATTAGCTCAGAATTTTTCAACAAGGTATCCGTTAGTTGATGGCCAAGGAAATTTTGGCAACATTGATGGAGATAATGCAGCTGCAATGAGATACACAGAGGCAAGATTGACTGCGTTAGCAGAGCTAATGCTAAAAGATATATCAGAGGATACCATTGATTATATTAATACATATGATGGCATCGATCACGAGCCGATAGTTCTTCCATCAGCGTTTCCAAATTTGCTAGCTAATGGAAGTTCAGGAATTGCAGTTGGAATGGCCACAAATATTCCTCCCCACAACATCAATGAATTGTTTAAGGCTTTATCAAAATTATTAAAAAATCCAAATTATACTAACTCACAATTACTAAAGCTTATTCCAGGACCAGATTTTCCAACAGGAGGCGAAATCATTGACAGTGATGATGCATTGAAAGATGCCTATGTCAAAGGAAAGGGAACAATAAGGCTTCGGGCAAGATGGAGAAAAGAAGACCTTGGCAGAGGTCAATATCAAATTATCGTCTATGAAATTCCCTATCAAGTAAATAAAGCCAGAATTATAGAAAAGATATCTGATCTTATTGATAATAAGAAAGCAAATTACCTAGAGGCAATTCAAGATGAGTCCGCAGAAGACATAAGAATAGTTCTCATTCCAAAAAATAGAAGTTTTAAAGCTGAAGTAATTTTTGAGGACTTATGTAAGAATTCAGATTTAGAAATTAGATACGCCATCAATTTTAATGCAATCAATCACAAACTCGAGCCAAAATTATTTTCACTTAAAGAGAGCTTAAAATCATTTATTGACCATAGATTTAATGTTTTAAAAAGAAGAACAAAGTATCGATTAATTCAAACTGAGAATAGGCTTGAAATACTCAAGGGTTTTTTAATAGTTTATAAAAATTTAAACAAAGTGATTAAAATTATTAGAACAGAAGCAGATCCTGAGAAAAAGTTGATTAGCGTATTTAGAATAAATAAGAGGCAAGCCGAAGCAATATTGGCAATGAGGCTAAGGCAATTAAAAAAATTAGAAGAAAAAGAAATAAAAAAAGAAAATGATGATTTGAATACATTCAAGAAAGAATTAAACAAACTACTAAAATCAAAAAAAGAACAAATAAAGGAATTAAATTTAGAATTCACAAGAAGTTTAGAAATATTTTCAAAAAATGAAAATGCAACAAATAGAAAAACTGTTGTTAATACAGAATATGAAGAAATTGACTACTCGACTGAAGAATTTGAAAGTAAAGATCCCGTAACAGTGATACTCTCAAAAAATGGATGGATAAAAACCATAAAAGGACATCAGGATGATTATACAAACGTGAAGTATAAAGAAGGGGATGCTGAGAAGTTTATTATAAAATTAAAAAATAATAGTAAACTTCTGCTTTTTTCTACTTTAGGTAAATTTTATACAATTAATTGTAACAAAATATCTGCAGGAAGAGGTTTTGGCGATCCTGTCAGTCTATTGATAGATAAAAATGATAATGAAGAAATTTTATTTGCAACTACTTATGAGCAAGAGAAGGAATATCTAATTACCAGTAGTGCAGGCAAGGGATTTTTCGTAAATACTTCAGATTTAATGGCGTCTACTAAATCGGGTAAAAGGGTTATGAATTTAAAAGGTAATGAAAAAGCCGTCTCCTGTTTTCAAAAAAAAGGAGACTTAGTTGCTGTTTTTAGTGGTGAAAAGAAAGCGGTAAAACTTCTAATTTTTGATCATTCAGAAATACCTTTAATGCAAAAAGGAAGAGGGGTGACATTACAGAAATTCAAAAGTGGAAAAACTTTGAGCGGTATTTGCTTTTACTCAAAGGAAGGTATTTTAAATGAGAATAATGGTAAAACTCTCTTGGCGGCCAATGAAATAAAGAAATGGCTGGGTAAAAGAGCTCATGCTGGTAAAATTGAACCTAAAAGTTTACATTCCAAAATTTAATAACTATCTTAGTTTTATATGGAAAACTATCCAGACAGTTACTATGCACAAAATATAGAGACCCAAAAGAAAACTTATGATCAACTAATTGATAATCATGAGTGTGACATCTGTGTAGTCGGCGGAGGCTTTTCAGGACTATCAACAGCTATTGAGGCTGCAAAAAAAGGACTAAAGGTAATTGTTATTGAGCAAAATTTATTTGGATGGGGCGCTTCGGGCAGAAATGGAGGCCAAATCTGGAATGACGTATCATGGGGAATAGACGTAATTGAGAAGAAATATGGAATTAAACTTGCAAGGCAAATCTGGGATATATCTCAAGCTTCTGTAAATTTAATTGATGACAGAATAAGGGAATTCGGCATTGAATGTGATAAAAAAAATGGGGGAATTAATGCCGCAACTAGCGCGGCCAAACTTAGAGAGTATGAAGAAAATAGAGAGTATAAAATAAAAACATACAACTATAATAATTTAGAACTCCTTGACAAAAATAGTGTCGATAAAGAAATTGGTTCATCACTTTACTACGGGGGTGTCCTTGATAAAGGGGCTGGGCATTTACATCCAATTAAATATGCATTGGGTTTGGTAAAAGCGGCAGAAAAATTAAATGTAAAACTCTATGAAAGATCTGCGGTTACTAAGATTAATCAAACAAGTCATGCGGTTGAAGTTCTTACAGATAGAGGGGTGGTAAAAGCTAAAAAAATAGCAGTATGTTGCAACGCCTATATAAAAGGTCTAAATTTAGGTATTGAAAATAGAATAATGCCATGTGCTACTTATATTGTCTGTACTGAGCCATTAAGTCAAAATTTACAGAGAGAAATACTACCAAACGATTATTGCGTTAGTGATACAAATTTTGATTTAAATTATTATAGATTATCTGACAGCAAGAGAATGATATTTGGTGGTGCAGTAGGCTATTCACTAAAGATTGTAGAGGGATTAAAAAAAAGAACCAAGAGGCAATTAAATAAAGTGTACCCAAATTTAAGTGAATTAAAAATTGACTATATCTGGGGTGGATTAATAGCGTTAACAATGAATAGAGTGCCTGACATTGGCATGGTGAATGATAAAATTTATTATGCTCAAGGCTTCTCAGGACATGGAGTTGCATTAACTGGAATTGCTGGAAAGATTTTAGCAGAAAATATGGTAAGTGAAAAAACAAAGGAGCTCGAGGCATTTGAAAAGATTAAACACAAAAATTTTCCTGGAGGAAGATTATTTAGGATGCCTTTACTTGTGACCATAAGCTCTATGCAAAGAATGATGGATATTTTCAATGTATAATATTCTTTTTATAGGGATTGGGAAAATGGGCTCTCCAATGGCTGGCTACCTATCAAAAAAACATGATGTTTCTATTTATAATCGTACAAAAAGTAAATGTGATAACTGGATCAAAAATTATAAAGGAAAAGTTATTGATAAATTATCAGAAACTAATCAAAAATATGATTTTATTATTTCATGTGTAGGCAACGATGAAGATTTAAAAGAAATAACCTCAATAGATAAAGGGTGCATAAACTCTCTTAAAGAAAAGTCAATATTCATTGATCATTCAACTGTATCACCAAGAATTGTAAGAGAAGTAGAAAAAAACTTAGAAAATTTAGGTGTTAGTTTCCTTGATGCCCCAATATCAGGTGGACAAGCGGGAGCGGAAAAAGGCCAATTAAGTATAATGATTGGAGGTTCAGAGAAGGCATATGAAAGGAGTATTGAAATATTAGGATCATATGGAAAAAAAATAAAATATATGGGTACTTCAGGATCTGGTCAGCTAACGAAAATAATTAATCAAATTTGTATTGCAGGACTAGTTCAAGGCTTATCAGAGTCTATTCATTTTATGAAGCATACCGATTTAAACCCTGATGATGTATTGGAAGTAATTTCATCAGGCGCCGCACAATCATGGCAAATGGATAATCGTTTTAAATCAATGGTAGCGGGAGAATTCGACTTTGGTTTTGCAGTTGATTTAATGAGAAAAGATCTTTCAATTGCATTTGCAGAAGCAGATACACATGGAATTAATTTAGAGGTGACTAAAATTGTCGATAAATTCTATAGCGATATTCAAGATTTAGGGGGGAATAAACTTGATACATCAAGTTTAATAAAACGTCTAATCAATTAGTTTTAAAAATTTTGAAACTTCAGGCGCATAATAAGTAATTATTGCATCTGCTCCTGCTCTTTTGAATGAAGACAATAGTTCTATAACCATAGTTTCTTCGTTAATTATACCTTGTTGCGATCCGAATTTAATGAGTGAGTACTCACCTGAAACTTGATAGGCAAATGTGGGATACTTAAGTTCATTCTTAATTCTGTATATGATGTCCAAATAGCTAATTCCAGGCTTTACCATTATCATATCGGCCCCTTCAGCTATGTCCATTGATGCTTCCCTGATTGCTTCATCAGAATTCAATATATCCATCTGGTAAGTTTTTTTATCTGTCTTTAAATTCTTGGATGAGCCAACAGCATCTCTAAATGGCGCATACATGCTTGATGAATATTTTGCTGCATAAGACAAAATGAGTGTATCCACAAATTTATTTTTTTCTAACTCGTCTCTAATCATGCCAATCCTACCATCCATCATATCAGAAGGGGCAATTATATCTGCACCATGTTCAGCAAGCAGGATAGATTGCTTAACTAAAACACCATTAGTTTCGTCGTTTAGAATCTTGCCTTCATCGCTTAATAATCCATCATGGCCATGATCTGTATATGGATCTAATGCAACATCGCACATAATACCAAAGTCAGACTTATGACTTTTAAGCTTTTCAAGAGACCTACAAACTAAATTTTCTGGATTTAGCGCTTCATCTCCATGTTTTGTTTTTAACTCCTGAGGCGTGAACGGAAATACAGCTATTAGATTTATTTTATGCTCACTGGCAATATCATAGACCTCAGTTAAATTGTCTATCGAATACCTATAAACATTAGGCATTGATTGAATTTCATCTTTGATATTGTTTCCTTCACATACAAAAACTGGCCATACTAAATCGTTAGTACTAAGCACGCTTTCTTGAGTAAGGTTTCTAATCCATTTAGCTTGACGTGTTCGTCGCAACCTATTTTTTGGATATTTAAGATCTGATAC
>CACANZ010000002.1 GCA_902533965.1 uncultured Pelagibacteraceae bacterium | reverse complement strand
TCTAAACTGGGGAGGTGGATTCATTCTCTTTGAAAAAGTGAGAGCTCCTGATGCAAGATTTCAAGATATAACATCACAAATGTATGATGACTTTAAAAGCAAGAATGGCTTTAATGAAAAAGAGATACTGCTCAAAACTAGATCACTAAGAGGGGTGCTTGATCCTTATACATCAGAGGAAAATATCAGATACTTAAAAAGAGCTGGGTTTAAAGATATAATGTCTGTTCAAAAATTCTTATGCTTTGAAGGATTTCTTGCTGTAAAGTAATGTCTGATAGAATACATTGTCCAATTTGCTCAGGTACTTTACTAAAAACAATTCAAAATAAATATAAATTAGACAAGTTTAAAAAATTATTTACCCTTAAAAAGTGTTTAAAGTGTGAACACGTTTTTATTATAAATAAACCTTCAAATATTGAACTAAATAAATATTACAAAGAAAATTTCTGGGATGATAAAAATAAACTCCCTCTTGCATCCAACTGGATCGATAACTTAAAAATGAGATCTGGATCCTACGAAAGGTTTATTAGAGCTAAAAAACAGTTGAATTACATTATTTATCATAAAAAGTTAGATAAAAAGGCAAAAATTTTAGATATTGGTTCTGGGTTTGCACCAATATTATATCACTTTCAAAAACTAAAATTCAGAAACTTATATGCACTAGAACTTGATACTAGGATCTGTAAATATATAGAAAAGCAGGGAGTTAATTCAATTAATATGAGCCTAGAGAAGCTTGCATTAACTAAAGAAAAATTCGATTTAATAATTTTATCTCATACACTTGAACATATTTCTGATCCAAACAGCTTTATTGAATCAATAAATAAAATTTCTCAATATAATACAACTCTTTTTATAGAAGTTCCTTATCTAGACTTTCTTGAACCATATAATGAAAATATGCACTTGCATTTTTTTTCACAAAAATCATTAAAATCTGTTGTTAATAAAATAAGATTTAATATTTTACACACTGAAGTAGATAAACTGGGCATGATTGATAAATATATTTTATTTGTCTTATATAAAATTTATGAAAAAGTTTTTTTTAAGAAATATAAAAGTATAAACTCTAATTCAAAAGTAATTGAACTAATACATTTACTTTGGCGCCCAATAAGAAAAATCATCTTTTCAAAAATAAATATATTTATTTCAAGAAGAGATATTAGAGTCATAGCTAACTTTGAAAAAATTAAATAAGATTATTTAGTTTTTTCTTTTAAATAAAATTTTATTTATCTTATACGTTTTTTCCTCAAGTATTTGCCTTACTGTAGAAATTTTGTCTGCAATTACTGCTACCAAAAAAGAAACAAATCCGCTCGTTAATAAAATGGCTGATAAAATTAGAGATTGTATATTGCCGCTACTATCGTGAATAAATCCTAAATAAAGATATCTAACTCCCAATAAAAAACCAAAGATGAATAAAATTAAACCGGTATAAAAAATTGTTTGGAAAGATCGGTAAATTAAAAAAATTCTTATAATTCCAATAGCATTTCTAAAGACATATGTGAAAGTACTTGAAACTAATCTAGATGGTCTTAAGTCAGGATTAGTTTCAATAGGCGTGGTTGATAAAGTTATATTTTTGTATCCTGCTTGGATTATTGTATCTAAAGTATACGTATAAGAATTGTATCTATTTAATCTCATTGCAGCATCTTTACTAAACGCTCTAAATCCACTAGTTGCATCAGAAACAGTTGTGCCGCTTAAATATCTTACCACTCTACTTCCTATCTTCTGCAAGAATTTCTTTATAGCTGAAAAATGTTCAATCGCATCAGTATCTCTAACACCTATAACTATGTCAGACTCATTCTTTATAATTGGAGATACAAGATCTTTTATGAAACTCCCTTGATACTGATTATCGGCGTCAGTATTTACAATAACATCGGCTTCTAACTCTAAACATTTATTTAATCCTGCAGAAAATGCGTACGCTAAGCCTTTTTGTTTTGAGTAAGTTACAATATGATCAACTTTTTTGTTTTTAACAACTTCTAATGTATTATCAGTACTGCCATCGTTAATGATTAGTATTTCAATTTTGTCAATGCCATCGACTTTTTTTGGCAAATCATCAATTGTCTTACAAATATATTCCTCCTCATTAAAACAAGGTATTTGTATAATAAGCTTCATAAATTATTTCCTAACTTATATGAAATTTAAATAAGTGTTAATAGCGCTATTTACTTTGATTGGTTGCGGGGGTAGGATTTGAACCTACGACCTTCAGGTTATGAGCCTGACGAGCTACCAGACTGCTCCACCCCGCGATAAATTTAAATCATTATTAATTAATGGAACTAGGTAATTGTTTGAAAAATACTCTATAATCAAACATATGTACAGTAAATTGGTTAATTCGAAATCACTCTAATACCTAAATTTGAAGAAATATGAAGCATAAGATATTAGTTACAGTGTCTGCAGGATTCATTGAATTTCGTCTAACAAAAAATTTATTATTTCAAGGCTATTCAGTATATTGAGTCAACAACCTTAACAGTTCTTACGGTAAAAATAAAAAAATAACGACTTGTAGAAATAAAAAGAATTTCCAAAAAAATAAATTTTAATGTTTGGAAACTTTAATTAATTTATTTTTTTTAATTAAGTCCGCTAATTCATATAATTTCCAAATTGGAAGGTTTAGCTTTTCGGCAATATCAAGTAAAGAATGTCTACCATCTGACCATGTAAGAAAATCTAGGATTAACTTTGTGTTACTTGCAATCTTTCGTTTACCTATATTTGAATAAAGACCTCTTTTACCCAACTGAGGTTCGCCTAGAAGGTTGCACTTTGGGTAAAAATTCTTTTCAATTATTTCGATTGATTTCTTTAAAGCTGAAAATCCTCCCTCTAAACCTTTAGGAGTAACCACCTTATCTAAAATGTCTAACGATGTATGGTATTCTTTATAAGTTCCATATTTGGATCGCATTATTGATGCTATGGGTAAATCAATTCCTGGTGCACAGTATTGCCTCTCATCGCTTCCTCTCTCAGACCATTCGTACGTTTTGAATTTTTTATCCGTCCATTTTAGAACATGTGAAGCAACTTTATCACTTAATGTATTAGCCATTCTAGAAGGAAGGAAGGAATAGCATCTATCATCTCCTACACATGTAATATTGAAACCAGCAACAATATTTTTTTTCATATTTTTCAAATTTTTGCTTAAATAAACTAACGAACCGATAGTCTCAGGAATAAAAATAATCCGATAGGTGTATTTTCTATTCTTAAGTGATAATAGCCATTTAACTAAAAATGTAGTTACAGTTGGACCAGATAACTCATTATTTGCTAAAGAAGGATGACACACATATGTAGATAGAAATATCTCTTTTTTTTTCTTTCCTTTTAAAATTACTTCACCGTAACTTAAATTCCCTTTAAACAATTTTGATTTTATACATACCCTGTATTTTCCTTTTACTAACCTTTTTCTTAATTTGTGTTGAATACAAAATCCCCATTGTTCTTTATAATATGAAGTGATGTAAGGAATTGCATTAGGCTCTTCAGGAAGTGAGTGCAAGTGTTTATCTAATTCCTCTAATGAAATTTCTTTGTTAATTGGCTTACTGTAATTAACAACGTGAAGATTGTTTTCTTTAAAATTGCAAATTTTTTTTCCTTTGGGATCAATAATATATGCATCATCAATTTCCCACTCTTTTGGAACAGTCCAGTCAAATGCCTTACTTCCGGAAGGCACGCTCTTAATTTTAAGATCTGGAATGTGATTTCTTTTTATTATTTTCAGTGTTTCTCTAAGTCCATTACCTGTAATACTCCTATTAATTGGCCACAGTAGCTCTGCTAAAGAATAAATATGATTACCAATGGATTTAGACACTTTAAAAAAATAATTTACTTTGATAAATGCAAAGTTATTATTGATGTAAAATAAATCAAGGTATTTGTTTATTCTTATAAAATTCCTTTTTTATTGAAGTAAATTCATGTTATTTTAATTGATGCTAAATAATTCAAATATAATTAGTGAAGTTTTAGAATTAAGTTCAGATGAAGTTGATAAAATTACAACTAACACCGAACTCTCTGACTTTAACTGGGACTCTCTAGCAATGGTGAATTTAATAACACATATATCCGAAAACTTTAATGTCGAAATTGAGTTTGATAGTTTTGATAATATATTAAACTTTGGTCAATTAGATGATTTCATTACTGAAATAATTAATAAAAAATAATATTAAAAAATGAATATTTTAATTTCTGGTGCAACTAGTGAGATCGCGCTTAAAGTTATTGAAAGTATGCAGGGGTATACCTTTTACGGTCTTACTAGAGATAAACATTTAAATTCTAATTTATATAATAAGTTGTGGAGTATAGATGATTACAATTCTCTAGAACTTAAAAATTTATTTGCTCAAATTGAAAATGTTTCTTTTGATGGACTAATACTATTTAATGGATTTCAGTCTCCCTCATTATTAAGCAGTTTTAGAGAAAAAAATTTCGATGAGGCAATTAATATCAATTTCAAAATTCCAATGATTGTGATTAATGAGGTATTAAAAAGTAAAAAATATACTGAGAATTTTAATGTATGTTTGATTGGATCAATTGCCAGTCAGGTAAATGAAGTCGGAAATGCGTATTATGGACTGTCTAAAAAAATTTTGGAACATTCAACAAAAATTCTTGCAAAAGAATTAAAACAAAAAAAAATTCGAGTTAATTGTTTAAATATTGGTTTGGTTGAAACCCAAATGTCACAAAATATTCTAAAAAAAATTCCTGAAAAAAATAGGATCGAGCTGCTCGCAAAGCAAGGCAATGAGTATGTTGAAATACTTCAAATTGCTTCGTCTATTGCAACTTTATTATCTAATAAAGCAATCAACGGTGAAAATATAAATATAGATAATGGTTACAGCCTGTAATGCCTTTTAATTTTCGATCAATTGAAACATCTCTAGGAAGCTTAGTCGAAGAAAATGAAGATTTAGAGAAGCTAATGAATTGGGAGCAAGGAAAAATTAAAAACAAAATAGGAATAGAAAGAAGATATTTGTCAAATAACGAAGAAAATACAGAATCTCTTGCTAAGTCCTCTTTAAGCAAACTTGAAGCAGTAAATGATTTAGATAATGTTGAATTAATAATTTCTGTTACTAACACGCCCAACAATCTCTTTCCTTCTCTATCCCATTACCTTAACTCTTTTCTTAATTTAAAAAAAAATGTTCAATGTATAGGCATTAATGCTGGATGTTCAGGATTCACTGACGCCTTAATAATCGCTGAAAGCTTCATGATTAAGAATAAATGTGATGTAATCATTGTAACAGCTGATACATACTCAAAATATATTTCTCCAAATAATCACTCTATTAGACCTTTATTTAGTGATGGTAGCGCTGCCATCTTATTAGGATATATAGATAAAGGCTTTTTTATAGATAAATCTATAGCTAGCTCAGAACCAAATACTGAGGAATTTTTGATTGGTAAAAAAGATACTGATACAAAAAAAGAAGAAATTTTAATGGATGGCCCAAAAGTACTTTTGTATGCTCTTAACAAAGTGTTGCCAAACATAACACATATTTTGAGTGAAAATAAAGTTGATATCATGTTTGCCCATCAAGCTGGAAAAATAGTTCTTGATGGAATCATAAGAAAAATTTCTAAAGAGATATATTTACCTACAAATTATGATAGATTTGGTAATCTAGTTTCATCTTCAATACCTTTTTTATTAAAAGATAATTTTGATAAATTAAATAGTTTTAATAATATATTACTCTCCGGCTTTGGAGTAGGGCTCTCACAATCCCATGTTCTTCTAAAAAGATAGATGATAATTGAACCTGTTAAAATGTTTACTCAGTGTCTTGAAGGACTGAATATAGATGAAGATATTGTGGTAGTGCATACGAGACTCACCCCATTTAAAATAAAAAGAGAAAATGTTGAAGAACTGTGCGAAATATTAATTGATAAAATTGGCAAAAATAAAACTATCATAATGCCATCTTTTACATATTCCTTTTCCAAAAAAAAAATTTGGGATTATCATAAATCTAAGAGTCAAGCTGGTGTACTAACCGAGTATTTCAGAGAAAAAATAGCAGACGAAAGAACTATTCATCCAATACACTCTGTAACAATCTTAAATAATAATTATTCAATAAGTCACAATTCTCAATCTAGCTTTGGCAGAGGTTCAGTATGGGAGTTTATTTGTTTAAATGATATATGTAACTTATCTATAGGTGTAGGTTTAAACGGAGGAGCAACAATATGTCACTATTCTGAAGAATTCATGCAAGTAAATTACCGGTCATATATAGAATTAGAAGGAGAAATTTTTGATAAAAATCATTCCAAAGTTGATAAAACTTTCACTTACTACGCCAGAAAAAATGAGGGCAATATCAACAATAATTGGGATATCTGTGAGAAAGATTTAATAAAAAATAATATAATGAAAAAAAGAATCTTCTTTAAGGATATTCCCGTTTGTTATATGAATTCAAAAAAAGCCACCAATTTTCTCATTGAAAAATTGTCTCATGATAAAGATTATTTAGTTGAAAAGTAATAGATTTTTATAAGTCAAAAGGTAATCGTTTACCTAATAAATAACTTCTTAAATTTTTCATATATTGAAGATATGAAATATATCTAAATAATGTCAAAAGCAAAATTCCCCTTTTTAAAATTCCAATAAATGAATGTAATTTAAATCTAATATAAAAAGTTAATATTTTAACATATTTAAGTTGTCTCTCATCAATACATTCATATTTATAATTACCATCTTTACTTCGACTTAGCTTTTCTAAATTTTCAAATAAATCTAATAATTGTTTTTTCGTCAAAATATCGTTAGTAAATCCTTTTTGAGAGTAATATGCTTGGATTCCGATACAATTGACTTTTCTCTTAGAATTCAATACCTCTAAGCCTAGTGTACTTGAAAAGAAGATGACCTCATTTGAGATTGCGCTTAAAGCATGACTTGAAATTTCACTATCTGCGTGTAAAAAAAAGACATTGCTTGGAATTTCCTTATTTACTCTAATTAGAGTGTCAACAATAGAGCGTGATGATCTTAAGTAATCAGGCACATTAAGTTCAGCTGGGTGAGATCTTACAACAAATTGCACATTCTTATATTCTATGCATTTGTTTACTAAGAAATTTATAACCTCAAAAAAATTGAGATCTTCGAGAGTATGAGAGCATCCAGTCGAGTCCCATGCAATTGGTGGAAAGATAGAAATAATTGGTTTGTCTTTATTTAAATTCGTTTTTTCATAAATATCATTTTTATCTACCATCGTAATCTTATCTAGAAAAGTCCATTTTTGATTTATACCTGTTTTTTGATCTTCAAAATATTTATCAACTTTTCTATGATCTATTTTTGATAATTTAGAATTTGATATAGTTGGCCAATATTTATTAATATTTTGGTCCATCGCAAGAGCATTTTTTAACCAAACAAAGCTACTATCCATAGCAAAATTTTCCCAAGTCAAGCAATCGTAATTATGTATCTCTCGCAAAAAAAAAGCTGGTCGAGTTTGAGCAAACTTTCCATGACAAGTCACCATGAAATCTGGTTTATACTTTTTGATAACCGCATTAATAGAGTTATGACTACCACAGGTAGTTTCGTAAATATTTTTAAGAGTATTGTTATTTTCTTTATTATCTTCTGGCATAATATCCCCATTAGAATAATGAAGCCAATTCCAATATGCTGTTTCGCCAAGTGGAAATTCTGTTTCACTGTGCTTCGAGTTTTTGAGTGATTTAAAATTAAATTTTTTATTATTTAAATCTTCAGAAATATTTTTAAAATCTTCGAGGTCAATGGCCTCTATTTTTGCAGCATCTAAAAGTTTAAATGTTTTCTGTCTGCATGCATTACAATTAGGAATTTCAGAATTCATTTTATGCATTTCACAATAGTTATATCCAGCGCAAACTAAACCGTAGACTTTTTTACCATTGTGCTTTAAATAATTTCCAAATAAAGCCTCTATAACTGAATTTCTTTGAAAATATTGAGTATTTACAAGTATAGTCTTAGATAAAAATTCTTTTTTTACGAAGAAATAATTAAGAATATTTACAACTCTGATAATAATGAGATTGAAATTAAACAGTAGATTAGACAAAATAATATTCATAATAAATCAGATTTTTCAATATAAAGTAAATTGGATTTTTTAGATATAAAAATTGATTTTCATAGATTTAAAATTAGCTTAAATATAATTAGTAATTCATAGTAAATTTATGGCTCATATACAGTTCATTAATCATGCTTCAGTTTTAGTGTCAGATAATAAAAATGGTATTCTAACAGATCCATGGTACAGCGGTCGCATATTTAATAATGGATGGAGGCTTCTTCATGAAACATCAGAAGATGAGATTGAAACAATTTTAAATCAGATAACTCATATTTGGATATCTCACGAACACCCAGATCACTTTTCACCACCATTTTTCTTAAAGTATCAAAAAATAATTATAGACAGAAAAATTAAGATACTCTTTCAACATACTAAGGATAAAAGGGTCATAAACTTTCTTAAAAGCAAAAATCTTGAAGTAATTGAGATTAAAGATAATTCTAATTATGTAATCAATGAAAATTTTTCTGTTAGAGTCCAAAACATAGATTTCTATGACTCGTCTCTAATTATGAAAATAGGTGACAAAACAATTATAAACACTAATGATTGTCCCTTTGAAAATCAAAGTGAATTAAATGAATTTGCAAAAAAATACGGTCCAGCTGATATATTGCTAACACAATTTAGCTATGCAGCCTGGAAAGGTGGTAGAGATAATATTGAATGGAGAAGAAAAGCAGCATTGGAGAAATTATTTAAAATTGAAAAACAAGCAATTGCTCTCGATTGTAAAAAAATTATTCCTTTTGCAAGTTTTGTCTATTTTTCAAATAATGAAAATAAGTATCTTAATGATGAAATGAATTCACCATCAAATCTTGAAGAATTCTTTAAAAATAAAGATCAAGAAATAGTTTTCATGAAACCTCAGGAGAAATGTGAAATAGATAAGATCTCGACTAACAGAGAAAGCTCAAATTTTTGGAAAGAAAAAATTGAAAATGTTAATTTATTGCCATTTTTTGATTATGAGAAAGAGATAAGTATTGAAGAATTGTCAAAAAAATTCGATAAGTATCGAGAACGGATATTTAAGAAAAACTCATATACCCTGATAAAACTAATTTCTATATTTCCATTTCTTAGAGCATTTAGAGATATAAAGATCAAATTATATGATAATGATACCATAATAAATGTATCTATTTTTAAGGGGCTATCATTATGTGATGGAAATTTTTATGATGTTCAAATGCATAGTGAGTCTTTTGCATTTATTTTAGATAATGAATTTGGTTTTGATACACTTACAGTAAATGGGAATTTTGAATGCCAAAATACAGGGTTTTCTAAAATTACGAAGTTGTTATCACTAGGAAGCTTAAATGCAATGGGAATAAATATATCTATTAATTTTATTTTCAGACCTGATATTTATTTATTATTTATTCAAAAATTATTCAAAGCACAAAAAAATATATTGTCTGAATAAAAATGTTATTGAACATACATAATTACAAAAGCCTTTTAAGAATATTTGTAATTTTTAATAACCCTATCCAATTTTTATTTTCATTAATATTTAATAAAGTTCCTAAACAAATCACCCTAAGAACTCCAATTGGAAAAATAGAGGTAAATGTAAGAAATTATGAAAGTCTTAAGACAATTTTTTCTATATTTTGTCGTGAAGACTATTTTATAAAAAAGGATTGTAAAAATACTTTTATGGATGTTGGATCAAATTGTGGGTATAGCTCACTTTACTTCCTTACTAGAAATAAAGATAATAATGTAATATGTTATGAACCTGACCGTAAAAATATAGATTTTCTTAAGACAAATTTAAAAGCATTTAGAAATCGTTCTTCTATTAGAAATGTTGGCGTTGCCGTTGAGTCTGGTTATTCAGATTTTTATCTAACATCAGATGGCAAATATAATTCTTTGCTTAAAATGAAAGATTATGATGAAAAAGTTACTATTGAGCTTGTTAATTTTAATGAAGAAATTGATAAATGTTCCGATAATAATAGCTTGATAATTAAGATTGATGTTGAAGGTATCGAAAAAGATTTAATCAAAGAGATTAATTTTGAAAACAAAGAAAATGTGTCAAAATTAATTATAGAAAGCAATGATTGCTCAAGACACATAAGTCGAAAACACAAAAGAATATTAGTGAATGGTTATGTAGAACACATAATTTTTCAATAAATTAAATTAATTGTTGTTAAAGATATCTCTTGAATAAACTTTCTCTTTTACGTCATCAAGTACATGTGAATCTCTATTAGCAATAATTATGTCAGTATTAGATTTAAAGCTATCTAGGTCATTATTTAATTTCACGTCATAATTAATTTTGTTAATCATTGGTTCGTAAACTTCAATTGTAATATTCTTTTCTAGCAAAAGTTCAATAATGTCTAATACGGCACTATCCCTAAAATTATCTGACTCCTCTTTCATAGTTAATCTA
The DNA here is from genome assembly GCA_902533965.1 of uncultured Pelagibacteraceae bacterium. Lineage (GTDB taxonomy): Bacteria > Pseudomonadota > Alphaproteobacteria > Pelagibacterales > AG-422-B15 > CACNXQ01. The sequence continues at coordinate 60,484 of CACANZ010000002.1, read as the reverse complement.
AATATGCCAATATTTTTTGGGTTTCTTTTTAAAACTGAACTAACAATAAACCGCTTACGTGTGGCATTGGCCTTTATTATTGATTTAATTATTTCATTTGGAGTATCCTTGAAATTTTCTAACAACTGTTGTGTATCTTTGGGTAGACAATAACCACCGTATCCAAATGACGGATTATTATAGAAGTTACCTATTCTTGGATCAGTACAAACTCCATTAATTACTTTTTCGGCATTAATGCTATTAACTTCACTAAAACTATCAAGCTCATTAAAAAATGAGACTCTCATTGCCAAGAAGGTATTTGAAAACAATTTAACCGCTTCAGCTTCTTTGGATGACATTTTAAGGACTTTTATTTGATCCTTATCATTAAGCGATGCCTCTAAAAGAAGATTAGCAAATTCAGCAGCTTCGTCATTTACCTCGCCAACAACTATTCTTGAAGGATATAGATTGTCGTATAAAGCCCTTGTCTCTCTAAGAAATTCAGGAGAAAAGAAAATATTAGTTATGCTATGTTTCGATTTAATCCTATCTGTGAAACCTATAGGGACAGTTGACTTAATAACAATCGTTGCAGACGTATTTAAATGTAAAATATCTTTTATTATGTCCTCAACTATATTTGTATTGAATGATCCCGTTGAAATATCGTAGTCTGTAGGAACTGCTATTATAATCAAATTTGCATCTTTGTATGCCTCATCTTTATTTATGGTCGCTTGAAGATTAAGTTTTTTGCTTGCAAGATAGTCTTCTATCTCCTTATCTTTTATTGGGGATTGATGCTTGTTAATCATATTTACTTTTTTTTCATCAATATCCATGGCAGTAACGCTGTGTCTCTGAGAAAGAAGAATAGACAAAGAAAGACCTACGTAACCCTGACCAACAATTGTTATCTTTTTGCTCATTTTATTTTCAGTGTATCTAGTGTTTTTTTTCTTATTGGTTCACCAAAACTATAATTGTGTGGAGACGTCTTTCCAATTAATTTACTATAAAACTTTGGCTTTACTCCAAAGTTAGGCCTAATTCTTCTAATGTTTTTAGTGGTAAATTTTTCTCCTTTTTTAATGTCTTTAACCGCAAAAATAGATCTTCTAAAAACTTTATTTTTTAATTCAGAGTTTGAACGAATAAACTTATTTTTTCCTAAAAGATTAAAAGTGCTGTTGATCGCATTTCTGAATTCCTTTATTTCTTTTCCCTTGAGTGAAAAGTCTATATCTAATCCTTTTTGTTGTTGGTCTAGGGCAATATGCTTTTCAATAACTTCTGCGCCCGCGGCAATTGCTGCTTTAGCGACTTCCACATTTTTTGAATGATCTGATAGTCCTACCTTGCATTTGTATCTACTTTTTAGTAAGTGAATATTGTTCATATTAAAATCTGATGTTTCTGAGGGATAATTACTTACACAGTATAAAAGCGTAATATTATTAGCTCCGTTTTTTTTTGCACAATTAAAAGTTTCATCAATCTCAGATATATCTGCCATTCCTGTTGAAATAATTAGAGGTTTACTTGTTTTAGCAACTTTTTTAATAAGTGGTAAGTCTGTCATCTCAAACGAAGAAATTTTATAAATTGGACATCTTAAAGTCTCTAAAAAGTCTACTGCCGATTCATTAAAAGGAGTGCTAAAAATTTTTATTCCTTTTTTTCTTGCATATTTAAAAAGTTCTTTATGCCATTCAAGGGGCGTATGGGCTTCATTATATAGGTTCCACAAATTATAGCCTTTCCATAATCCTTCTTGAATTTTGAAATATTTTTTATCAGAATTAATTGTCATAGAATCAGCAGTGTAAGTTTGAAGTTTAACTGCATCCGCACCATTTTTTTTTGCGCAATCAATTAGCTTTTTTGCAAGACTTAATTTACCACAGTGATTAGCTGATATTTCAGCAACCAAAAATGGCTGGTTTAATTTTTTTAACACTTTTATTTTCCGAGTTTTTTTGCAAGTTTAGAAATTTTCTGATCATCTATATAAATTTTAGACATCACTTTGGCAGCTGCTTTAGGATCATTTTTAAATGCGATCTTAAGAATATCCATCCAATTTGAATTATTTTTTGATCTTATCTTTTCGATCTGAGAAATAATCGAGTCATACTTTTTAAAATTACTACTTTTCATTGTTGTGAGATTATCATGCTTAATAATTTTTCGATATAAGTAATGATTTTTATATTCATTAATTTTTGTATAACCAGCTTTTTTAAATGATTTTAGGCTTTTTATATTATTTTTTTTTATCTTAGCAAATACAGTATTTTGTTTTTTTAATTCTCTTTGCTTAAGTGTACTAATAAGGGTTATTGACGAAAGTCCTTTATTTCTAAATTTTGGATTTAGGTTTATACTTACGAAACAATGATTTCTTTTATCATATTCATATTTAACGAATCCAATTTTATTTTTATTTTTATAGCAAATAAAATATTGATTTCTTTTATTTTTAAGACATTCTTTATACCACTTTACATGAGTATTTTTACTTATAGGTTTTGTATTTGTTGAAAACTTTCTAGATAATGGATCATTCCTCCATTCAAAGATATCATCAACATCTCTGAGGGAGGCATGTTTAATAGTAATCATATAAAAGAATATATCTAAAATTTTGCTTTTTAAAGATCAAATGAAGTGACAAATTTCACGATCAGTAGACCTGGCAATGTCCTACTCTCCCATGCCTTAAGACAAAGTACCATCGGCGCTGGAGCCCTTAACGTTCGAGTTCGAAATGGATTCGTGTGTAACCTCTCCGCTATAACCACCAGGTCAACAAATCGTGAAATCAATACTAGTCAAATTCTTTAATCTATGTGTCGCTTGATAATTTTAGTTTATTTCTAGTACATAGAAAATCAAGCCGATCGAGTTATTAGTATCAGTTAGCTTCATGCATTACTGCACTTCCACACCTGACCTATCAACGTGGTGGTCTACCACGACTCTCAAGGAAGAATTCGTTTCGAGGGAGGCTTCCCGCTTAGATGCTTTCAGCGGTTATCCCGTCCGTACTTGGCTACCCAGCGATGCCGATGGCACGACAACTGGTACACCATTGGTACGTTCACTCCGGTCCTCTCGTACTAGGAGTAACTCCTCTCAATTCTTCAACACCCACGGCAGATAGGGACCGAACTGTCTCACGACGTTCTAAACCCAGCTCGCGTACCACTTTAATCGGCGAACAGCCGAACCCTTGGGACCTGCTCCAGCCCCAGGATGTGATGAGCCGACATCGAGGTGCCAAACACCGCCGTCGATATGAACTCTTGGGCGGTATCAGCCTGTTATCCCCGGCGTACCTTTTATCCGTTGAGCGATGGCCCTTCCACTCAGAACCACCGGATCACTATGACCGTCTTTCGACTCTGCTCGACTTGTCAGTCTTGCAGTCAGGCAGGCTTATGCCATTGCACTCAACAGCTGATTTCCGACCAGCTTGAGCCTACCTTCGCACGCCTCCGTTACTTTTTGGGAGGCGACCGCCCCAGTCAAACTACCCACCATACACTGTCTTGGATCCAGATAATGGACCTCAGTTAGATATCAAAAATTACAAGAGTGGTATTTCAAGGACGACTCCATGGAAGCTGGCGCCTCCACTTCAAAGTCTACCACCTATCCTACACATGTAATTTCTAATACCAATGTAAAGCTATAGTAAAGGTGCACGGGGTCTTTCCGTCTAACCGCGGGTACTCCGCATCTTCACGGAGAATTCAATTTCGCTGAGTCTACGCTGGAGACAGCGGGGAAATCATTACGCCATTCGTGCAGGTCGGAACTTACCCGACAAGGAATTTCGCTACCTTAGGACCGTTATAGTTACGGCCGCCGTTCACCGGGACTTCAGGTCGTAGCTTGCACCACTCACTTTAATCTTCCGGCACCGGGCAGGCGTCAGACCCTATACTTCGCCTTACGGCTTTGCAGAGTCCTGTGTTTTTAATAAACAGTTGCTACCCCCATTTCTGTGCCACCCACATCTGGTTGCCCAAACATAGGTCCTCCTTCTTCCGAAGTTACAGAGGCAATTTGCCGAGTTCCTTCAGCATAGTTCTCTCAAGCGCCTTGGTATCCTCTACCTATCCACCTGTGTCGGTTTCGGGTACGGTCTATGATGAGGCTATTTCCTGGAACAACTTCACTGCCTAACCAATCCATATAAGGATAGACAATTTACGTCATTCGTCACATCTCATCTGGTCAAGGAATATTAACCTTGTTCCCATCGACTACGACTTTCGTCCTCGCCTTAGGAGCCGACTCAACCTGCGCGGATTAGCCTTGCGCAGGAACCCTTGGATTTTCGGCGACAGAGTTTCTCACTCTGTTTGTCGCTACTCATGTCAGCATTCTCACTTCCGATATCTCCAGGAGCTCTCACGAGTCTCCCTTCAACAACGTACGGAACGCTCCGCTACCACACAATAAATTGTGTCCAAAGCTTCGGTGTATTGTTTAGCCCCGTTACATCTTCGGCGCCGGATAACTTATTTAGACCAGTGAGCTGTTACGCTTTCTTTAAAGGATGGCTGCTTCTAAGCCAACCTCCTGGCTGTTTTGGTCGTCCGACATCCTTTCCCACTTAACAATAACTTGGGGACCTTAGCTGTTGGTCTGGACTGTTTTCCTTTTGACTACGGACCTTAGCACCCGTAGTCTGTCTGCCATACATTACTCATCGGTATTTGGAGTTTGGTTGGACTTAGTAAGGATCTCTCCCCCCTTGCCCATCCAGTGCTCTACCCCCGATGGTATTCATATGACGCACTACCTAAATAGTTTTCGCGGAGAACCAGCTATATCCGAGTTTGATTGGCCTTTCACCCCTAACCACAAGTCATCCAAAGACTTTTCAACGTCAACTGGTTCGGTCCTCCAATAAGTGTTACCTTATCTTCAACCTGCTCATGGCTAGATCACTCGGTTTCGGGTTTAATCCAAAGTACTGTCGCCCTATTAAGACTCGCTTTCGCTGCGCCTACACCTAACGGCTTAAGCTTGCACTTTAAACTAACTCGCTGACCCATTATACAAAAGGTACGCCGTCACCCTTACGGGCTTCGACAGCTTGTAAGCATTCAATTTCAGGTTCTATTTCACTCCCCTCGTCGGGGTTCTTTTCACCTTTCCCTCACGGTACTAGTTCACTATCGGTCACACAAGAGTACTTAGGCTTGGAGGGTGGTCCCCCCATATTCAGACAAGATTTCACGTGTCCCGTCTTACTCGAGAATATTAACTGTCATTACCCATACGAGACTATCACTCTCTATGGTTTACCTTTCCAGGTAATTCTGGTTGTACAATTAATATTACTGGCCTGGTCCGCTTTCGCTCGCCACTACTTACGGAGTATCGGTTGATATCCTTTCCTCCAGTTACTTAGATGTTTCAGTTCACTGGGTTCGCTTTACTAACCTATGTATTCAGTTAGCAATAACTCAAAAGAGTTGGGTTGTCCCATTCGGAAATCTTCGGATCAAAGTGTGTTCGTCACTCCCCGAAGCTTATCGCAACGTACTACGTCCTTCATCGCCTTTGTGTGCCAAGGCATCCATCAAATGCTCTTAAACGCTTGATTATTCTATGTACAAAAAACAAACTTATTGTCTTTTGTGACACTTAGATTTGAATTCTCAATAAAATTTTAATTTAGTATTGATGTCACTTCACGATGTAAATGGAAAAGCTTAAAACTTGGTGGAGCTGACCGGGATCGAACCGGTGACCCCCTGCTTGCAAAGCAGGTGCTCTCCCAGCTGAGCTACAGCCCCAAGAGATACCACGTCATGGTGGGCCTGGGTAGACTCGAACTACCGACCTCACCCTTATCAGGGGTGCGCTCTAACCAGACTGAGCTACAAGCCCAAACGTAAGGCTTTATAGTTTTAAACAGTGAAAGAGAAACGAGGACGGTAAGCCACATATAATTACTAAGTAAAATGTTTTTTAAATTCCTAAGAACTCAAAAAATTACTCTTAGAAAGGAGGTGATCCAACCGCAGGTTCCCCTACGGTTACCTTGTTACGACTTCACCCCAGTCGCTAATCTTACCGTGGTTGGCTGCCTCCTTACGGTTAGCGAACCAGCTTCAGGTAAAACCAACTCCCATGGTGTGACGGGCGGTGTGTACAAGACCCGGGAACGTATTCACCGTAGCGCGCTGATCTACGATTACTAGCGATTCCAACTTCATGCACTCGAGTTGCAGAGTGCAATCCGAACTGAGGTAACTTTTTGAGATTTGCTCCAGATCGCTCCTTCGCTGCCCTTTGTAGTTACCATTGTATCACGTGTGTAGCCCGGCCCGTAAGGGCCATGAGGACTTGACGTCATCCCCACCTTCCTCCGGCTTATCACCGGCAGTTCCTTCAAAGTTCCCACCATAATGTGCTGGCAATTGAAGGTAAGGGTTGCGCTCGTTGCGGGACTTAACCCAACATCTCACGACACGAGCTGACGACAGCCATGCAGCACCTGTATCCAATCCACCCGAAGTGAAAGACTTAATCTCTTAAGTCCGCGATTGGTATGTCAAGGGCCGGTAAGGTTCTTCGCGTATCTTCGAATTAAACCACATGATCCACCGCTTGTGCGGGTCCCCGTCAATTCATTTGAGTTTTAGCCTTGCGGCCGTACTTCCCAGGCGGAGTGCTTAACGCGTTAACTGCGATACTGGAAATTTAAATTCCCAACATCTAGCACTCATCGTTTACTGCATGGACTACCAGGGTATCTAATCCTGTTCGCTACCCATGCTTTCGAACCTCAGCGTCAGTATTGGCCCAGAGAGTCGCCTTCGCCACTGGTGTTCCTCCTAATATCTACGAATTTCACCTCTACACTAGGAATTCCACTCTCCTCTACCAAACTCAAGAAATGTAGTTTTGAAGGCAGTTCCAGAGTTAAGCTCTGGGATTTCACCTCCAACTTACAAATCCGCCTACGCTCGCTTTACGCCCAGTAATTCCGAATAACGCTAGACCCCTCCGTATTACCGCGGCTGCTGGCACGGAGTTAGCCGGATCTTCTTCTTCAGGTACCGTCATTATCTTCCCTGACGAAAGAGTTTTACAACCCTAGGGCCTTCATCACTCACGCGGCATCGCTGGATCAGGGTTGCCCCCATTGTCCAATATTCCCCACTGCTGCCTCCCGTAGGAGTCTGGGCCGTGTCTCAGTCCCAGTGTGGCTGATCATCCTCTCAGACCAGCTATAGATCGTCGCCTTGGTGAGCCGTTACCTCACCAACAAACTAATCTAACGCGGGCCCATCCAATAGCGCATAAAGCTTTCTCCCGAAGGACGTATAAAGTATTAGCTTAAGTTTCCCCAAGTTATTCTCTACTACTGGGCAGGTTCCCACGCGTTACTCACCCGTCTGCCACTAGATCCGAAGATCTCGTTCGACTTGCATGTGTTAAGCGTGCCGCCAGCGTTCATTCTGAGCCATGATCAAACTCTCAAGTTTAAAAATGACGCACACAAACTTATTGGCGGAGTTGCATAAAAATAAATTATGCAATCCAATAAACGTGTACGGTTATTCTGTACTGCGGAATTACCGCCCACGTTTCTCTTTCAATTTACTTTTCCAATAGCATAATCGAGCAAGCATAAGATCCTTACCCTTAAGATAAGGAATAAAATGCCAGATGGATTATATTAAGACTATAAATAGTCATATGCCGCAAGCTCAGAGCATCACCGAACAAGGGTGAGCGTTTTTTACTGTATAGAGCCAAAAAGTCAAGCAGCAAAGAACATAAAAGGCAGAAAACTAGTATTTTTATACAATTACAATTATATAACAAATTCAATTACTTATTGGATTAAGTAAGAGTTTTGCATCAATCAAAAATAATATTCATGAAAAAACTCTAAAAATGTTTATACCAATATCCCAAAATGACCTTCTTCAATAAAAATCAGATTATACTTTTACTGAGCTTTATATTTATACTAGGTATTTCATATTTTTTGTCTATTTCGTTTGGAGAAAATTTAGCCAGAGAAAAAAAAATTTCTAAGAAAATTATAACGGATGAAGACCCAATCAATATTAAGGAAAAATTAGAAATTGATTTTACACTCGTCCAAAAATATTACCTGCAAGAAGGAGAGACTTTTGCCGGAGCCCTAAAGCAAGCAGATCTTGAAGATGATGAAATTAATGATCTTATCAATATTATATCTAAAAAAATAGATTTAAGAAAATTAAAAGTAGGAACACTAATTGAAACTTACACTAAGTCCATTAATGATAAAAAGATAGTTAATGAAATAATTATATATCCTGATATTGAAAAAAAAATCTATGCAAAAAAAGTTAATAATAGGTTTGTTGCAGGCGAAGACAAAAAAAAACTATACAGTAAGTTAAAACTTTATGAAGTTGAAATCCATAACAATATTTATGAGTCTCTTAAAAAAATAGATACACCAGATGAAGTTATAATGGAATTTGTGCAATTGTATAGTTTTGACATCGATTTTCAAAGAGATATTAGAAAAGGAAATAAGATCAAAATATTTTTCGAGATTTATACAGACTCACAAAACAATTATATTAAATCTGGAAAAATTTATTTTTCAGAGATTGTTCTTAATGATGAATCCTATGAGCTTTATAGATTCCAATCAGAAGGAGATGAATTTGTTGAATACTTTGATAGTGATGGCAAGAGCGCAACTAAAGCACTTATGAAAACACCAATTAATGGGGCAAGGCTATCCTCTGGTTTTGGAATGAGAAAACATCCAATTTTGGGTTACAATAAAAAACATCAAGGAGTTGATTTTGCAGCACCTACTGGAACACCTATTATGGCTGCAGGCACAGGCCATATAGAATTTGTTGGCAATAATGAGGGAGCAGGAAAATATATTCGTATCAAGCATCTAAATGGATATAAAACTAGTTACTCTCACCTAAGTAAATACGCTTCAGGTATTCAAAAAAACATCAAAGTCCGACAAGGACAAGTAATTGGCTATGTTGGAAATACGGGGCTGTCTACAGGCCCTCATTTACACTATGAAGTAATCTTTAATGGAAAAAGAATCAATCCAATGAAAATGAAATTACCTTCGGGTAAACAACTTAAAGAGAAAAACTTGGAAATTTTTTTAGCTGAAAAAAATCGAATTAATGCTGAAGTATCTAGATTAAACTCTATGAATTAGCTTCTTCAATAGCCTTTGCAGGATCAAGAGTTTCAACTGTCTCATCAACGCTAGCGACTTCATTTCCATTAGTTTTCATCGAGCCATTTTTCTCATTATAACGATCTTGGCGATCATTGATTAGTCTGTTGTAGTGTTCAGCGTGCTGCAAATAGTTTTCCGCACCTACATAATCGCCTGATGCTGCTGCATCTTTTGCTAGAACCTTATACTTTTCAAGAACTGTAGATAGATTACCTCTGACTCTGGTATTATTATTACCATTAGCAAAGTTATCGTTGTTCCTATTATTTGACCTTTTAAAAGGTCGACTTCTTCTATTTTTCACTTTGAAAATTTAAACCTAATTTTTAGGTAATTTATTATTAGAGAATATGTAAATTAGTGTTAAGTACAAAATTAATCAAGTTTTTATTTATATTCTTTTTGTAACGATACACCTTGGTATATCAGAGAGGTCTTTTTCTACTGAAATAAGCTGAAAACCACTATTTTTTAGCAGTTTTTGAATTGGTTTTAATTGATTGTAACCGATTTCAAAAATGATCAATTGTTTTTTATTTTCATATTTAATTAGATTATCTAAAACCATTTTAAAACAATTTAATCCGTTCTCTTTTGCAAAAAGTGCGATTTCAGGCTCGAAGTCTTGAACATCCTTGAGCATATTATCTTTTGATGACATAGAAATATATGGCGGATTACAAACTATAAGATCGTAATTTATTGTATTGAATTCAGAAAAATCCGCATGGCAAAATTTTAATCTATTTTCATTTAGTAAATTACTTTTATTCTGCATCGCTACTTTTAAAGCCTTTTTATCGAGATCGATACCAATACCCTGACTATTTTTAAATTCCCTTAGGAGCGATATTATCAGGCATCCGGAACCTGTGCCTAGATCTAACATTTTAAGACTCTGGTTTGCATCAGGAAAGTATTTGATAGCAGTTTCAATTATAATTTCACTGTCAGGTCTTGGAATTAATACTGAATTATCTATAAAGAATGTATCTTTCCAAAATTCTTTTTTATTAATTATATATGCAATTGGCTCACTTTTTTTTCTTCTTTGAATTAGTTCTTTATATTGACTCAATTCAATATGATCTAGTGGCTTATTATGACTAATGTTAATTTCTTCATTAGAAGTATTTAGAATATACTTCAAAAGTATTTTTTTTTCTAAAATAGGTATAGATGAATCTTCATAATATAGAAGTTTATTTAATGAGGACATATCATCTTCCTTGATCTTCAAGAATTAGATTTGTGATAACTTCCTCTAATCCTGTAGAATTTAATATTTGCTCTAGTTTGTAGAGTGTTAAATTTATGCGATGATCAGTCACTCTTCCCTGAGGAAAATTATAGGTCCTGATCCTTTCTGATCTATCACCTGAACCTATCTGTGATTTTCTTTTATCCGCTATATCATCGTCTTGTTTTTTACGCTCAAAATCATATAATCTTGTTTTTAAAACCAGCATAGCTTTGGTTTTATTCTTATGTTGAGATTTTTCATCCTGTTGTTGTACTACGATACCAGATGGAAGATGTGTTATTCTAACTGCACTATCAGTTGTATTAACATGCTGCCCTCCTGCACCACTAGATCTAAATACATCAACTCTAATATCTTTATCATCGACTTGAATATCTAGATCCTCAGCTTCAGGTAATACAACTACACTCGCTGCGGAAGTATGAACTCTTCCCTGAGACTCAGTTTCTGGAACTCTTTGAACTCGATGAACACCGGATTCGAACTTAAGTTTTGAATAAACACTGCTACCTGAGATTTTCACAACTGCTTCTTTAATGCCTCCTTTTTCAGAGTCTGAAATGGATATATATTCAATTTTCCAGCCCTGATTTTCAGCATAGCGATGATACATACGCAAAAGATCATTAGCAAATAAAGCTGCTTCATCGCCACCAGTACCAGCTCTGACTTCTAGAATTACATTTTTTTTATCTAATGGATCTTTTGGGATCATTAATTCTTTTAAGACATTTTCAGCCGCTAATAATTTTTCTTTGACATTATTTATTTCAGATTTGGCTATTTCTATTAAATCAGTGTCGTTACCGCTGATAACACTATTTAATTCCTCTAATTCTGACTGTTGAGCTAAATATAAATTAACTTGATCATATAAAGGTTTTAAATCAGCATATTCTTTTGAAAGAGATACATATTTATCTTTATCATTTACTGATTGGTTTAATTCGTTTTCAAGATTTTTGTATTTATCTTGAATTTTTTCTAATTCATCTTGCTTAATCATGAAGTGATTGAATCTTTTTTTCTACAAGATTAACAACGTGATCAACTATTTCGGGATTTTTTATTTTATGGTCAGCAACACCGGATAAATAAATCATGTTATTCCCCTTTCCGCCGCCAGTTACCCCAATATCACTATTTAATGCTTCTCCTGGACCGTTAACAACACAGCCAATAATTGAGAGGGTTATAGGATCTTTAATATGTGACAATCGTCTTTCAAGCTCACGAACTGTATCAATTACTGGGAAAGCCTGTCTAGCACATGAAGGGCAGGAAATAATTTTAATACCCCTAGAACCTAAATTTAAACTTTTCAATATCTCGTGACCTACTTTTATTTCCTCTATTGGATCTGCTGTTAATGACACTCTAATGGTATCTCCAATACCTTGTGAGAGTAGATTGCCAATACTTATGGATGACTTAATTGAGCCCGATAAATAAGTTCCTGCCTCTGTTAATCCAACGTGAAATGGATAATCACAAAGTTTTGCTAATTTTTCATAGGCTTCAATCGTAGTAAATACATCTGATGCTTTTACACTTATTTTAAAATTATCAAAATTACTGTCCTCAAGCAGACGTATATTTGCTATTGCGCTCTCGACTAGGGCATCAGCACAGGGCTCACTGTATTTTTTTATAATTTTTTCATCAATGGAGCCTGCATTTACTCCTATGCGCATACAAATATTATTTTGTTTAGCTGCATTGATAACCTCAATGATTTTATCTACTCCAATATTACCAGGATTTATTCTTAAACAAGCAGCGCCCGCATCAGCGGCTTCGATTGCACGCTTATAGTGAAAGTGAATATCTGCAACGATTGGAACATTCACATTATTAATGATCTCTTTAAGAGATTTTGTAGACTCTTGGTCAGGGCAAGATACTCTAACGATATCTGCACCTTCAGATACTAAATCATTGATTTGTTTTACTGTTGCATTGACATCTGATGTAAGCGTGTTTGTCATTGATTGCACAGAAATTTTTGCATCGCCACCAACTTCTATATTTCCAACCTTAATCTTCTTTGTACGCCGGCGTATTATTTTGTTTTGAGGGTACTGACTCATAATTATTTATAAATTAGGTAGGTATTAAATATAATGAAAGAGTTGATTTGAAAACTTAAAAAATCTGTTTTCTACCTATCTCGCCTATAGAGCCTAGAAATTTTATTAGGCCGTTATTAACTTTTATTGAAATGAGACCCATATTCCCCGAGGTTACAAATATTTCGTCATTTTTTGATACCTCAAGATTAAGCTCTTCACCCTCTTTGAAAACCTGACTAATTAATATTTCCTTTGTATTATCAACCTCTATCCAGACTTCATTATCAAATAATAATGATAAACTAACAGTTTCTAAAAAATTTTGCTTATTGTCGGATAAGCTGGCAGATTGTTTAGAATTACTTGAAGGCAGATTTAATTTTTCTGTATTTGTTGGATTAAAATTAAAAAATCTATTTTCAGCTAAGTTATTTTCTAGATCATTTTGAGTTATTATTTCAGTACTATCTAATTTCAATTCAACAGATAAATTATTATTTTTTAAGGAGTGATTAAAGCTTAAAATTATAAAAACTAAAAATAATGGAAATAGAATTTGGAATTTAAAATTATTTATTAAGGATAAAAAAGAATTAGCCGTTATTAGATTATTCGATAACTTAGAAGAATTTTCTATTGAGGAATGAGTGAAAGTAATTTTTTTTTGAGGAACCTCTACACCTAGGTGTTTTGCGTATAAAAAAAGTAGATGCTTTTGTGGAAATGAGTCCACTTCACTTTCTTTAAGATTTTCAATTTTAAAAATAACTTTTTTTGAAATTTTAGTTTCTTTACTTAAATCGTCTACTGAACAGCCCCTTGCTTCTCTCTGGTTCTTAAGTTCAAATAGAAAATTCTTGTACATAACTTTGAATTAATTAAACCTTAAAATAAAAAAAATAAACCCATCAATTACCCAAAATGATTATTTCTTATAGAATAGTAGTTAATATCAATTTTGGGCACTATATCTGGTCGAGCTGAAATACAGCATGCAGTGCATTTACAGCCTCTTCAGTTTTATCTTTATTTATTAAGACGCTTATCTTTATTTCAGATGTTGAGATTACTTCGATATTGATTTTATTTTTGGATAAACATTCAAACATTTTTGCAGCTATACCTGGCTGATTTCTCATCCCTGATCCAATAATAGATACTTTTGAGAGGTTTTTTTCGTTTAAAACTTTTGAAATCCTGAGTTTTTTTTGTAAATTTTCTAAAATTTTTAGTGCTTTATCAAGATCTATCATTGGAATTGTAAAAGTAAGATTCGTCATTTTTCTTTCAACAAAATTATTCTGAACTATCATATCAACATTAACAGAATTCTCTGCAAGCCTATTAAAAATTTCTGCAGCAACTCCCGGTTTATCCTCCACATCAATAAGAGTTATTTTTGCCTCATCTTTAGAATAAGCAACTCCTGTTACTGCCCTATCATTTTCATTATTCACATCATTTGAAATTAAAGTTCCCTTATCAGATGGACTAAATGTTGATCGAACATATACGTCTACATCATTACTCATGGCAGATTCAACTGAAGCTGTTTGCAAAACTTTAGCCCCTTGTGAAGCCATTTCGATCATCTCTTCATAAGAAATTTTATCTAGTCTTCTTACGTTCTCTGTCATTCTGGGATCGGAGGTATAAACTCCGTCAACATCAGTATAAATATCGCACCTTTCGGCTTTTATTGCTGAAGCTATGAATACTGCAGTGTTATCTGAACCTCCACGACCAATAGTAGTAATTCTGCCCTCATTTGAAATACCTTGAAAACCAGCTACGACAGCTATCTTCTTATTTTCAAAATCGTTAATGATTTTATCTGGTATCACTTTATCAATAAACGAGTTTCTATGCGAGCCTCTAGTAATTATTGGGACTTGCCAACCAAGCCAGGATCGAGATGGTAGACCAATTTTTTTTAGAGCCAGTGACATTAATCCTGCTGTTACTTGCTCTCCTGATGAAACAACAACATCGTATTCACTATCATCATTATGATTTATTTTATCGACATGCTCTATTAGTTGATTAGTGGCTCCAGACATAGCGGAAACAACTACAACTATATTATTGCCTTTATCATATTCTGATTTGACAATATTAGCTGCGGATTCAATTAATTCAGTTGTAGCTACTGATGTTCCGCCAAATTTTAAAACTATAGTGGACATTTGACTTTTCGTTATTAAATTGTGTTATGTATTATTCTAAACAAAAACAAGAATTACTTTAATACGATACTTTAATCAAGTATTAGTTAAATGATTGATTTATGGACATTTCTTCGATTGATAAAACTGAAATTGATAAGTTTAAAAACCTTGCCAAGGAATGGTGGAAGCATGACGGCAAGTTTAAAACACTGCATAAATTTAATCCCATAAGACTGGAATATATAATCAATACAATTAAAGATCATTATGCAATAGACCAAAAAAATAATTTACCTTTAAGAGGATTATCAGTTTTGGATATTGGATGTGGTGGGGGACTAATGAGTGAACCATTAGCAAGGTTAGGCGCAGAGGTAACCGGCATTGATGCTTTAGAAAAAAATTGCATTACTGCAAAAATTCATGCTGAAGAAAATAATTTAGATATTAATTATCTTAATACAACTGCTGAAAATCTTAACAAAAATAAAAAGTATGACGTCATTTTAAATTTAGAAGTAATAGAACATGTAAACAATCCAAAAAATTTTATTAAAGAGTGTAGTGGCCTGGTTTCTGATAATGGTATAATGTTTATAGCAACTATTAATAAATCTATCTTTTCGCTTATTTTTGCAAAATTTATGGCTGAATATGTATTAGGATTTCTTCCAAAAGGCACACATGATTGGAATAAATTTTTAACTCCTGAGGACATTTACTCTTTTTTTATACAAAACAACTTTGATGTTATTAGTAATACAGGTGTAAATTATAATCCATTAAGAGACGAATGGTTTATGTCTAAAAGAATGGATGCAAATTTTATTGTTTCTGGAAAAAAAAATTAATTATCTTCTTTTATCCATGGAATAGAAGTTACCTCAATACCCTCATCATTTAAATCAGTAACTTCTTCTTTAGTTGCGTTACCGTATACTGGCTTTTTATTAGATTTACTGTAGTGAATTTTTCTTGCTTCGTATGCAAATTGGTCTCCGACAAACTCAAAATTTTTTTTAACAAATTTATTTACTTCTTTTACTTTATTTCGAAAGTCTCTAAGTGCTTTTTTGTTTGGAGTAACGTTAGTTTTTTTTACGGATACATTTGGCAATGAAAGTTCTTTAGTAATATTTGAGGACCCGCACGAAACACATTGAACTAACTTTTTTTTGATTTGTGTTTCACATGACTTGGACGACCCAAACCAACCTTCAAATGAATGAGAACAGTCACTGCATTGTAAATTAAAAACGATCATAATAACTTTATATTGTAATTATATTGTTTATTTCAATATTTGTGTCCTAAAACTTGGTATATTAGCTCTAATTTTAGCAAGCTTTTTAAAGTCTAAACTAGCCAATATAATGCCTTTTCCTGCCTTTTTTTCAGCCAATATCTCGCCCCACGGAGATACAATTAGACTGTGTCCATAGGTATGGCGCTTTAATGAATTTTTTCCATATTGCGCAGGAGCTAAAATATAAGAACCATTTTCAATAGCTCGTGTTTTTACAAGATTATGCCAGTGAGCTTTACCTGTAGTGGTTGTGAATGCTGAAGGAATAGTAATTAACTTTGCTCCCATCATCACTTGTTTTCTATAAAGTTCAGGAAATCTTAAATCATAACAAATCGATAAACCAATTTTTCCCCAAGGAGTATTAGTAACCACAATTTTTTTACCTGGTTTAAAGATTTTGGATTCTTTATACCTTTCTTTTTTGGATATTTTCACATCAAACATATGAATTTTATCGTACTTGCATTGAATATTGCCTTTGCTGTTTATCAAATAGGATCGATTATACAATTTGTTCTTATTGTCTTTGATAACAATAGAGCCAAGCAATATCCATACTGATTTTTTCTTTGCAATTTTTGTAAATTCAACAAGAAATGGATCATCCTTCTCCATAAATACTGACCTTTTTAATTTTTGTCGATCTAATGAGATAATATTTGTAACTTCTGGTGTTGAAATAAAAGAGGCGCCTTTATCAATAGCTTTATTTGAAAGATCTATTGTCTCTTTTAAGTTTTTATAGATATCTGAACTTGATGTAAGCTGAAGACAGGCGGCTTTTAAATTATTTTTCATTCAAAATTTTATCAAGTGTTCCCGACATCTCAAGCTTATTTAATTCTTCAAATCCACCAATATGCAGCTCTTTAAAAAAAATTTGTGGAACAGTTCTTTTTCCATTAGCTCTCTCTAACATAATATCTCTTTGAGAGGGATCGTCTTGAATGTTTATTTCTTGATACTTAATTTGTTTTTTATCAAGGAGTTTTTTTGCTAAGTCGCAATATCCACAATTATAGGATGAATAAATAATTATGTAGTCGCTCATAAATTTAGATCCTATTATCAAAGTAACTTATGATTTCAGAAATATTTTCAATAACTTTATCATCTTCCATATAAGTTTCACCTAATCGAACAACGATCATATCCTTAGACGGAATAATTAATATATATTGCCCACCAAAACCTGCGGCATAGTAAGTATCCTTTGGAAGTCCACGTGTAAATGCTGGATGAGGCATCCAAAACTGATTGCTATACATTTGGTAGGAGTTTTTAGCTGGAGTTCTTGTATCATCAATCCATTCTTTTGATACAATTCTCTCCCCATCCCATAAACCATCTCTTAAATATAAATATCCAAATCTCGCATAATCCCTTGCGTTAGCAAAAATTGAGCTGCCACCAATGAAAGTTCCAGAATTATCAAATTCAAAGATCGAGTTTTTTATACCTATTTTATCAATTAAATTGCTTTTTATGAAATCTAAATAGTCAATTTCTTGAGCTTCAAGCCTTGTTTTTATTATTTGACTTATAATATTAGTTTCTCCAGTCGAGTAGTTGTATTTCATACCTGGTAGAGGAGTTTTTAGTTTCATGGATGATGCAAACCTGGCTTGATCAAACCTTCCCTGTCCAAATAACATCTCTAATGTATCTGACCTTTCGCCTAAATCATATTCCTCAACATAATCCAGCCCTGACTGCATATTAAGCATATGTCCTATAGAAATATTTTTTCTATTGTCATCCCAGCTTGGTAAGAGATTTGTTTCGTCTTTTGATTGTATGAATCCCCTATCAATCATCATTCCAGTCAATAGACCAATATAGCTTTTTGCCATTGAATAGGAGACAAGTTTTGTATCTTTTGTAATAGGAGAATTGTAATTTTCATAAACAATACTTCCGTCTTGAATAATTAAAAGTGCATTAGTACGTCCCAATTCATCATAAGAATCATCAGAAAAAGTATAATTAATAATTGTACTAAACTCTTCGTCATCAATTTCTATTAAATTTTCTGGCCATGTATTTGTTGGCCATTCGACGGTTTCATTTTGTGGTAATTGATTAACTATAGCTAATGATGGATTGACCCAAATTAAAATAAAGGATAAACACGTTATAAATTTTATAATTTTATGCATAAAGTATCTCGATTTATTTATAACATATTAGTAATATTTACATCATTTTTTTTTATAAATACTAGTATTGCAAAGTCTGATGAAACTCTTATTGGATTGAATGCTTCAGCAAAGCACTATTGTGTTTGTTTCTTTATTTCAGAGATGAAAAGTGATTATTGTGATGGAGCATATGATCGTGTTATTGCTACTTCAGTTTCAGACGATGAATTGTTCAGTCAAATTAAACTATTAGGTTACAATAAGGATGAGGGGAAAAAAGAAATTTCAATTGAATATGGAGATTATAAAATAGTCTCTGTTTTCACTGAGGAAACAGGTTGTTATTTTAAAAAATAATTAACAACTTTAGTATTTGCAGGCAATAATTTTGCTTTCTTCAAGTCCTTTGCAGGCACCCATCTTAAAAGCTCCCCTTCTTTACTTATAATTTTTCCTGTCCATTCAGTTACCTCGAATACATACATCATTAATAAAAATGAAC
This sequence comes from uncultured Pelagibacteraceae bacterium, assembly GCA_902533965.1. Classification (GTDB taxonomy): domain Bacteria; phylum Pseudomonadota; class Alphaproteobacteria; order Pelagibacterales; family AG-422-B15; genus CACNXQ01. Next base: position 41,784 of record CACANZ010000002.1, on the reverse strand, counting down.
GATACTGGTGCTTAAAAAATTCATAGTTTGATAATTTGTTTATATCTATTTTAATATTTAATTCTTCCTTTAGCTCCCTAAATAATGCAGCTGCAAAATTTTCGTTATTTTTCAATTTTCCACCTGGAAACTCCCAAGAATTGATAAAAGAATCCTTTTGTTTTCTGCTCATCAAGAGAATTTCACCATTTTTATTTTTTATAATTGCGGAAGAGCAAAATACTACCTTCATGTCCTGTATGCTGCATTGATATCAACATATTTGTGAGAAAAGTCACATGTTTGTGTTTCATAAGAATAATTGCCTTGTCCAAGGTCAAGTTTTAGATCAATTTCTTTGCTTGCCATATATTTTTTTAATTTTTGTAAATTTAATTTTTTATACTCCGCTCCATTAGCAACAACTATTTGCTTACCTATATAAATCTTAAGTTTTTTTGGATCTATTTTTTCATATGTTTTACCAATCGCCATTACAATTCTCCCCCAATTTGGATCATTTCCGTAAAAAGCTGTTTTTACAAGTGGGGAGTTTGCGACTGCCCCAGCAATTTTTTTTGCCTGCGGTGAATTTTTGGCACTTTCAACTTTTATGTTTATTAATTTCGTTGCCCCTTCACCATCTCGTACAATTTGTTCCGCTAAATATTTAGCGACAGGAAGTAAAGAGTTTTTTATTTTTGATATTCTCTTATCTTTTATTGATGAAATCTTATTTTTTAATGAAACACTATTAGTGCTAGTCATAATTACAGTATCATTTGTAGATTCATCTCCATCAACAGTTATTTGATTGAATGACTTATCTACAAGATCTTTTAATAATTTTTGTAAAATATTTTGAGGTATTAAACAATCTATAAAAATAAATCCCAACATTGTTGCCATGTTTGGCTCTATCATTCCTGACCCTTTCGCAATCCCTGTGATTGTGATTGTTTTATTTTCAATCATTGTTTTTACAGAAATTGCTTTTGGAAAAGTATCAGTTGTCATAATTGATTGAGCTGCTTGTAACCAATTATTAGTTTTTGATTTATCTTTTTTTAATGTATTTACTATTTTATTTTCAGGAAATTTTTCTCCAATAACACCTGTAGATGCAAAAAATACCTTCTTAACTGAGACTTTGAATTTATTAGAAACAAAGTTACTTATTTTCGTTAACGCATTAATACCTGCCTGGCCTGTAAAAGTGTTTGCATTTCCTGAATTAACAATCAATGCTTCTATTTGTTTATTTTTTAAATTTTTTTCGTTCCAGTCCAGTGTGCATGATCTTAATGAGGACTTTGTAAAAACTTCAGCAACTGAAGTTTTATTTTTGAAAAGAAATAAAGCTAAATCCAGTCGTTTCTTATTGTATAAGCCTGCAGAATATACATACAAATCAATGCCTTTAATCTGTTTTATTTTTCCAATATTTTTTGGCGCTAAAGGTGATTTTTTTAACATTTTTAAAACAATCAAATATGAGTGATTTAAGTAATTTTATCTTAATTGGTGTAAGTATTTAAGGTATAAATGCTTGCAATTAAATAGAAAATACAAATATCTACTCAAATGTTAAAAGTTAACTCATTTTTTAATACAATTTTTAGCCGAAGCGAAAAGAAGAAATTAGCTGAATTTCAGCGTACTGTGCAATTAATTAATGATTTAGAGCCTAAAATTGAAAAGCTATCTCAAGATATGCTGCTTAAAAGAATTTCAGAGATTAAATCTGAAATTTCAAATGGAAAAAAAATTGATGACTATTTAGTAGAGTCTTTTGCAATGGTGCGTGAGGCTTCCAAAAGAACACTTGGTCAAAGACATTTTGATGTTCAATTGATTGGTGGCATGGTTTTACACAATGGTGGAATTTCAGAGATGAAGACTGGTGAAGGAAAAACACTTGTTTCTACATTGGCTGCGTTTCTAAATTCTCTATCTGGAAAAGGCGTTCATATAGTTACAGTAAATGATTATCTTGCAAGGCGAGATGCAGAATGGATGGGTTCTATATTTAATTATTTAGGTTTATCTGTTGGATGTCTAACTAACGATACAGAGGGACGTGAAAAAAGAAAAGAACAATATACCTGTGACATTACTTACGGAACCAATAATGAATTTGGCTTTGATTATTTAAGAGATAATTTACGTGTATTAAAACAGAATATTGTTCAACGAGATCATAACTTTTGTATTGTTGATGAGGTTGATAGTATATTGATAGATGAATCTAGAACACCGCTTGTAATTTCAGGCGCTATAGAAGATAAAACAACTCTTTATAATTCAATTAATAAAATAATCCCTTTTCTAAATGATGAAGATTTTGAAATAGATGAAAAAACAAAAACAGCAAATTTAACAGATGCAGGAAATGATAAAGCTGAAAAAATATTAAAAGAAAGAAATATTATATCTGAAGGGACTTTATATGACATTTCTAATGTCGCGGTGGTACACCATATAAATCAAGCATTAAGAGCAAACAAACTATTTGAAAAAGATAGGGACTATATTGTTAAATCAGGAAGTGTAGTAATTGTTGATGAATTTACAGGCAGGACTATGGAAGGTAGAAGATATGGGGATGGGCTACATCAAGCAATAGAAGCAAAAGAAAATGTTAAAGTTCAAAATGAAAGCCAAACATTAGCTTCAATAACCTATCAAAATTATTTTAGACTATATAATAAAATATCTGGTATGACGGGAACTGCGCTCACTGAAGCAGAGGAATTTGGTGACATTTATAATTTGTCTGTTTTCGAAATACCTACAAATATTCCAGTTTCACGAATTGATAATGAAGATGAAATCTATAGAACAGCCGAGGAAAAATATGATGCTATTATTGAGCAAATTAAAATATGTAATGAAAAAAGCCAGCCCGTCTTAGTTGGGACAACAAGTATTGATAAATCTGAGAAAATTTCAAAAAAACTGAGAAATAATAAAATTAAACATGAGGTACTAAACGCTAAACATCACGAGCAAGAGGCAAAGATTATTGCTAATGCCGGTGAACCAGGTGCTGTTACAATTGCAACAAATATGGCAGGAAGAGGAACTGATATTCAACTTGGCGGTAATTTCGAATTTAATTCAAGCACAAAGAATGGTCAGGAAAATTTAGAAGGACTTAAAGTCACAATTACTCAAAAAAAAGATGAAGTGATTAAAGCTGGAGGTCTCTTTGTAATTGGAAGTGAAAGACATGAAAGTAGAAGAATAGACAATCAGTTAAGAGGAAGGTCTGGTCGTCAAGGTGATCCTGGGGAAACAAAGTTCTTTATAAGTTTAGAAGATGATTTAATGAGAATTTTTGGATCAGAAAAAATAGATAGTGTTTTAAAAAGCCTTGGCTTGAAAGAAGGTGAGTCAATTAAGCATGCATGGATTTCAAAAGCACTTGAGAGAGCACAAAAAAAAGTAGAAGGAAGAAATTTTGACATAAGAAAAACTCTGTTAAAGTTTGATGACGTCTTAAATGATCAACGTAAAACGATATTTGAACAAAGACTTGAGTTAATGAATGCAGATAATATTTCAGAAATTGCAAATGAAATGCAATACGACGTTGCTGACGAAATTGTTGAACGTTACTGCCCAGAAAAATCTTATGCTGATCAATGGAACTTACAAGACCTTCAAGATGAGATAAATCAATACTTTTCAAAAAAAATTGATGTAAATTTAGAAAACTCAGAAGGTGATATTAATCAGCAATATATTAAGGATAAAGTTTACGCACTAATAAATGAAAATACCGTAAACAGAAAAGGTAATCATTCAGAAGAAGAGGTTAATTCTGCAGAACGAATGGTTATGCTTAAAATTTTGGATGATAAATGGAAAGATCATATTAATAACCTTGAACAACTTAGGTCAACTATTGGTTTAAGAGGGTACGGTCAAAGAGATCCCCTAAATGAATATAAAAATGAAGCGTTTGGATTATTTGAGGAACTAATAAATAATTTAAAAATTGATGTTTCTAAAATCTTTTCAAGAATGAGATTAAGAGAAAAGCAAAACCAAACTTTAAATGAAAATAGTGTGTCTGAAAAAATTAACCAATCAGCTATAAAGACAAAAAAAATATCAAGAAATGCCCCTTGCCCTTGCGGTTCAGGTAAAAAGTATAAACATTGCTGTGGTAAAATTAATTAAATAAATAAGTTAGTATGCCGGTAAACAACATGGCAAGTATAGCTCCTAAAACAATTCGTACTAAAAAACTATTATAAAACCTTTTTTTATTGCCAGATTTCCCAAACTTTTCATCAAGAACAATATTAGCTGCTGTGGTCTTTTCACTAAATAATCCCGACCTTCCTATTTGAAGATATCTTTCTTGTCTTGCATGTTTTAAATCATTTCCATGTTGATTTGAGAGCAAATTTAAATATTTCTCAATTTCATCTCCAACAGACTCAATCGCCCGATGAGGATTTCTATGTGCGCCACCTGCAGGCTCTTTAACAATTTCATCAATTACATCAATTTTTAACATATCTTCTGCTGTAAGCTTAAGGGCTGATGCCGCCTCAACAGTTTTTGTATTATCTTTCCATAAAATTGATGAACAGCCCTCAGGAGAAATTACTGAATATATGGAGTTTTCCAACATAAGGACTGTATTTCCTGTACCAATAGCGACTGCACCGCCTGATCCTCCTTCACCAATTATTATTGCTATGATAGGAACACCTAATGATAAACAACACTCAGTTGTTCTTGCTATTGCTTCAGACTGTCCTCGCTGTTCAGCTCCTACTCCAGGGTAAGCGCCAGGAGTGTCTACGAAGGAAATTACTGGAATGTCAAAATCCTCTGCAAGTTTCATTAATCTTTGAGCTTTTCTGTATCCCTCAGGCCTTGGCATTCCAAAATTATGTTCAATTCTTGATGTTGTATCGTTTCCCTTTTCATGACCAAGGACTAATACTGTTTTACCTCTAAATTTTCCAAACCCCCCAAGAATGGCTTTATCTTCTGAAAAAAAACGATCACCTGATAATGGGAAAAAATCCTCAATTAGATTTTGAATATATTCTCTAGTTTTTGGTCGTTGGGGATGTCTTGCAACAAGTGTCCTTTGCCAAGGTGATATTGAAGAATATATCTTTCTATAAGTTTCATTTATTTGTTCTTCAACTTGCGTAATTTCTTCAAGAAGATTATCTGATGGAGCATTATCATTTAAGCTTTTGAGCTCATGAACCTTATTGTCAAGTTGTTCGATGGGCTTTTCAAACTCAAGATAGGTGTTCATTTAATAATAAATTATTTACTTAGAGTTTCTATTAATTTTGTTTGTTCGATAATTTGCTCGGCTTGCCTTATTGAAGCGGCGTCTATTAATTTTCCATTTAGTGTAGCAGCGCCTGCGCCTGACTCCTGTGCTTTTTTCATCGCTTCAAGAATATCTCTGGCTTTTTGTACTTCTTTTTCCGGTAGTGTGAATACCTCATTAGCAAGATCTACCTGACTAGGATGAATTGCCCATTTTCCCTCACATCCAAGAATTGCTGTTCTTCTTGCGTGAGACTTAAAACCATCTGGATCTGAAAAATCCCCAAAAGGACCGTCAATAATCCTAACGCCATGAGCCCTTCCAATAGTTGTCATTTTTGATATTGGATAGTGCCACATATCATTCCAGTGAGTTTTTCTCTCTCCATCAATTTCATCAGTTAATATTGAATAGTCTTGATTAGATCCGCCGATATTTGTTGTTCGCATTCTAACTGATGCTGCATAGTCAGCATAACCAAAATGGAGAGATTCAATTCTTTTACTCCCAGTTAAGATCTTATCTAGGTTTGTTATTCCCATTGATGTTTCAACTATAAGTTCAAAGCCTATTTTCTTTTGTCTTTGAGTTTTATCTTCTATTTGCGTCACTAACATATCAATCGCATAAACATCCTCTGGAACACCAACTTTTGGTATCATGATTAAATCTAATCGCTCACCACCATTTTCCATTAAGTCAACAACATCTCTGTAACAATAATGAGTATCCAATCCATTAATTCTTACTGAAATAGTTTTTTTACCAAAATCATGATTGTTTAGTGCTTTGATTACATTTTCTTTTGCTTGTTCCTTATCTTGCGGTGCCACAGCATCCTCAAGATCTAAACAGATTATATCTGCATTGCTTGCTGAAGCTTTCTCAAACAAATCTGGCTTTGACCCTGGAACAAATAACTGAGATCTATTTATTCTTATAGTGTTAGAGGGTACGGGCGTGAAACTCATTTTGTTGGTTTATCATCATAAAATCCTCTTTTCAAGGACAACTTGAATTACAATTATTCTTTGAATACCTTAGATAATGGGTGATTATCTTCCACCGTACTTTTTAATCTATCGCTAAGAACATGAGTATAAATTTGTGTTGTAGATATATCTGAATGCCCAAGTAGCATTTGTAGTGATCTCAAATCCATTCCATTAGCAAGTAGATGTGATGCAAAGGCATGTCTTAGCTTGTGGGGGCTAACGTATTTTGCATCGATATTCGCTTCTTTGCACAATACTTTTAAAAGTTGATGAAATCTTTGCCTTGAAATATGACCAAGCTTTGAATTTCTTGAAGGAAACAGCCATTTGTCTTCATTTTTATCTGCATTTAAAAATTCTACTCTTACTTTTAGATACTTTTCTATTGTGGATAAAGTGTTTTGATCAACGGGCACAAGTCTTTCTTTATTTCCTTTACCTGCTACAAAAATAAAATTTTCTTTTTCATATAAAGATGACAATTTTAATCCAACTAGCTCAGAAACTCTTATTCCTGTTGCATATAATATTTCTATCATAGTGAATAGTCTCAACCCTTTAATAGAGTTATCATTTTTAGCTGTCTCCAATAGTCTATCTACCTGATCATTTGTTAAAAAAATTGGAAGCTTAGAGTCTTTTTTAGGAATCGATATTTGTAAAAATGGATTATCTTTCAGTATATTTTCAGTAACTAAGAAATCAAAAAAATGTCCTAACGAAGATAATTTCCTGAGGATTGTTGACCTCTCAAACCCTAAATCGTTCATCATCGAAATATACTTTTCAATCGATTTTCTTGAAAATATTTCTACGGATGATTTGCTTGTTGTTTGTCTATCTAAAAACTGATTTATATCACTTTTATAAGATTCAATCGTATTTTTACTTAAACCTTTCTCAGATATCAGCGATTCTAAGAAATTCTCAATTATAGATTTTTCTATTTTTGGCACTATAAATTGTACTTTGAGAAATACTCTAATATATAGTCTTGTGCATATGCTTCATTAATCTCAAACAATCCATCTATTATAAGAAAAATCGAAAACTCATCATTCTCATTAAAATTATCGTCTCCATGCAATATGTTTAGCAAAATTATTTTCTCACCTATTTGATTTTCAAGAGATTCAAAATAATTATGAAGTTTTACATTTGCTGTTATTGAGGAGACTTTGTTTAATTCATTTGGAGTTTTCCAATAACTAATTTTTTTTGAATTTGTAATAAGTTCGTAATACTTAACTATAATATTCTTCTGCCTATCAGAAAAATCTTTATAATCAATTAGTTGATTTAAGTTAGTCTCTTTTATTGCTTTACCATTCGCCAATGAAAGATAAAAATTAGCTTTAGAAAGCTCTAATGTGTTTGAATTAAGACTCAATTGACTCAGCCACTCATTACACTTTTCTGGGTCATCATTTAGTATAAAGACAAAGCAAATGCCCGATACATTATCGATATAATCTGGTTTTGGCTGAACTATTTTTATTTTGTCATAAATCATTAAAGACGCGGTTTCTAACATCCCATGTGCACTAAATAAACTAACATATTTAGGTATTTTATTTACTAAATCAGCCTGAGATGAAGTTTTTCTTATATCTTTAAAGATTTTAATTCGCTCTAATAAAGCTGAATTATCCTCACTAGCGTTAGTATTACTAAGATCAAAGGACTGGTAAATCTCAGCAAGATATTTGTGCTCAACCAAGCCTTTTTTGACAAGTTCTTCAGCAATTGAAATTTTTTTAAGGTTGTTCTTCTTATAATTTAAAAAGTAGAACAATTTAAATTTTATTGGTGAATTTATGGAAATATATTTATCAATATCAACATTGTATTTTTGTAATAAATTTAAATTAATTAGATTTATTTCTTTGAGATTTTCAGCTTTTATTTCATCACTATAAATAATTTCAGATAATAAAGATAAATACTCTTCATTATAATATTCATTATCATCTCGCATTAAAGAGATATTTAGATCAAGAGTTAGTTTATTAGCTGACATTGCATTGCAAAATGATGCAAAATATAGATCACTTAATCTTTCTGATATTAAATTAGAGTTGCTATTACAAATTCTTTTGTATTGATTATAGATAAGTAAATTATCTATCATTCCATCACTTAAAATATCTTTTATTTCGTCACTATTTAGTAAACTAAATAATTGAGATATATTTTTATAATAACCTCTTGATATTAAAAAATCTGATTTAATATCTAAAAAAGATAATGAGTCACTATTTGATTTATCGGGTGGAGCTGCTGTAGTTAAGATTACATTTTTTACTAGGTTCCTGAGAGTTGAACTAGTACTTTCTACAGGAGCTGTATTAATTAAATATGCTATATCCTCTATATTAGACCCATCCCATAAATTAGCTTCAAATCCGCCATTAGTAGGATCATATAAACCTATAGCATCGGCTTTAGTGAATAGAAAATTTTCCTGTTTTACGGTTTGATTAGTTAAGTTTACTGCTTCCTGCGTATTTGATTTTTCAACAGAGCTTTCAATTTCGCTTATAACACTATTCTCTTGCCAAATTTCATATGGCTCTTGACTCAAATTGTCTTCCGCCACAACATCAATATTAGTGAAAAATGAGCTTATAAGAGATAAACTAATGATATATAATATTACTTTATTACGAATGCTTTTATCGAACATATTAATTTCTTTTAACAGAATATTTTAAAACTGTGAAATTTATTCACATTTAATAATGTCAAAAAAAAGACTCTCTCAAACAAAAAAAAATATAGTTTTTCTAGGCCATATGGGCTCTGGTAAATCAACTATTGGTAGAGGTTTATCAAAAAAACTAGGCTTAGATTTTTATGACACGGATAAAGAAATTGAAAAAGAAATGGGTCAAAAAATTGCAAAAATTTTTGATGAAAGTGGTGAAAGTATCTTCAGAAATATTGAGAAAAAAATTACTTTAAAATTACTAGATAAAAAAAACTCTATTATTGCACTAGGCGGAGGTGGCTTTGAAGATTTAAAAATAAGAAAGTTAATATTGAATAAATGTAATTCAATATGGCTAAAATGTGATTTGAATATTTTAGAAAAAAGATGTAGAGTGTCAAAAAAAAGGCCCCTTTTATCTAATAAAAATATAAAAGTAGAATTTGAAAGATTAAATAAAATTAGGCAGAAAAATTACTCAAAAGCTAAATTCACAATCGATGTGAGCAAAAAAAATAAATATCAAATAATTAAAGAAATTACCGAAGCTTTAAAAATCTAATAATGAAAAAAACTTTAGAGGTAAAGACCGGAACAGACGAATATAAAATATTAATTGGTGACAATATTTTATTGAGCTCAGGCTCATTAATAAAAAAGAAATTAATAAATCCACGTGTTTTTATAATTACTAATAAATTTATTCATAAGCTTTACGGAAAAAAATTAGAGAACTCACTAAAAAAAAATAAAATAAGTTTTAACAACATAATAATTAATGATGGTGAGAAATACAAAAATATTAAAACTATTAATTTAATTACTTCTAAACTTCTCAAATATAAGGTTGACAGGAACGATACTTTAATTGCTTTTGGTGGAGGTGTTATCGGCGATATTGTTGGTTTTTCAGCAAGTATCACATTGAGAGGTATTAATTTTATTCAGATACCTACAACATTATTATCACAAGTCGACTCTGCAGTAGGGGGCAAAACAGGAGTCAACACTAAAGAAGGCAAAAATCTGATAGGTACTTTTTACCAACCTAAATTAGTGATTTCGGATGTTTCACTATTAAAATCTCTTCCAAAAAGGGAGATTTTATCTGGCTATGCTGAAATAATTAAGTATGGACTTATTATGGATAAAAGATTCCTTAATTGGCTTTTAGATAATGAGTCGAAGCTTATGACATTTAACAAAAAATATTTAATTGAGGCTGTTTTCCACTCTTGCAAAAATAAAGCAATAATTGTAAGAAAAGATGAAAAAGAAAAAAATATAAGAGCAATACTTAATTTAGGCCATACTTTCGGACATGCTATTGAAGCAATAAATAATTACCAAAAATCATTAACACATGGAGAAGCTGTATCTATTGGCATCATGATGGCTCTAGATATTTCTTCACTTCAAGAAAATAGTTTAAATAAAAATATTAATAAAATAAAAGATCATTTTCAAAAATTAAAAATGAAAACCAAAATACCTAGCAATATTAAAAGAAAGACATCACTTAAAAAATTTAAAGAGACAATGAATTCTGATAAAAAAGTAAAAAATAATCATATTAATCTGATTCTTTTAAGGAATTTAGGTGAAGCTTATTTAGCCAATCGATATTCAACTAGAAAATTAGACAGCGTGATAAACAAGTATATAAATTAGATGATATTTGAAATTATCGTATTATTTTTAGCCATAATAGTTCTTTTAGCATTTTCTGCGTTTTTCTCTGGTTCAGAAACAGCACTAACAGCAAGTACACGAAGTAGGTTAACTGGCCTTGGCATGAAGGGCAAAAAGAATTCTAATGTCGCAATAGATTTATTAAATAAGAAAGAAGCCTTAATTGGAGCGATTTTACTTGGTAATAATTTAGTCAATATTCTTGCTTCAGCTTTAGCTACGAGTTTATTAATCAAAATTTTTGGGAATACAGGTGTTGCTTATGCCGTAATCATAATGACAGCATTAATTGTGATTTTTGCAGAAATTCTTCCTAAAAGCTATGCAATTGCGAATGCAGAAAAAATGGCACTGTTAGTAAGTCCATTTTTAAAACCATTTGTAACTATCTTAGCACCGGTGACATGGCTGATGGAAAAAATTGTTTTTACTATTTTAAATATAATTGGAATTAAACATGACCAGAACGCAAGAAGTTTATCAGTAGCTGATGAAATCAGGGGAACTGTAGATCTACATCATAAAGAAGGTAGATTGTTTAAAATGGATAAAGACATGGTGACTGGAATTTTAGATTTATCAGAAACAACTGTTGAGGATATAATGGTTCACAGAAGCAATATCTTTATGGTAAATATTGATGAAGATCCTGAAAAAATAATAAACCAAGTTGTTGAAAGTCCTTATACAAGAATACCTGTGTGGAAAGACAATAATGAAAATATTATTGGCTTAATACATGCAAAAAATCTGTTGAGGAAGCTAAATGAACTTAAATCTGTAAAAATTTCAAGAGAGGATATAAAGAAATCATTAATTAAAACTTGGTTTGTACCAGAAACTACGCCTCTAAAAAATCAATTACAAATGCACCTAAACAGAAAAATTAAATTAGCCATGGTGGTCGATGAATACGGTGTGTTAAATGGAATGATAAGTCTTGAAGATATTATTGAAGAGATTGTCGGAGAGATCAGCGATGAACATGATATCGATTTAGCTGATATTGTGAGAAATAAAGATGGCTCAATTAAAGTTCAAGGGTCTACAGAAATAAGAAACATTAATAGAAGTTTTGGTTGGGACCTACCTGATGAAGATGCAAATACTATTTCTGGTTTAATTATAAATGAGTCAAGGTCCTTTCCTAAAGCTGGACAAGTTTTTCAATTTTATGGATTTAAGTTCGAAATAATTGAAACCAAAAGAAATTTGATTTCACAAGTCAAAATTGCATCACTTAATTAAATCATATTCTGACTTTATATAGAGTTTTAATCTTATTGAGTGTATTTCTGTCAAAATTTCTTCTTTAAGTATGTTATGAACAATCCTCTCCCTTTCAATTCTTGAATGTCCATTAAAAGACTCTGAAACAATAATGATTTTAATATGTGAAGTATCTTTATTATCACCTTCATAATGATTTTTGTGTTGATCAGAAAAGTTTATAATTTTAAAAAAAGACGGTTTTAGATTGTCATTAATTTTCTTATCTATAGATTCTTCTAGGGTCATGTATATTAATCTAATCTAACATACGAAAAGACAATATGAAAAAAAGAAAATGTCATTTTAAGGGGTGCGAAGAAATAGGAGAATATCGCGCTCCATCTTCCCCAAAAGATCTAGGAAAATACATTTGGTTCTGTTTAAAACACATAAAAGAATATAACAAAAAATGGAATTATTTTTCAGATATGACAGCCGATGAAATTGAGGCATTTATCGAAAATGACATAATTGGCCATAGAAAAACCAAGCAAATAGGATCAAATGATACGAGTTATTTCGAAAAAATATCTAAAATTTCAGAGAGAATGTTTCAGGGGATGAATAATCTTGAAAATACGCTCGTACATCCTAGTTATTATAGTTCTAAGTATTTAAATGCTCTTGCAACTTTAGGGGTTGATAACAAGGAAAGTTCACTTAATGAAATTAAGTCCAAATTCAAAAAGATTGTAAAAGAATTACACCCTGATACAGTTGGTAACAATGAAAAAAATAAAGAAAAATTAACTAAGGTTTTAGAAGCCTATAAAATAATAAAGGAACAATATGACAGCAACAGAAAATCTCATGCAAAGTAAACCGGATATATCTATATCTGTGAATCAGGCTTTTGGATTTGATACAGATCTTCATGTTGAGGGATTTTCAAAGAAATCAGAGTATGTTCCTGAAATCGATTCTAACTATTGTTTTGATAAGGCAACTACCATGGCAATACTGTCTGGCTTTAAATATAACAGAAGAGTTATGGTCCAAGGATTACATGGAACTGGAAAATCAACACATATTGAACAGGTTGCTGCTCGACTTAATTGGCCTTGCGTAAGAGTCAATCTTGACAGTCACATTAGTCGGATTGATTTGATTGGTAAAGATGCAATCGTATTAAATGATGGAAAGCAAGTTACGGAATTTCAAGACGGAATCTTGCCATGGTCATTACAAACACCTACAGCTTTGGTATTTGATGAATATGATGCTGGGAGGCCAGATGTTATGTTTGTCATTCAAAGAGTATTAGAGTCGGAAGGTAAATTTACATTATTAGATAAGAATAGAGTTTTAACGCCAAATCCATATTTTAGATTATTTGCAACTACAAACACTGTTGGATTAGGAGATACAACTGGACTTTATCATGGTACACAGCAAATAAATCAAGGGCAGATGGATAGGTGGAGCATAGTTACTACTCTTAACTATTTAGATCTTGAACAAGAAAAAAAGATAATGCTCTCGAAAGTTCCTTCATTTAATAACCCTGAAAAGGAAGAAATCATTGAATTGATGATAAAGGTTGCTGATTTATCCAGAAAAGGTCTTGCAAATGGAGATATATCAACGGTTATGAGTCCCAGAACAGTTCTAACTTGGGCCCAAAATTCTGAAATTTTTGATCACAATTATTCCGCAGCATTTAAACTTACTTTCTTAAATAAGTGTGATGAAAGTGAAAGACAAATTATAGCCGAGTACTATCAACGCTGTTTTGGAGAAGAGGTCACAACTGAAGCAAGCAAATTTGATTTAGTTTAGTGAAAGAAGATTTTTTAGAAGATATCAAAAAAGCTATATCTTCCACTGCACGAGCAATAGCTGAAGATAAAGAAATTGATGTTGTATTCGAGGATAATCTATCATCAACTGATAATAAAATTGTTCTACCTAAAATTGACAATTATGAGGACTTAAAAAATTTAAATCAATTACGCGGGCATGCTGATAATGAGGCTCTTAGGTACAAATATCATAACAAAGAAACCTACATACAATTTGAACCTTCTGGTGAAAAAAATAGGAAAATTTACGAAGTTCTAGAAAATACCCGAGTCCAACTTATAGGCAGTAAGTTAATGCGAGGGGTTAAATCTAATTTAAAGACACTCTATGAACAAAAATTTAGAGAGAAGAACTTAGACACTGTTTCAAAGCAATCAGATTTGAATATTGAAGACGCAATAGACTTGTATTTAAGAAATAAAATCAATCCTGATTATCTTCCATCTAACTCAAATAATGCCCTTAATCTATGGAAGAAATGGTTGAATAATAAAATTAGTGACTCATCTGATCAACTTTTAAAAAATATACATAATCAAAAACTATTTGCTGAAAATGTGAACGAACTAATTAGAGAGCTAGATTATTATGATAATGAAAATAGTGATGATAATGACAACAAAGAAGAGGAAAATCAAAATATTGATCAACTAGAAAACAATGAGGTCAATGAAATGGAAAACCAGTCTTCCTTTAGTGATGAAGAATCTACTCAATCTGAGGAAGAGGTAGGTTATGATGAAACTGAGATGAATATTGACCAACAAGAAGATGATGAATTAAGTGAAGTAGATGAGGGTAATACTGAAAACGCAACTCCCCAATACAAGGCAGAAAATTCAGTAGAAAAAATACTCAACGAATACGAAATTTATACTGAGGAATTTGATGAAGTTATTACTGCAAAAAATATCTGTGAAGATGAAGAGCTAAATAGATTAAGAGCTTATCTAGATCAGCAATTAAAAGCTTATCAAATGATAATTTCAAGATTAGCCAACAGACTGCAAAGAAAGCTATTGGCTAAACAAAATCGAAGTTGGGATTTTGATCTTGAGGAAGGACTGCTTGATACCTCAAGACTTACGAGAATAATTATGGATCCGTACCATTCACTGTCATTTAAAAAGGAAAAAGATACAGATTTCAAAGATACTGTGGTTTCATTACTTATAGATAACTCAGGTTCAATGAGAGGTCGTCCTATAACAGTTGCAGCAATGAGCGCAGATATTCTTGCAAGGACACTTGAAAGGTGTGGAGTTAAAGTTGAGATACTCGGCTTTACCACTAAAGCTTGGAAAGGTGGGAAGAGCAGAGAGCATTGGATGCAAAATAAAAAAATTCCATCTCCCGGAAGATTAAATGATTTAAGACATATAATTTATAAAGCGGCTGATGAACCGTGGAGAAGGTCAAAGAAAAATCTTGGATTAATGATGCGTGAGGGACTTTTGAAAGAGAATATAGATGGTGAAGCATTGTTATGGGCACACAAGAGGCTTCAGGCAAGATATGAAGCAAGAAAAATATTAATGGTTATCTCAGATGGTGCGCCTGTCGATGATAGTACACTTTCAGTAAATACAGGTAATTATTTAGAAAAACATCTTCGAGGAGTTATAAATTGGATAGAGTCTAAATCTTCAATTCAGTTACTTGCTGTTGGAATTGGCCACGATGTAACAAGATACTACAAAAGAGCTGTAACAATAGTTGATGCAGAACAATTGGCTGACGTAATGACTGAGCAGTTGGTAGATCTTTTTGAAGAAAACGAAAATAATTTAAATCGTCAGACTATTAACTAGCTTTTTTTTGTGCATTATTCATAGCACGTTGTACTCTCTTTGCTTTTTGAGATAATTTCTTACTTTTTGTTTGGGTTAAAAATTCATCAATACCGCCAAATTTGGAAACTGTTCTGATTGATGAAGTGGCTACAGAGAACTTTATATTCTTATTTAAAATATCACTTTTAAAAGTTACAGACTGAAGATTAACATTAAATTTTCTTCTTGTCTTATTATTGGCTTTGCTCACATTATTACCAAATTGTACTTTTTTTCCTGATAAATCACATGCTTTTGTCATAGTAAATTTAAGTAAAGTTTTTGGTAATTATTGTCAATATGATTATTGCTTGAGGGTATCTTTTGTGATTGTTTCAACTGCTTCGTACATAGACATTTCATTTTTCATTACTTTTTCAGAGTATTTTGGAATATTTCCCTTACTTGTCAGTCGTTTTGTTATGTCTGATGCAATTATATTTTTTACCTCTTCTTCGATCCAGTATTCGAGCTGATCAGCGCGTCTTTCATCAAATATCCCTTTTAGCTTATTTTGATCTATTATCTGATTAATTGTTTTAATAACATCCTCCATTCCAGTTTGCTCAATCGCAGATACTAATAACACCTGCTTTTCAAGCGCATCTAATTTCTTATAGTAACTCAGTGCTGATTTATAGTCAGCGGCAGTTTTTGAAGCTTCCATTTTCAACTCACCGTCATTTTTATTGACTATAAATATATCTGCATATTCCGTAATACCTTTTTTTATTCCTTGCAGCTCATCACCAGAACCAGGGCCAACAATAAGAGTAAATATATCAACTAAATTGCTTGCAACAATTTCTGATTGTCCTACACCAACTGTTTCAATAAATATAAAGTCATAGCCTGCAGCATCTAATATGATGGATGCTTCGCGAGTTCCCATTGAGATACCTCCTAAAGTACCTCTTGACGGTGTAGATCTTATAAAAGTATTTGGATTTTTTGATATCTCTACCATTCGAGTTTTATCTCCTAATATTGACCCACCAGTAATTTGCGAGGATGGATCAATAGCTAAAATACCTAACTTATAATTTTGACTGACTAAATAACTTCCAAAGGACTCAATGAATGTTGACTTCCCAACTCCTGGCGGGCCAGAGAAACCTACTCTTATTGATTTACCAGGCTTCTTAATTAACTCTGATATTAGCTCCCTACTAATTTGTTGATCAGTATCTTTTGAGGACTCAACTAATGTAATAGCTTTAGCAATGGCAGCTCTTTCACCCTTAATAATCTTATCTACTAATTCCATTAACTATTCTTTACTTAAGTTATCTGAAATCAAATCGATAACTTTTTCAGCAGACTCTATGATGTTGGAACCTGGACCAAAAATGGCTGATACATTATTTTCATACAGAAATTCGTAATCTTGTTCTGGAATTATGCCCCCCACAAAAACAATTATCTTTGACTTAGGATCAATCTCTTTTAGGCCTTTCATTAATTCAGGTACAAGTGTTTTATGTCCTGCCGCTAAAGTTGAAACTCCAATTGCGTGAACATCATTTTCAATAGCATCCTTTGCAACATCTTTAGGCGATTGAAATAGTGGGCCCATATCAACATCAAAACCCATGTCAGCAAATGAGGTTGCAACAATTTTTGCCCCCCTATCATGGCCATCCTGACCCATTTTAACTACTAGAACTCTTGGTCTTCTACCATTTAAATTTTCAAATTCCTTAATTTTACTCTCAACCTTCATAAATTCTTCATCACCTTCAAAATGTTTACCATATACTCCTGAAACACTTAAGCTTTTTGCAAAATGTCTACCATATACTTGCTCTAGTGCTTTTGAAACTTCCCCAACCGTTGCCCTTAATTTAATAGCTTCTATACAAGGAATAAGAAGATTTGTTTCATCTTTAGCAGCATTAGTTAAATTAGTAAGTGCTTTTTCTACTGCTTTTGTATCACGTGACTTTTTTATTGCCTGTATTTTCTTTATTTGATCATCTCTAACGCGATTATTATCAATTACTCTCACATCAACTGAAGGTTCTTTTGGGTTTTTATATTTATTTACACCAACCACAACCCTTGATCCACTATCGACTTTAGCTTGCTTCTTAGTTGCAGACTCTTCAATTTTTAATTTAGGAATCCCTGCTTTAACAGCTTTGGTCATACCACCTAATTCTTCAATTTCTGTAATAATATCCCAAGCTTTTTTTGATAATTCTTCAGTTAAGTTTTCAACAAAATATGACCCCGCAAGAGGGTCAACCGTTTTTGTAACACCAGTTTCATTTTGAAGAATCAATTGAGTATTTCTAGCAATTCTTGCAGACTCATCTGTTGGTAAAGCAATTGCTTCATCGAAGGAATTTGTGTGCAAACTTTGTGTTCCTCCAAGAATAGCAGATAAGGCCTCGTAAGATGTTCTTATAATGTTATTGTAAGGATCTTTCTCAGTTAAAGATACGCCAGATGTTTGACAGTGTGTTCTTAAGATAAGAGATCTTTCATTTTTAGCTCCAAAATTTTTCATGATCTTAGCCCACAGAGTTCTTGCAGCTCTTAGTTTTGCAATCTCCATAAAAAAGTCCGTTCCGATTGCAAAAAAGAAAGAGAGCCTTGGTGCAAAATCATCAACATCAAGACCCTTTGACATTGCTGCTCTTACATATTCCATTCCGTCAGCTAAAGTATAAGCTAATTCAAGAACATTATCAGCGCCAGCTTCTTGCATATGATAACCTGAAATCGAAATAGAATTAAATTTGGGCATTTCTTTTGAAGTAAATTCAATAATATCGGCAACAATTTTCATCGATGGCTCAGGAGGATATATATATGTATTTCTTACCATAAACTCTTTTAAAATATCATTCTGAATTGTTCCTGATAGCAAACTTTTATCAACACCCTGTTCTTCTCCAGCAACAATAAATGATGCGAGTACTGGCAACACTGCGCCGTTCATAGTCATTGAAACTGACATTTGATCTAGAGGAATATTATTAAAAAGTATTTTCATATCCTCAACAGTATCTATAGCAACGCCAGCTTTACCCACATCACCCATTACCAAATCATCATCTGAGTCATATCCCCTATGTGTTGGCAAATCAAAAGCAACTGAAAGACCTTTTTGACCAGATTCTAAATTCTTTTTATAAAATTCATTGGACTCTTCAGCAGTTGAAAATCCAGCATACTGCCTTATTGTCCAAGGTCTATTTGTATACATTGATGCCTTTGGACCTCTTGTATAAGGCCATTGGCCAGGAAGAGAATTATTCTCGACAAATGAAAAGTTTTCTAGGTCATCTCTAGTGTATACTGGTTTAATATCTATTCCTTCATCAGTCTCTGATTTTGCATCACTAAAATTTTTCTTAGTTTCTTTTTCGAAACTTTTTTGCCAAGTATTAAAGCCATTATTTGATTTATTTGTCATTTTTATTGAAACTTTTAAATTTTGATTAAGTGATATATATAGTTAATTAGAAATAAAAAAAATTAGAATATTTAAAGAACATTCCAAGTTGGTGATTCGGACATATAATCTACACCTTTTGTTCTATAATAGACACCAGATATAGTATTCTTTAAATTCTAATATACAAATGTGTTATTATGTTAGATAAACTCAAAACGCTATTATCAGATAATAAAGATGTCATAGAAGAAGAGTTTGAGGCATCACAATTAGCAGTTGCGTCTTTAATGGTTACGACTGCTCTGCACGATGGTGAATTTGATGAGATTGAAAAAGATGAGATATTAAAATTGCTTGGTAATTTTTATAAATTAGATAACGATAAATTAAATAAACTTTTTGAGGCTTCTTTTGAACTTGTTGATAACGCGAATGATATTCACCAATTCACGTCAAAAATTAATAGCTTACTTACTGACGATGAAAAAATAATGATAATTGAAATGATATGGAAAATTGTAATTGCAGATGGCAGAATTGATGATTATGAAAATGCTTTAGTACGTAAAATATCTGGTCTTCTATATATCGATGACGTTAAAGTTGGTGAAATAAAGAAAAAACTCTCACAATAATTTAAAATGACATACCTAGTTAATGAAAAATGCATAAAATGCAAATATACTGATTGCGTGGAGGTATGTCCGGTTGATTGTTTCTACGAAGGTGAAAATATGTTAGTAATTAATCCTGATGAATGCATAGATTGCGGTGTGTGTGAACCAGAGTGTCCAGTAGATGCAATCATCTCTGATACAGATGATAAAGATGAAAAATGGTTAGAAGTGAATCAAAAGTTTTCAGAAATATGGCCAAACATTACTATGAAGAAAGACTCTCCAACTGATGCACAAATGTATGAGAGTGAAGAAAATAAATATGATAAATATTTTTCCGAAAAATCTGGAGGTTAGGTAATTTTATGAAAAAAAAGAAAAAAGTCAGTAAAGTTGACAAAAAGAAAATTCTAAAAAAGAAATCTGTAAAGAAAAAAACTAAAGTTGTAAAAAAGAAAACTTCAGTAAAGAAAACTCCAAAAAAGAAACAAGTAAAAAAAGTTGCTAAAAAAACAAAAGAAGCAAAGAAATTTGTAGAGCCTAAACTTCCTCCACAATCTGACAAAAAAGTTAATAATCGAATTATTAATCCTGCTCACTATCAAGCAAAAAAAGTTAAAAAGTTTTTAGAAATAAAGACCATTAAAGAAAAAAAAGTTAAAAAAATATTTAATACAAAGGATCATGTTGTTTATCCAACGCACGGCGTAGGCCAAGTTATAGATATTGAAAAAAGAGAGGTCGTTGGACAAAAACTAGAAATGTATGTGATAGAGTTTGTACGAGATAAATTAATTTTGCGAGTTCCAGTTGAAAAGGCTAAGTCTCTTAATTTAAGAAAAGTATCAAAACCATCTAAAATTCAAACTGTATTAAAAATCCTATCCCAAAAACCAAAAATAAAGAGAACAATGTGGAGTAGAAGGGCTCAAGAATATGACCTTAAAATTAACTCAGGTGACATTGAACAGATTGCTGAAGTTGTTAGAGATCTTAACAGAGCAAATAATCAAATAGAGCAATCTTATAGTGAGCGTCAACTTTTTGAATTATCTTATGATCGATTTTTGAGAGAAGTGATTGCTGGACTTAAAATTACCGAGGAAAACGCAATAAAAAAAGTCGATAAGATTCTTGGTAGAGATAAATTAAAAAACGCCCCTAGTTTGTTGAACTAAGGGCGCAAAAAAAAAGCATTGATTAATCAATGCTAATTATCTTCTTTTTTTTCTTCTAGCAGCTTTCTTTTTCTTTTTAGGAGCGGCTTTTTTCTTAGCGGCTTTCCTTTTTTTCTTTTTAGGAGCAGCTTTTTTCTTAGCTGGCTTCCTTTTAGCTGCTTTACGCTTTTTCTTTTTAGGAGCAGCTTTTTTCTTAGCTGGCTTCCTTTTAGCAGCTTTACGTTTTTTCTTAGGTGCTGCTTTTTTCTTAGCTTTTTTCCTTGCTTTCGCAAAGATCACTTTTAGTTCCTCCATAATTATCTCCCCCCGTTTGGGTTTAGTTAGAGGTTAGTAGATGAATCAAAATTGATTCGTTCTACTACAATGATTAAACTTTTATGAAAAAGTGTCAATTTTTCGCTGTTTTTTGAATTTTTTGAAATTTAAAATTTTTTTTCAATGTATTTTAAATTGTTAGTAAATGTATTTAAATACTTATAGTTATTAGATTTTTTTATAGTAACAAAAATTTATTTTTTTTTATAAAATTTAATTAAACTAAAATAAAAATAAATTTTTTTTTGAAAAAATCTTTAATTATGCGCTCGTAGCTCAGCAGGATAGAGCACAGGATTCCTAATCCTGGGGTCGGATGTTCGAATCATCTCGAGCGCGCCAAAATAAGTCAGCAAACGTTCGATCCATTATCTACTTTTTGTTGTGGATGAAGCAAAATCACCTCTTTGTTTTTATTTATTGCACCAAGAATTAATACTTCTGATTCAATTCCTGCAATATTTTTTTTTCCAAAATTACATACTGCAATAATTTGTTTTTGAAGAAGCTCTTCAATTGAATAGTTTGTTATTTGAGCTGAACTTTGTTTAATACCAACTTTTTCACCAAAATCTATTTTTAGCACATAAGCTGATTTTCTAGCCTTTTCGTTTATTTTTACTTCTAAAATAGTACCTACTAAGATCTCAATTTTTTCAAAATCTTCATATTTTACAATGTCTTTCATATTAAATTAAGCCACATTGGCAGTTTTTATAACCTCAAAATTGAAGATTCAAATTGTCTTTTCTTATTGAATTTGTATTTTGCATTCATGTCAAGTTTTGATGATACGAATGAAATGAAATCTTTTGTTAAAAAAGCCATGTCTATTCCTTTACTTGAAGAAAATCACGAAAAGGTTTTAGCAAAAAAATGGATCAAAAACAAAGATGAAAAGGCATTGCACGAACTAACACAATCTCACATCAGATTGGTTATTGCTTTCGCTGTAAAGTATAAAAACTATGGTCTTAATTTAAGTGATCTAATTCAAGAGGGCAATATAGGACTAATGAAAGCTGCAGAAAGATTTGAATTGGATAAGGAAGTTAGATTCTCAACTTATGCTGGATGGTGGATAAGAGCATCAATTCAGGATTTTGTTCTTAAAAATTGGTCATTAGTGAGAATCGCAACTACCTCAAAACAAAAAAGTTTATTTTTTAGTCTCAGAAAATTAAAACAGAAAATTCATCAAACCGAGCATGGATCAATTGATTTTCGGACTGCGCAAGGTATTGCTAATGACTTAAATATTTCAACTTCTGATGTTATAAAAATGGACAGCAGAATTAGTCAAAATGATAGTTCTCTCAACCATAAAATTAATGACGAAAGTGAAAGTGAGTTTATGGAACTCATTGAGGACGAGGATGCAAGACCTGATGATAAGGTATTTGAAAAGGATCAAGTAAATTTTAAAAAAGACTTAATAAAACAAACTTTAGAAATACTTGATGAAAGAGAAGTGAAAATAATTAAGGATAGACACCTTTCAGAGGAAGTTAAAACACTAGATATACTTGGCAAGGAATTAAAAATTTCCAAAGAACGTGTAAGACAGATAGAAAAAGGTGCTATGATGAAGATGAAATCGTATATATCAAATTCACAAAAGAAAGAGTTTCTCTTTTAACTAACCAAATTGGTAACGTATTCTCCAATAACAAGTGAAGAAGTTAACCCAGGCGACTCCATTCCAAATAAATTAACAAGATTCTTAATACCATGTGTCTTTTCTCCTTGAATTGAAAAGTCACTTTTACCCTCGCCTTTATTCTTAAGTTTTGGTCTTACACCTGAATATCCGGCTTTAAGATCTTCAATTTTAATTGAGGGAATATATTTTATGACATCGTTATGAAACAAAACTTGTCTATCTTTTTTTACTTCATAATCAATTTCATCTACCCATTCAACATCAGGTCCAAATCTAACTTGCATTCCTAAATCTAATCCCAAATGCAAACCAAGACTTGCATCATTTGGTATTGGATAAATTAGATGTCGAATCTTTAGGTCTTTTCCTGTTTCGAAATAATTACCTTTGGCGAAATATGTTTTGGGAATATATTTTTTATCTAAGGGTAGAATATTATTTGCAATATTTTCAGCGTTTAGACCAGCAGCATTTATTATGACTGACGATTCTATAATTATTTCTTCTTCATCACTCAGCACAGTAGAACAGTATTTCTCACCATGAATTTCAGAACGTAAGAATTGTGAATTAAAAACAATATTGCCGGAGCTTTCCTCCAATTCACCAAGATAAGACCTCATGAGAGAGTTTTGATCAACAATGCCTGATGATGGCACGAATAATGCCTCAATACATTTCACTAAAGGCTCTTTGCTGGTAACGTAATTTCCTGTTACTCTTTCTATTCCTTCAACGCCATTATATTCTGCTTTGGAGAAAATTTCCTCGAGTTTAGGAATTTCATTGAAAGATGTTGCGACAATGAACTTTCCTGTATTAATGTGAGGCACATTAAATTTTTGACAATATTCATACATTCTACGATTTCCATCGGCACAAAATTTAGCCTTCATTGAGTCCTTGTCATAATAAACACCTGCATGAATGACTCCGCTGTTTCTTGAACTGGTAACAGAACCAAAAGTATTTTCTTTCTCCAATACTATGACTTCACGACCTTTAGCAGCAAAATTTTTAGCTATTGCTAATCCAATAACTCCTCCTCCAATTACTAGCACATCTACGAAATTTGAACTCATTATATATTTTTGACCATTAATGAAACTTTTTTTGTATTGTTTTCAGTAAACTGAAAGCCAACATTCTTATAGTTTAAACTTTCATGAAAACTTTTAGAAATTGGGTTTGGAGGTTCTATGTTAAATTCGCATGCAATCATATTATATTTATCTAGTGATCTTTCGAGATCAAGATACAGACTTTTGCCTATACCCAGTCCTCTAAATTTACTAGATATTGCAATTCTATCAATATACGCGAACTCA
Source organism: uncultured Pelagibacteraceae bacterium (assembly GCA_902533965.1). Lineage (GTDB taxonomy): Bacteria > Pseudomonadota > Alphaproteobacteria > Pelagibacterales > AG-422-B15 > CACNXQ01. The sequence continues at coordinate 17,680 of CACANZ010000002.1, read as the reverse complement.
CTATATCTCTCAGTAAACCACTTATAATTTAAACTCTGATAATCAAGTCCAGATGGTAAAACAAGTAAAAACCCGCAAATATTATTATCATTATTGATAGCTACCTTAAAATAAGTTTTTTTTTCATAAAAATTTAAAAACTCTTCATGTGATACGGAGTTCACAGCAGGTATAGCATCTTCATTAATCAAAATGATATCTTTTATATCATCAAGAGTGGCATTTCTTAATTTAAACATCACAAGTAACTTCATAACTATTTTTATAAATTTCAGGCATTCTTATAGGCTTAAAATTAATAAGGCTCACACACGCATAGTCAACATTTGAGGTAAAGACAGTATGATTTTTTGCAATGTTTATTATTTGAAAAAATCTGCTCAATCTAACTTTTTTATCAGTCTTTGTAATCCATGTTGAAATTGCAATTTCATCATCAATAAAAAGAGATCCAGAAAAATTATTTTCACTTCTAATAACAACACATGCACATTGATTTTTTTTATAAGTATCAGGGGTTATACCTAATTTTGCCGAGTGATCCCAGCTGACACGTTCACACCAGTTTAAATATACTTTATTGTTAACATGGCCAAGAATATCAATGTCATCACTGACAACTTTAAATTCCAAGATATGTGGATTATTATATTTCCAGCTAAGATTGTTTAAATTCAATTTAAATTCCTCTTGGTAATTTAAAACTTATATTTTCTTCACCTGCACCAACTTCTTTAACATTAATTTCAAATGCTTCTCTAAATTTAGAAATAACATCTTGAACAAGTATATCTGGTACAGAGGCTCCTGAAGAAAGGCCAATAGTTTGATGATTTTTATAATTTTCAATATTTAAATTACTTGCATTTTCTAAGAGCACAGAAAGATCGCATCCAGATTTTTTTGCTACTTCAACTAAACGATTTGAATTTGATGAATTTTTTGATCCTACAACAATGAAAGAGTCACATTCATGAGCATACTCTTTAATAGCATTCTGCCTATTTGTAGTTGCATAACAAATATCCTCTTTAGGCGATGATTTTATATAAGGGAACTTTTTCTTTAGGGCATCTATAATTTCCTTCGTATCATCAACAGAGAGTGTTGTTTGAGTTACATATGCAAGTTTATCTTCATTTTCAAACTTCAAATTTTGAATATCATCTAAATTTTCTATTAACACAATTCCGCCCGCGGGTAATTGACCAAGTGTTCCTTCTACCTCTGGATGATTTTTATGACCAATTAAAATTATTTTGTGATCTAGATTGTAAAATTTTATTGCTTGAACATGAACTTTTGTAACCAATGGACAAGTTGCATCAACTACATATTTATTTATTTGTTTGGCCGTATCTAAAATATTTTTTGCTACACCGTGTGCTGAAAAAACCAGTGGTTTATCGATAGGAGCATCGTTAATATCCTCAATGAATATTGCACCTTTTGCTTTTAGATCATCAATTACATGCTTGTTATGAACAATTTCATGTTTAACGTAAACGGGAGGTCCAAACTTTGCTAAAACTTCGACTACTGTATCTATTGCTCGTGTAACCCCTGCACAAAAGCCTCTTGGCGAGATTAATAATATTTCTTTATTTTTTTTAATATTCATTATCTTATAATGAGGAATATATAGATCTAAACTTATGAATTTTAATTAAAAATTCATTATTTTATACTATATTAGCAAGACTTTTTTTAGACTCTTATTTCTCTGCTGTTTATTTTATTAAAAGACTCCTGATCTAGATTTAAATATTTTTTTTCATCACCTGAAGCAAAATAAATAGGATCTTGGATTTTAGTTGGATCAAAACCGTCTTTAACTAAATCAGTCTTTTTATACTTAAATGTTCCTGTTTTTTCTATTTCAGGACTTATTCTAATAAATACTGGAACGCTATAAGCAGGTAATTGCTCACTCAGGTATTCATAAAGCTGTTCTAATTTGAATTCATCATTCACAACTAGGGAAGCCATACCCGCTCTGCCATCTTGATTTGGTACTTCAACTCCATAAACGTTAACTTCATCAATACCTTTAAAAGAAGAAATGGCCTCACTCACCTCATTAGTTGATACGTTCTCAGATTTCCATCTAAAGGTATCACCTATACGGTCAACGAAATAGTAATATCCTTGCTTGTCTTTTTTTAACAAATCCCCAGAGGAGAACCATCGATCACCTTTTTCAAAAACGTTTTCAAGAATTTTTTTCTTTGTTGCCTCTTTGTCTGTATAACCCTCAAATTTACCAGTAAACTTATCATCATCAGGTATAAACCCGATTGCCTCACCAGCCTCTCCATCTTCGCACTCTATGCAAAAACCATTCTGATCTCTGATCACTGTCTCATTTTCTACATCGAATTTAACCACTTTAGTTGGCAACACACTTTTTAAATATGGAGGTATTCTGCCGATTGAACCGAACTTACTATCAACATTTGTTAGTGAAATATTTCCCTCTGAGGCCCCATAAAACTCAACAATCCTATCAATACCAAATCTTTCTTGAACTATCTTCCAAACTTCAGGCCTGAGACCGTTACCATAGATGCCCCTAATTTTATGCTTCGTTTCGTATTCACTTTTCTTGGTGGCTACTAAATAACGAAACAGTTCTCCTATATATGTAATTACTGTTACATCATGTTTAACACAATCTTCCCAAAAACTAGCAGCAGAGAATTTCTTTCTCAATACTAATGTGCCACCAGTACAAAATGTCGAACCAACACCAACAACTCCACCCGTTGCATGATAGAGAGGTAAGACCATGTAAGTTTTATCAGTGGGTTTCATATCAAGTGAAAACATTTGAAGACCACATCCAACTAAAAATTTTTGATGGCTGAAGTTTGCAGCTTTAGGCATGCCTGTAGTTCCACTTGTATAAATATAAAACAGTGATTGACTATTTGATAATTCTTCTCGTAAAGAAGTTTCGGGTCTTACTTTACCATTTTCAATTTGTGAGCCGTCTAATGTTTCATAACCTTGAACATCCTGACCTGCTACATAAACATCTAAATTGCCTTCAATATATTCTTGAGCTGATGCAAGATTTTCCATTAAATCAGAACTTATGATTAGACTTTTACTTTCTGATTTTCTAATGCAGTGAGCAAGCGATTTACTCTTTATATTATTGTTAAGACAAGCAACTGTAACACCAATCTTCGCAAGTCCAAACCATGTAAATATATACTCAGGTTTATTTTCCATTAAAAGAGATATTACATCTCCCGTCTTATAACCTTTATTAATTGCCCAGTTTGCAATCTGGTTCGCTTCAGCATCCATCTCACGGTATGTGTATTTCTTATCTTCAAACTCAATAGCAATATTGTCAGGAGTTTTGTCAACTTGCTCCTCCATAATATCGGCTACAGTTGTGTATTTTTTTTTGTCGAAACTTCTTGATCGTCCAACTAATTTTAAAAAAAACTTAAAATAACTAAATTCTCTTGAAACTGCGCTTACAATACTCATTCTAAATACCTAATTTATTCAAATATTCCGTAATTTTTTCAGTTATTGGCCCGTTTTTAAAAGAACGATTATTAATTCTACTAACTGGCCGCAAACCAATGCTATTTGTAAGAAATATTTCACTTACACTGGAGAGATTATTCAATGATATGCTTCTAACTTCAACCTTTTTCTTTTCTATTAAAAAACGCCTTACAGTCCCATCTAAGGCACCATCATTAATTGGAGGGGTAAAAATTTTATTTTTTTTTACAAAATAAATATTTGAGCTTGAGCTGCAGCAAATTTTGTCGCTTTCGTTAAGGATTAATGCGTCATCATAGCCATTTTTCTGCGCAATGAGTTTTGATTGGATATTCTCAAAATAATTGTTTGTTTTATTCCTAGATAACAAAGAATTTGAGAATCTTTTAATTTTTGAAACTTTAAGTTTCACTGGCTTTATGATTGTTTGATTACTGGCTAATTTGGAAACAGTAATAAGAAAATTTGACTTTTGATTATTTTCAATGTCTAACCCTCTTCTCTTTGCATAACCTCTGGTCAATGTATATCTTATTGAAAGTTTGCTGTTTAAAAGATTATTTTTTTTTATTAATTTTAAAATTATATGTTGTAAATTTTTTTTTGATAAATCGAAATTAAAATAATTATTTCTTAATGATTTGTTAAATCTAGCAAAATGAAAATCAAATAAAATTATTTTGTTTTCATTATATAATAAAGTATCAAATATACTGTCTCCTAAAAGTAATCCACGGTCTTTTATGTTAATAGTTGCTTTTTCTTCATCTATAAATTTATTATTGAGATAAACTTTCATTATATTTGTTTCTTCTTAGACATAAACTTATTCAATGACTTGTTATTTATCTCTAATAGGTTCTCAACTTTTTTATTCAGTTCGTGATATTCTTTTAAAGGTTTTGAGTCTGCTACTATCCCTCCCCCTGAATTTAGAAAGACTTTTTCGTTATTGACAGTAATCGTTCTGATCGGAATATTAAAATCTGCATAACCACTAAATGAGATGAAACCTATAGCTCCACAATATACGCCTCTTTTGAAAGTTTCTAATTCTGAAATAATTTGCATTGCTCTTACTTTTGGTGCCCCAGTTACGGATCCTCCAGGCATACAGTGTTTTATAACATCAAATATATTCATACCTTTAGATAACGTACCCTCAATATCAGAAACAAGATGGTGAACATTATTGTAGGTTTCTAGTTCAGCCAAACGAGAAACTTTTACCGTCCCAGGATTACAAACTTCAGAAATGTCATTTCTCAAAACATCAACGATCATTAAATTTTCAGCATTATCCTTCTCACTTGAAGATAATTGTTTTTTTAATTTTGCATCTTCGAATTCACTCTCACCCCTTTCAATTGTCCCTTTTATTGGCGAAACCATAATTTTGTTATTCTCTAATTTTAGAAATCTTTCAGGTGAATAAGAAAATATATTAAAATCCTCACTTCTAATTAAGCATGAAAAAGGTGTCTCTGTATTTTTTCGATAATGCAAATAGTACCGAACGACATCATAGTCTTTAGGAATCTTAGATAAAAAACGTTGAGTGAAGTTAGCTTGGAATATGTCACCATTTTTTATGTAATTTAGTATTTTATTAATTTTTGAAATATATTTTCTTTTATCAAAATCTTTTTTCCACTGAAAACCAAGTAGTTTGTTAATTGGATTATTTATCCGCGGTACCGAGTACAAGTTTTTTGCATTTTGTAATCGAATTTGATGTGATAGCACACTTTTAAATTCTTTATCTAAATTAATTGAAAAAAGATAAGCTCTTTTCAATTTGTTATCGAAAGCAATCACTATATCGAAGAGACCAAAAAATAAATTTGGCAATATTTTTTCTAATGGATTTGCACTTTCAATCTTTTCCTTTGCAAGGCCTGCTTCATAAGAAACATAGCCTGCTAAACCACACTGAAACTTTGGTAATGATTTAATTTTTTTTGATTTAAAACTTGATATTAATTTATTTATTCTTGCAAATTTTTTTGAATTTAAATAATTTTTGCTTGCATTGAACTTTATGGTGTAGATAGGATCAAATGCAATATAGGAATACCGATTATTTTCAGATATCGTTTTATTTGCACTATCTAAAAAAATTAAATTTCTTTTGTCTTGAAATCTTATTAATACTTCTTCCGGATTAATATAATCAAGTTTATTTATCTTTATCTTGTTTTTTCTCATATAAAATACTGGTAGGGATATCCGGAGTCGAACCGGAACGCCCGAAGGCACCAGATTTTGAGTCTGGCGCGTCTACCAATTCCGCCATATCCCCATTCTTAAAGACTTATTATACTTTACTTATATTCGTCATAAAGGCTTAGTAGAATTATGTATGCAAATATATATATTATCAATGGTATGTTAATCTCAATTTATCATAACTTAAAAGCATATTTTGTCTCACTTGGTGAGCGTTTTATAAAAACTAAGTTCGCTTATCCGTTTATCTTTTTGATGGGATTAATTGAAGCAATTATTTTTCCATTCCCTCAAGAAATATTCATGGTTCCAATGATGGCATTAGACAAAAAGAAAATATTTAAAATTGCTGGACTCTCAGTTCTTGGCTCAATCACTGGAGCGATAATTGCATATTTTATTGGTGTATACTTCTTCAATAGTGTGGGAAATTTTATTCTTCAGAATTTAAATTTGGTTGAGTCATTTAACTCATTTGTTAATGACATAGATAATTATGGTTTCCTTTACGTTTTCATAGGTGGTTTTACTCCTATTCCTTTTAAAATTGTTACACTGACAAGTGGTTTTTTAGGTATTAATTTTTTTATTTTCTTAGTTGCAAGTGTGGTCTCAAGATCAGTGAGATTTTTTCTTATAGGCTATTTAATCTATCGATTTGGAAGCATTGCACTTGAATCATTTGAAAAAAGAATAAATTTATATTCATTTATTCTTATAACTTTAGTGATTTTAGGCATTTTATATATTACATACTAGAATTATGAGTCTTATTAACATCAACTTTATTATCTCAGCATTAGTAATAATTGCAGTATTCGTACTGCAATACGTATTTAATATGGCTCCTTGTGACATGTGTCTCGTTGAAAGGTATCCTTACTATTTATTAATTATAATAGGTCTAGCATCAATTATTTTTAAATTTGAAAAAAGAGCAACAATTAAAAGGATCGCAAACTATGCTTCAATTCTGATTCTACTATTTGGATTTTTGTATACCTTGAGACATGTATTGGTCGAAAGAGGCTTGGTTAATTTAAATTCAGGATGTGCCTCTAATTTGTCTGATTTATCTGACAAGTCTAAACTTTTAGAAAGTCTTAATCAAACTCCATTGATTAGATGTGACGAACCTACTTATTTATTTAATTTTATTTCGGTAGCTGAGGCAAACTTGATTATGACATTTTTACTATTATCTATAACTTTGTATTTTGTATTTTTAAAAAATGAACGTTAAAGAAAAAATTTTAAAAAAGATTATTAGAGTTGATCAGGCAGGTGAGCTTGGTGCTCAGCAAATATATCAGGGCCAGAAAATGATATTCAAACTTCAAAAAAATAATAAAGATTTTGACCAAATATCGAAAATGGCTAAAGATGAAGAGGACCATTTAGATTTTTTTGACAATATCGCCAAAGAAAAAAAGATCAGACCCACAAAACTGAAAGGCCTATTTGGTATTGGTGCTTACGCAATGGGTGTAGGTACTGCCCTCATGGGTCCTAAAGCAGCCTATGTATGCACTGAGGCAGTGGAAGAAATTATTGAAAAACATTATCAAAAACAAATTGATCAACTAGAGGGAGTGGACGAAGAATTAAGAAAAAAATTAGTAAAATTTCGCGATGATGAAGTTGAACATAAAAATACCGCTATTGATGAAGGGTCGCGAGAAGCCTTTGGTTATTCTGTTTTAAGAAAAACAATCAATGAAACAACAAAAGCTGCTATTTTTTTGGCTGAGAGAATTTAATTATCTTTCTAGTTGAATATCCCAATATAAGAAATCCATCCAGCTTTCATGCAAAAAATTAGGAGGAAAAGATCGGCCACATTTATCTAAATCAGCCATTGTAGGTACTTTTGGAATATTGAGAGGCTTCATACCCGAGTTTTTCAAAAGTTTTCCTCCCTTTTTTACGTTACAACTTGAACATGCTGTTACAATATTTTCCCAAGTTGTTTCACCGCCGTGTGATCTAGGTATAAGATGATCAAATGTTAAATCTTTCTTTGAACCACAATATTGACAACTAAACTTATCACGCAAAAAAACGTTAAATCTTGAGAATATTGGATTTCTATTTGGCTTGATGTACGTTTTTAGACTAATAACGCTTGGCAAATACATTTGAAAACTTGGACTTCTAATTTCTCTTTCATAGTTTGATACAATATTTACCCTTCCAAGAACAACAGCTTTTACACTATCCTGCCAACACCAGAGAGAAAGCGGATAATGGCTAAGAGGCCTGAAATCTGAATTTAGAACCAAAGCTGGACATTTTTCTAAAGGAACTGCAATACTCATTATTAATTAATATATGCAATTGTATAAATATTTCAAAAAATATTTTAATTTGAGAATTTTTCGACTAAGAATTTAATAGCTATATCTAATCCGTCTTGAGCAATTGAATGCTGAGTGTTTGTAGAAATATGAGCCTTAACATCTATACTCAATTGTGATAATTTTTTTTCAGCTTCAATAGTTTCTTGATAAGGAACCATAGGGTCCATATCTCCATGAATTAGATAAATTGGAGGTTTTGACTTTAATTCATTTTTAAGAAGTTCTGGAGCAATTAACCTTCCTGAAAAGCCAACAATTGCTCTCATTGAATTTTCTCTTCTAAGGCCGACATGTAAACTCATCATTGTGCCTTGACTGAAACCTACGAGCGCCAAATTATCATCACTTAACTCATAATTCTTAAGTTGTTCATCAATATAACCATTAAGTGTATCAGCTGCATTTAACACACCTTTCCAAATAGTTGCAGGATCACCCGATTGAAAATCAAACCATTGATATCCCATTGGGTTTAATCCACATTTTTCAGGTGCATTAGGTGATAAGAAAACTGCATCGGGCATTTGAGGCTGAATATAATTAGCAAGGCCAATCAGATCATTGCCATCTGCGCCGTATCCATGACAAAATATTACAAGTTTTGATGGCTTTGAAGAGTCTTGGGGTTCTAAAACTGGTCCACTTAATATTGGCATTAAGATACTTTTCTCTCAACAATGCTCACAATGTCACTCATTATATCTTTCAGCTGATAATCCTTTGGAGTATAAACTGCTTGAACTCCATTTTTAATTAAGATCTTTTCATCTTCTGTTGGAATTATACCTCCTACAATTACTGGGATATCGTCTACTTTATTTTTTTTCATTTCATTCATAATTTCCTCGACAAGCTGCACATGAGAACCAGATAGAATAGAAAGTCCGATGATGTGTACATCTTCTTCAACAGATGATTTTACTATTTGTTCTGGTGTTAATCTAATTCCTTCGTACAAAACATCCATTCCACAATCACTCGCACTTACAGCAATTTGTTCAGCTCCACTAGAATGTCCGTCAAGGCCAGGTTTACCTACAAGAAATTTAATTCTTCTTCCCATCTTATCTGACAATGACTCAACTCTTTTACGTATTGGGCTGTAATCGTCATTATTGGATGGTTGAATATTAGTTATACCAGTCGGTGCTTTGAACTCACCAAAAACATCCCGAAGTATTTGAGACCATTCACCTGTTGTTACACCTGCTTTTGCAGCTGTAATAGAAGCTTCCATTATGTTTTCTCCAGATTTTGCTGCTTCGCTTAATTGATTTAAAGCGCTATCAACCTGTTTTTGATCTCTGTTTTGTCTCCAATCAATAACTGCTTTTACTTGTTCATTTTCAATTTTTGGATCAATTGTTTCTATGCCTCCATCATTTGATACAAGAGGTGACTCTTCAGTCTCAACAAACTCATTAACTCCAACAACGATTTGCTCTTTATCATTAATTCTTTTTAGCCTTTCTTTTTGAGAATTGACCAATTCCTGTTTTAAGTAACCACTTTCAACTGCAGCTACTGCACCACCAATTGATTGAATGTGATTAAATTCTTTCATCGCAGTCTCTTTAAGATTTTTAACCTTTTCATCAATTACTTCAGAACCATTGAATATATCGTCAAAATGTAGAAGATCTGTTTCATACGCAACAATTTGTTGTAATCTTAAGGACCATTGTTGATCCCATGGTCTTGGCAATCCCATTGCTTCATTCCAAGCTGGTAACTGAACTGCTCTTGCTCTTGCATCTTTTGAGAGAACAACGCCTAGCATTTCAATTAATATTCTATATACGTTGTTCTCAGGTTGTTGCTCAGTTAATCCAAGACTGTTTACTTGCATGCCATATCTAAATCTTCTGTTTTTAGGATCCTTAACACCATATCTCTCTTTTGTAATTTCATTCCACAAAGATACAAATGCTCTCATTTTACACATCTCAGTAATAAATTTGATTCCAGAATTAACGAAGAAGCTTATGCGACCTACTACATTTTCAAATTCTTCCTCTGATAATACATTTGAGGTTTTAACTTTATCTAAATACGCAACTGCAATTGAAAGACCAAAAGCTAATTCCTGCTCAGGAGTTGCGCCTACTTCAACTAAATGGTAAGGACATACATTGATTGGATTCCAATTTGGCATTTCTTTAAAAGTAAAAGTAATCACGTCAGATATTATTTTTAAACTTGGGTCAGGTGGAAGAATATATGTTCCTCTTGAGAGATATTCTTTTAAAACATCGTTTTGAGTTGTTCCCCGTAATTTATTTCTGTCTATGCCCTGTTCATCTGCAACGGCTACATATAAACTCAGCAACCATGCAGCTGTGGCATTAATGGTCATTGATGTATTCATTTTATCTAATGGAATTTGATTAAAGAGCGATCTCATATCGCCAATATGACAGATTGGAACACCAACTTTGCCAACCTCCCCTTTAGCAAGAATGTGATCACTGTCATACCCAGTTTGAGTAGGTAAATCGAACGCTACTGAGATACCTGTTTGACCTTTTGATAGGTTCTTAAGGTAGAGTTCATTTGACTTTTTGGCAGACGAATGTCCTGCGTAAGTTCTTATGAGCCAAGGTTTATCCATTGTTTTTCAACGTTTTTTTTTGGTTTTATTAAATCCTTTTGTTTAAAATGTATATACTAATCTAGCTAAAATGGCTATAAACCTAGAAAAAAGAAACATTAGTTTTATATAAATTACACTACAGGAGCAGATTTATGACCACTGAAGAAAAAGACATTTATGCAATAGGTGAAGTTCCACCTCTTGGTTTTGTCCCTAAGAAAATGCACGCATGGGTAATCAGAAGAGATCGTCATGGAAACCCAATGCAATCATTTAAAGAAGAAGAATTTGATGTTCCTGAAGTTGGATCCAATGACGTTTTGATATTTGTAATGGCCGCAGGTGTAAACTACAACGGTGTTTGGGCTGGTCTTGGAAAACCTGTATCTACGCTTGATATGACTAAAAAAGACTATCACATCGCAGGTTCTGATTGTTCTGGAATTGTTTGGAAAGTTGGTTCTGGCGTAAAAAAATGGAAAGTGGGCGATGAGGTAATCATTCATGGTATGCAGTGGGATCATGAGGATGCTGAGGTTAATGGTGGTGAACCAATGATATCAAAAACAAATAAGGTCTTTGGTTACGAAACAGCTGATGGAACCTTTGCTCAATTCACAGCTGTTCAAGCGCACCAAGTTTTACGTAAGCCACCAAATTTATCTTGGGAAGAAAGTGGTTGTTATATGTTAACCCTCGCAACTGCATATAGAATGCTATTTGGCCACGCTCCCAATGAATTAAAGCCGGGTGAGTTTGTTTTAATATGGGGCGCATCAGGAGGCCTTGGAAGCATGGCAGTGCAACTTGCAAAAATTGTTGGCGCTAAACCAATCGGTATTGTTTCTGATAACTCTAAAATTGATTATGTAAAAGATCTAGGAGCTGTAGGCGTTCTAAACAGAAAAGATTTTGATTGTTGGGGTGAACATCCTGACATTGATGACGCTGAAACATATGCAAACTATATGAAAGAAGTTAGAAAATTTGGAAAGGCCTTATGGGAATTTACAGGTAAGGGTAATAATGTTGACATGGTATTTGAGCATCCGGGCGAAACTACCGTTCCTGTTTCATGTTTTGTAGTAAAACCAGGAGGAATGGTTGTTATTTGTGCTGGTACTACAGGATATAATCTCACATTAGATGCTAGATACCTTTGGATGCAAAGTAAAAGACTTCAAGGTTCACACTTTGGAAATTCAAAGCAAGCGAATGCAGCAAATGAACTTGTTATTGACGGCACATTAGATCCTTGTATGTCAGAGCTTTTTGCATGGAACAATATTCCTGATGCTCATGAAAAGATGCTTAACAATGAACATAAAGGTGGAAATATGGCTGTCCTTGTTGGCGCTGCAAAAGAAGGACAAAAATCTCTAAACTAGAAAGTTAAACATGCATGAACTAATTTCTAAATGTCAAAAATCCCTTATTACTGTCGATAAGTATTACGATGCTGCCCTGCAACATGTAAGAGGTGAGTTAATTGTTAATGGAAAATTATCTCGTGATAATCTAGATAGGGAACAACATGCTGCACATGGTTTATCTTGGGTTGCTGCATATAGAGCTACTTTGAAAGAAATGGTTAATTGGGCCTCAAACCTAGACTCGACCGGGACGTTTAATGAAACAGAGCAATTAATGTTGCAGATTACTTTTTCTGAATACTGTGCGCAAATTAAATCTGGGATACCAATGTCACAACTTGAGTATGTTCGTCCTCAAGATTTAGGATTAAAAAATGGTCTCTTTCAAGAAACAGGGACTGAAGAATTTAATGATCTGATTTTGAATGGCAACAGCACTGCAGATCGCATGAAACTTGCTCAATTATTGAAAGATGGATTTTCGAGTAAAAACTTCGGTAATAGCGGCTTAGATGAAACCACATCAATAATTCAAGAACAATTTAGAAAATTTGTTGAAGATGATGTGACGCCAAACGCTCATGAATGGCATCTTAAAGATAACCTTATTCCGATGTCTGTAATTGAAAAAATGTCTGAACTTGGTGTATTTGGTCTGACGATACCTGAAGAATACGGTGGACTTGGAATGACAAGATTTGTTGACTGTGTGGTAACTGAGGAACTTGCAAGGGGTTATATTGGCATTGGCTCACTCGGTACACGCGGCGATATAGCTGCCGAATTATTGATTACAGGTGGCACCGAAGAACAGAAAAATAAATATTTACCGAAAATTGCATCTGGTGAAATGCTTCCATGCGCTGTGTTAACCGAACCTCATTCAGGATCTGATATGGGCTCATTCAAAACAAGGGCAGTTGCAAATGGAGAGCACTATACAATCACAGGAAACAAGACATGGGTTACACATGGAGCTCGAAGTGACGTGATGATGTTATTAGCACGCACAAACCCTGATGAAAAAGGCTACAAAGGTTTATCAATGTTCCTTGCTGAAAAACAGAGGGGTGATGACGATAATATGTTCCCTGATGAGGGAATTAGTGGTGGCGAAATAGAAGTTCTAGGCTACAGAGGCATGAAAGAGTACGAAATGGCTTTTGACGGCTTTAAAGTTAAAAAAGAAAATTTACTTGGTGAAAAAGAAGGAAATGGCTTCAAACAAATGATGGAAACTTTTGAAGCAGCTCGTATACAAACTGCAGCTAGAGCACTGGGTGTAGCACAATCAGCTTTTGAAACTGCAATGCAATACGCAATAGATAGGCTAGATACAAATGGCGGTTCGCTCTATGACAAACCTAGAAATGCATCGAAAATTGTTTCTATGGCTACTGAGATTATGGCTGCAAGACAATTAACTTATTATGCTGCAAGAGAAAAAGATAAAGGACACAGATGTGATTTGGAAGCAGGAATGGCAAAAATGTTGGCTGCTAGAGTTGCTTGGGCATGCGCAGATAACGGAGTCCAAATTCACGGAGGTAATGGGTTTGCGCTTGAGTATCCAATAAGTAGAATTTTATGTGACTCCAGAATTTTAAATATATTTGAAGGAACTGCAGAAATACAGGCCGACATTGTAACACGTCGACTTGTTTCTACGAACCCTGCTTAATTTTATATGCCAGGTTTTTTATACTACTTATTAATTCCTATATCACTTCTTGCTGTTTTAGCGGTTTTAGGAACAGGTATTTACGCTATGTTTAAAGGTGGAGATTTTAATAAAAAGTACTCAAATAAACTTATGAGACTTAGAATTACTCTGCAGTTTATTGCGATTGTAATAATTATGAGTGCTCTTTACTTTTCAACTAGTTCTTAATGGTAAAACTCAATAAAATTTATACAAGGGCCGGTGATAAAGGCAAGACAGGGCTAGTATCTGGCAAACGTGTATTTAAGGATAATATAAGAATAAAAGCATACGGGACTGTCGATGAACTGAATTCTATACTTGGAATTTTAAACACGAGTGCCAAATCATCTCTAAAAAAAATAATTTCAGAAATACAAAATGACTTATTTGATTTAGGTGCTGATCTCGCAACTCCAGTTGAAAAAAAACCAAAATATAAACCGCTACGCGTTACAAGCAAGCAGGTTACAAGAATTGAAAAAACAATTGACAAATATAACGCAAAGTTAGCACCCCTTAATTCTTTTGTGCTACCAGGAGGATCTCAGTCTGCGGCATTTTTACACAACGCAAGAACTGTAACGCGCCGAGCTGAAACTCAGATAGTCGCACTTGCAAAAAAAGAAGAGGTCAACGAAGAAGCAATTAAATATATCAATCGGTTATCTGATTTATTTTTTGTTTTATCAAGAGTTGAAAACAACAATGGTAAAAAAGATATTTTGTGGAAACCTGGTAAGAATGTATAATTTATGTTTACTCAACTAAAAAAGATATTATAACACATAAATCATGAAAATTTTAGTCCCTGTTAAAAGAGTTATTGATCCGTACGTTAACATCAGAGTTAAATCTGATCAAACTGGTGTTGAAACTGAAAATGTAAAAATGTCTATGAACCCCTTTTGTGAAATTGCAGTTGAAGAGGCAATTAGATTAAAAGAAGCTGGTAAAGCTGAAGAGATCATCGCTGTTTCAATCGGCAATCAATCTTGTCAAGAAACTATTCGAACGGCTCTTGCAATGGGAGCTGACCGAGGAATACATGTGCTCACAGAAGAAAAAGTTGAGCCTATTTCAATTGCAAAAATTCTAGCAAAAATTTGTGAAAGCGAGTCACCTGGACTAGTGATATCCGGAAAGCAAGCGATTGATGGAGATAACAATCAAACTGGTCAGATGCTTGCTGCACTAACAGATATGCCTCAAGGAACTTTTGCTTCAAAAGTTGAAATCAACGGCGACAAGGTTAAAGTCACTAGAGAAATAGATGGAGGTTTACAAACTGTAAATCTGAATATGCCCGCTATTATTACCACCGATTTAAGATTGAATGAACCTAGGTATGCTTCTCTGCCCAATATAATGAAAGCAAAAAAGAAGCCAATTGATCAAAAATCTCCTGACGACTATGGAGTTGATGTTACACCTAGAGTAAGTATTTTAAAAGTTATTGAGCCTCCAAAGCGTCAGGCTGGAATCAAAGTCGAGAATGTTGGAGATCTTGTAGAAAAATTAAAAAATGAGGCAGGAGTTATATGACATCACTTTTTTATATCGAGCATACAAACGGAAAGGTCAGCGATCAAAGTTTAAAAGCTATAACAGCAGCGTCTCAAATTGAAGGCGATGTTCACGGACTTATTGTGGGCTCAAATATTGATGAAGCTGTTGCGGAGGCTTCAAAAATTAATGGATTGAGTAAATTACTCCACTTGGATGATGCAGCATTTGATAATGTTTTGGCTGAAAAACTTACTCAAGTTATTTTTAATATTGCCGGCGATTATGACTACTTTTTGGCTGCAGCAACAACAACTGGTAAAAATGTGATGCCTAGACTTGCTGCAAAACTTGATGTCTCTCAGATATCGGAGATCGTTGCTGTTGAAAGCGCAGATACATTTATTAGAACAATTTATGCTGGTAACGCTATTGCAACTGTACAAACATCAGACGCAAAGAAAGTTCTCACGGTTAGACCTACTGCTTTCAAAGCTGCAACAACTGACTCTGCTGAATGCGAGGTTGCAAAGATAAATGCTGAGAATATTCCATCAATTTCAGAATTTGTGGGCGAAGAGCTAACAAAATCTGATAGGCCAGAACTTACTTCTGCAAAGACAATTATTTCAGGCGGACGTGGAATGCAAAATGGAGAAAACTTTGAACTTTTGGATAAAGTAGCTGAAAAACTTGGAGCTGCTGTTGGAGCATCTCGAGCTGCCGTTGATGCAGGCTTTGTTCCAAATGATTATCAAGTCGGACAAACTGGTAAAGTTGTAGCACCCGAACTGTATATAGCGGTCGGAATATCTGGAGCGATCCAGCACTTGGCTGGTATGAAAGACTCAAAAATTATAGTTGCCATAAACAAAGATGAAGAAGCACCTATATTTGATGTAGCAGACTATGGTTTGGTAGCAGACTTGTTTCAAGTTCTTCCCGAATTAGAACAAGCCTTATAATTATTTATAAATTACTATAAATATAATCTTGAAAGTAGTTACTGTCCCATTCAGTTGGGCCAATAAACTTTGCTATTTGATTTCCCTCTTGATCAATAAAAAATGAAAATGGTAGTCCTGCTGCTCTTACTTCTCGTGGTATATTATTTTTATCGTCAAAGAATAAATCTATATTTTGGATTTCGTATTCATTAAAAAAATTTACTGACTTTTTCTTCGGCCCACGATCAACGCTTATTGCAAGTATCTGAAAATCTTGTTTATCATATTTTTGTTGCAATCTATCGAGTGATGGCATTTCTTCTTTGCAAGGTTCACACCATGTTGCCCAGAGATTAATTAAAAGCAACTTGCCATTAAAATCATTTAAAGTGACATCATTGCTATTGATATCTTCGAATTTACTCAAAAAACCTTGTTTTTTTTCTATTATCAACTCATTCGCGTGTGAATTTGAAGTATATAAACTGTTGCAAAAGATAAGGATTGTGGCATATACCATCAAAATTATAATTCTACTGCATAAAGAAATCATCATTATTTGAGAAATAAATAGTTTTAGTAAAATGTCCATTAAAAAAAATAAGTTAAGAGATAGATTTAATAAAAAATCGAGTGAGTCTTTTATAAATATTAATTCGTCTTTGGAAAATGACAAATTTTTATTTGAAGAGGATATTGAAGCATCGATTGCACACGCTACAATGCTCTCATCTCAAAAAATAATTTCTCATAAAGACTCAAAAAAAATTATTTCCGGATTAAAAAAAATTAGGACTGAAATTAAAAATAATAAATTTATATTTGATGATAATCTTGAAGATATCCACATGAATATTGAAAGTAGACTAGAAGAGCTTATTGGTGATGCCGCTGAAAGGTTACATACTGGTAGATCTAGAAATGATCAAGTTGTAACAGATTTAAAATTGTGGATGAAAAAAGATAATATACTGATTTCAAAAAAACTAAAAAAACTGAAATCTGCGTTACTACAGGTTGCAAGTAAAAATATTTTGATTACGTTTCCAGGCCTTACTCACCTACAAACTGCCCAGCCAATATCAGTTGGACATTTTTTTATGGCGTACTTTGAAATGTTTAACAGGGATACAAATCGATTCAGCGACTCTTTTAGAAGAATGAACGAAAATCCGCTTGGTGCAGGAGCCTTAGCGGGAACTAATTTTCCAATTAATAGAAACAAAACAACAAAAATGCTTGACTTTAAAAAACCTACAAAAAATTCATTGGATACAGTTTCTGATCGAGATTTTGTGGTAGATTTTTTATCTAGTTCATCCTTAATGGCTGTTCACTTATCAAGGTTAGCCGAGGAAATTACTCTTTATAATTCCGATTTAGTAGGTTTCTTTAAAATCGGAGACCAATTAATGTCGAGTTCTTCAATTATGCCTCAGAAA
>CACANZ010000001.1 GCA_902533965.1 uncultured Pelagibacteraceae bacterium | reverse complement strand
AGATGACTGTTGTCATAGGCTTCAACTCTTTTTATTTTTTTAGTGATATTGAGTACTTTTGAAAGTTGGCTCAGATTCTCTTTATCAGAGTGAGACTGTGCAATGTGATTTTTAAGTGCTAGTTCTGAGTTTCTACTCGCATAATTCACTATATCTAATTTTTTTCCTTTTTTAGGAACAAAAAAAGATGTCTTGTAATTATAAATGGATTTAAGAGATGTTTCGATTAGAGATGAATTTTTTATAGGTAAGTTTAACAATACATTTTTTGGAGGGGAATATCTTGTATAGAAATCAACAATAAAACGCTCTAGGATCTCATAATTTTCTACTTCATCGCTGTGTTTTGGAAAATAAGATCTATTTCCCCAATTTTGACCTGATCTATAAATAAATACTTGAACACATGATTTATTGCCTTTTCTTGAAATTGAAATCACGTCAGTATTTTTTACATCGTAAAGATTTATGTTTTGCTGACTTTGAATCTGGGTTAGTGCAACTATCTTATCCCTATAGCTAGCTGCTTTTTCATAATTAAGACTTTTACTTTCTTCATCCATTTTAGAAGATAACTCCTCTTGTAAATTGCTATGTTGACCTGAAAGAAAGTGCTCAGCATTCTTAACACTTTGTAAATACTCTTTTTTACTTAATGTATAATCAACACAGGGACCACTGCACCTTTCAATTTGATAAAGAAGACATGGTTTAGATCTATTTTGAAAAATAGTATCATCGCACGATCTTAGTAGAAAAACTTTCTGTAATATTTTCAGAGTATAATTTAGTGAATTAATTGTTGCGAACGGACCAAAATATTTTCCTTTATATTTTTGTTTTCCTCTATGTTTTGAAATTTGTGGAAATTCTTGTTCATGATTAATAAAAATATAAGGAAATGATTTATCATCTCGTAAAAGTATATTGAAAGGAGGTTTAAGTTTTTTTATTAAGTTTGCCTCAAGCAACAAAGCTTCTTTTTCTGTCTCAGTAATAATTACTTCAATATTTGATATTCTACTAACCATCCTTCTGATTCGATTTGAGAGATTGTTAGTGTTTAGATAACTTTTAAGTCTATTTTGAAGATTTTTTGCTTTGCCAACATACATAATCTCTTCTTTTTCATTAAGCATTTTATAAATACCGGAGGAAGAGGGGGATTGGTCAATTATTTCTTTAATATTCTCAAGATTATTCATTATTCAGAACGAGAGCGTTCAACTTCGATGCCTGCGCTTTCAGCTTCTTGAATTGCATCAAGTTTTTCAAGTCTTATCTTCATAGTTTGAATTCTTTTGTTTTTAAAACACTCCTGAAATATTTTTTCAGCAAGTTTTTCTAGTAAAATTGTATGACCAGATTTAATAATTTTTTTAATTTTTTTTGAAATCTGATTATAACAAACAACACTGTACAATTTATCATCATTTATTTTTTTTGGATTTTTAACTTTAGCAATTATGTTTATGCGGAGTGGTTGGCTCTTTATTTTCTCGTGTTTGTATACTCCAATGTTGGCATCGATCATAAAATCATTTAAAAAGATTAAATCGTATCCAGAATTTGGATTGATCAAATCTGTTTCTGACCTTAATTCACTTAATTTAAGTATATTCTTTGCTGTCATGATAAATGTTCCCCACCATCTACAGCTATAAATTGACCTGTAATTGATTTTGATTCAAGAAGAAATTTAACTGTTTTGGCAATTTCCTCAGGCGGTGAACCTATTTTAAGTAAAGTATTTTTGATCGATTGATCAAAATGTTTTTTTGATTGGTGAATATTTTTAAGTGTTGGACCTGGGCCAATCGCATTAACCCTAATGTTAGGAGCAAATGATTTTGCCATGATTGTAGTTGCAGATAGTAAAGCAGATTTTGAAATGGAGTAGGAAAAGAACGATGTATCTGGATTGACTACATTTTGATCCAATATATTTATGATATGCCCTAAGCTCTTTTTTGGAAGTTGTTTATTAAATTCTTTAGATATGATTAGTGGGGCGTATAGGTTTATATTCATATGATCATACCAAAGTTTATCATTTAAATTTTCTATATTATCATTGATGAACAAGGAGGCATTATTAACAATTGCATGTATTGGTCCAAAGAATTTTTTACTTCTTTTAATTATATCTTTAACATCAGATATTTTAGACAAATCGGTTTTCACTATTTCACAATCGCGCCCGTAAACATTAATAATATTTTTCAACTCTCTGGCTGCTTTTGAAGACTTATTATAGTGTATTATAAAATTATAATTAGAATCTTTGAGAAATAGTGCAATTGATCTACCAATTCTTTGGGAACCGCCTGTAATTAATATTGTTTTTTTCATAATATAAAAGAATACCCAAGATATAAAAAATAACTAATCAAGAAAAAAGCAGAATGTATTTTTCTCATTTGAATTCTTAGAATTGCCATAAGAGCTATCATCAAAGTTACTAATATTAAAATATATATGTGAAATACATCTATATTTTTTAGAGAATATTCAAGCCCTCTAAGTTGAACAATTATAACCCCTGGTAGGAAAACAAACAGTATGTTCATAATGTTGCTACCAATAACATTGCCAATACCTATAGAGCCCTTCTTTTTTAAGTAAGAAATAATAACAGTTATCAATTCAGGTAAGGATGTACCAATGGCCAGAATAAAAATACCTATTAGTACCTCGTTAACTCCTAACGTTTGAAAAATATTCAGTGAGCTGTCTAAAAAAATTTTCCCACCAATAAAAATACCTATGAAGGCACTTAGTAAAATTAAATAAGTGTATCTTCCAAAAATTTTTTGTTCTTCATTTTGATCTGAGGACTTATAATTACGAAGAAAATTGATAAAGAACAAAGTTAAAACTAAATAGCCAATTGTGTGAATGAGAGTGACTGTTTGGCTAACATAAAATAAGAGCGCGAAGTATAAAGATATTAAAAGTAAGAAAATAATATCCTTAGTGCCTAATTTATCTAGATTAATTTTGAAAAAAAATGCTGAAGTTCCTAAAATTAGTAAAATATTTGCAATATTAGATCCTATAATATTTCCGGTAATGGCATCAGTAGCTGGAACGATCTTTGTTGCAGCAAATAGAGTTATAACTAGTTCAGGTGCTGATGTACCAAACGCTACAATTGTTAAACCTATTAATACTGAGGATAAATTGAACTTTTTAGCAATTGCGTCAGCCGACTCAATCATTTTATCTGCACTGTATAAAAGAAGAGATAATCCTATTAACAGTATGCAGAAATCTATAAACATTAAGTAAAGTACTTTCTTTTTTTCCTTTTATTTTTTTTATAAACTATATTGCTGTTGGATGGTAACTCTAATTCATTATTCTCAAGCCTTTTTATCTCATCTCTTAACTTAGCAGCTTCTTCAAAATTGAGATCATCAGCAAAATCCATCATATTTTTCTTAAGTTCCTCAAGATGTTTTTTTAGATTATTTCCGACGAGATGTTTTTCTGTACTCTTCAAATCAACGTTTACACGATCATTTTCATAAATACTTTCAAGAATATCACTAATATCCCTCTTAATAGTTTCAGGTGTAATATTATTTTCTTTGTTGTATTTCTTTTGTATATCTCTTCTTCTATCAGTCTCACTTATTGCTTTTTTTATACTTTCTGTTTCTTTATCAGCATACAGTATTACTCTTCCATCTACATTCCTTGCTGCTCTACCGATTGTCTGTACCAATGACCTCTCCGATCTCAAGAAGCCTTCTTTATCAGCATCTAATATTGCGACTAAAGCACATTCAGGTATATCCAAACCTTCTCTAAGTAAATTGATACCCACTAACACGTCGAACAATCCCTTTCTAAGGTCGCGGATAATTTCAATTCTCTCTAATGTATCAATATCTGAATGCATATATTTCACTTTTATTCCGTTTTCATGCATATACTCTGACAAGTCCTCAGCCATGCGTTTAGTAAGTGTTGTCACTAATACTCGGTATTTAAGATCAATAATTTTTTTACATTCTGATATTAAATCTTCAACTTGCGTTTTCGCAGGCCTTATTTCAACCCCTGGATCAATCAACCCTGTTGGCCTTATTATTTGTTCAGTAAATACCCCTTGAGTTTTTTGCATTTCCCATGGTCCTGGAGTAGCAGAAATGAACAAACTTTGAGGGCGCATCATTTCCCATTCCTCAAACTTTAATGGTCTGTTATCTAAACAAGATGGTAATCTAAAGCCATATTCTGACAGTGTTGTTTTTCTGCTTCGGTCACCTTTATACATGCCTTCTAATTGAGGTACTGTGACATGACTTTCATCAACAAAAAGGAGTGCATTGTCAGGCAAGTATTCAAAAAGTGTTGGAGGCGGTTCGCCTGGATTTCTTCCAGAGAGATATCTTGAATAATTCTCAATGCCTGGACAACTACCCGTTGCCTCAATCATTTCTAAATCAAACCTTGTTCTTTCTTCTATTCGTTGAGCCTCTATTAATTTATTTTCTTTTTTAAATTCAGGAATCCTTACTTCTAAGTCTTTTCGTATTTGCTTTATGGCAGTATCAAGTGTTGGCCTTGGAGTAACGTAGTGACTGTTTGCATAAATTTTTATAGTTTCTAACTCAGCTGTCTTTTTTCCAGTCAATGGATCAAATTCACTAATCGACTCGAGATCATCACCGAACAACGATAATTTCCACGCGCGGTCTTCGTAATGGGATGGAAAAACCTCAATCAAGTCTCCACGCACTCTAAATGTGCCTCTATGAAAATCTGTGTCGTTTCGGTTATATTGAAGCGTGATGAGTTTTTGAATAATTTCATTTCGTCCAATCTTTTGATTTTTTTCTAATCGAATAGTCATTGATCTATACGTTTCAACAGAACCTATTCCATAAATACATGAAACACTTGCAACAATTACAACATCTTTTCTCTCAAGTAAGGATTGAGTTGCTGAGTGTCTCATTCGATCGATTTGTTCATTTATCGATGCTTCTTTTTCTATGTAAGTATTTGACCTCGGTACGTATGCTTCAGGTATATAATAGTCATAATAAGATACAAAATATTCAACAGCATTGTCTGGAAAGAATGACTTCATTTCTCCATACAATTGTGCTGCTAAAGTTTTATTTGGAGCAAGTATTAGAGTTGGCCTTTGAAGTTTTTCTATAATTTTAGCCATCGTGAAAGTTTTGCCTGATCCAGTTACTCCAAGCAAAACTTGTTCCATCTCATCGCCTTTAATGCTTTTAACAATCTCTTCAATTGCTTGAGGCTGATCTCCAGCAGGTTTATATTCAGATGTGACTTTAAGAACTTCAGAATTTGGCATTAATTTATTAATTAGTTAGAATATAAATTGTGTATTAATCTAATTTAATATAATAGCTGATTGTATAAATAACAAATTCTGAGGATAAGCAGTGGTAGAACTATCACACAGTATAAAAAGAATTAAGCCATCGGCCACCATGGCAGTGACCCAAAAAGCTCGTGAATTAAAGGCTGCGGGAAAGGATATTATAGGGCTAGGAGCGGGCGAACCCGATTTTGATACTCCAGAAAATATTAAAAAAGCTGCCATTCAAGCGATAAACGGTGGAGATACCAAATATACCCCTGTTGATGGAACTCCAGAATTGAAGAAAGCAATCAAAGCAAAATTTAAAAGAGAAAATAATTTAGATTACGAGCTTGATGAAATCTCTGTTGGTACAGGAGGAAAGCAAATTATTTTTAATGCATTTGCTGTCTCCTTAAATGAGTCAGATGAAGTAATTATTCCAGCTCCTTATTGGGTAACTTACCCTGATGTCGTTAATTATTTCAATGGAAAACCTATTTTCGTTCAATGTGGTGAAGAGTCAGGATTTAAAATAACCCCACAACAACTTGAAAACACAATCAATCAATCAACCAAATGGTTTATTCTTAATTCACCATCAAATCCTACAGGTTCCTGTTATACAAAGAATGAACTTTTAGAACTTGCAAATATTTTGAAAAAATTTCCACACGTGAACATAATGACAGACGATTTATATGAACATCTTATATACGATGATAATGAATTTCATACTTTTGCAAGCATTGCTCCAGAACTTAAAGAAAGAATATTAACATTGAATGGAGTTAGTAAGGCATATGCTATGACAGGCTGGAGAATTGGTTATGCGGGAGGAAATGCCAGCTTAATTAAAGCTATGGGCAAGCTTCAGTCTCAATCTACAAGCAATCCAACATCTATCAGTCAAGCTGCAGCAGTTGAAGCCTTAAATGGAGATAATTCATTCATTGCTGAAAGAGCCAAAGTATTTAAAGATAGACGTGATTTTCTAATCGATGAATTTACTAGTATGAATGGAATTACTTGTAGAGTACCTGAAGGTGCATTTTATGTTTTTCCATCATGTAAAGGAGTAATTGGTAAAGTTGATGAGTCGAATAACAAAATTACAAATGATGAAGAATTTACGACATCATTATTAGAGCATGCGGGAGTTGCAGTTGTTCAAGGTTCAGCTTTTGGTTTGGAGGGCTATTTTAGAATTTCTTATGCAACTTCAGACGAAAACTTAAAAAATGCATGCGTTCGAATGAGAGATTTTCTTAATAAATTAAGATAATTCAGCTAGGTATTTTTCTGCCTCAAGTGCTGCCATACAACCCATGCCAGCTGCAGTAACCGCCTGACGATAAATTTTATCCTTTACATCTCCTGCTGCATATACACCTTCAACGTTTGTAAGTGTTGAGTCAGGTTTTGTAATTATATATCCATCTTCATCCATTTCGACTTGGTCCCTAAAAATTTGAGTAGCTGGATCATGCCCTATAGCGACAAAGACACCGTCTAGCTCGATACTGCTGGTTTCGTTAGTTTTTGTATTTTTAATGTTTATACTTTTTACATTTAGAGGATCTTCATCGCCAACTATTTCTTTTAGTTCACTATCCCACACACACTCAACTTTTTCATTTTTAAACAATCTATCTTGAAGAATTTTTTCAGCTCGAAGTTCATCACGCCTATGAACAAGGTACACTTTAGATGCAAAGTTTGTTAAATATAAAGCTTCCTCAACAGCTGAATTACCACCGCCGATGACTGCTACCTTTTTTTCCTTAAAAAAGAAGCCATCACAAGTTGCACAAGCTGAAACGCCATATCCTTGAAATTTTTTTTCAGAGTCTAATCCAAGCCATCTTGCTTGAGCTCCTGTTGAGATGATCACTGAGTCGGCAGTATATTCAGTTCCCGACTCGCTAATAGCCTTAAATGGCTTACATTTAAAGTCTACACTTTTTATAATGTCATTTATAATATTTGTTCCAACATTTTTTGCTTGTTCTTGCATTTGTTCCATTAACCATGGACCTTGTATTACATCCCCGTACCCAGGATAGTTTTCAACATCAGTTGTTATAGTAAGTTGCCCACCTGGCTGCAAACCTTGAACTAAAGTCGGCTCGAGCATTGCCCTTGCCGCATATATTGCAGCAGTATATCCTGCGGGACCAGAACCTATTATTAGAACTTTTGAATGCATTTAATTTTTATAATCTATATATTATCTTCTAGTAATTAAAGAACTTTTGTATTCAACATAGATAGTTATTAAATGACCAATTTCAAGAATTTGAGAGCGTGGTGCCTAACAGATGGATCAGCAGGAATGATCAGTCAGGTCAAAGGCCTTGCAGATGCTCTTAATTTAAATTTTGAGCAAAAGACAATAGATTTAAAATTTCCTTGGAATAAGCTTCCAGTGGGAATATTGCCACCATCTAAAATTATATTTAATAATTACAGACAAATAAGCTTAGAAATTAATATTCCTCCAGATATTATCATATCATGTGGCAAGCGGTCTATTTATGCATCTTTACTTCTCAAAAAATCTTTAAAAAATAAAGTATTTTCAATTCACATACAAAATCCAAAAATCAACCCAGCTCATTTTGATTTGGTTGTCGCTCCAGCACATGATGATTTAAAAGGTAAAAATGTGCTTCAAACTGATTTGGCACTTAATCATATAAACAAAAGGCTACTAAGCAAAGAGGCTGAGCTTTACACAGCTCAATTCTCAAAAATAGAAAAACCTATTTGTGCAATTTTCATAGGAGGTCAAAACAGAAACTATCGCTTCGATATATCTGTTATTAAGGTATTAGCTGATCAAATTGATAAAATTATTAAAAATAATAACATTCAGATATACATTTTATTCTCAAGAAGAACTGATCAATTTATTATTGAATACCTGAAAGAACGCTTTTTGAATCAGAATATTATTTGGAACGGCGAAGGTAATCCTTATTTGGCCTTAATGAAGTTTTCTAAATATCTTATTTGTACATCTGACTCTGTTTCAATAATTTCAGAATCTATATCCTCAACTAAACCAGTATATATTTTTAAACTTCCAAGCTTAAAAAAAAATAACAGAATAGAAAAATTTATTACGATGCTGTTGCAAAAAAATTATGCAAGGCTTTTGGGAGAAAAACTCGAAGACTTTACAAATTCATATCAAAATGAGACCTTCCAAGTAGCCAGAATGATTGAAGAAAGGTATAATAAAAAAGCATGACATTAATCAATGCTCTGAAAAACAATTTATCACATTCCAATGTACCTTTTAATCATTGGATAATTAATAGTCCTCTTTCAGAAAAAGCAATAGATGAAATTTATTCTATTAATTTTCCTGAGGGTAAAGTTATTTTTGATGGTACAAGAGCAGGAGATAAATCAGGAGATAACTTACTTAGTAAGTTAAGAGTATTTATCAATAAAGATAATGTAGAGGAATATTCTGAATTATCTGGGCTAGTAAAAGAAATGCAATCAAAAGAATGTACTGACTTCATTTCTAATCTAATCAATAGAGATCTAAAAAATTCTTATGTTAGATTAGAAGTCATTGCCGATCGAGATGGATTTTGGCTTGAACCTCACTGTGACATCAAGGAAAAATTGATGTCATCAATTTTGTTTGTAAACAGATACGGAGAAAATGAAAATTTAGGAACAGACTTTTATACTCCAGATTTGAAAGTTGCTAAAACTTTACCTTATAAAAATAATACAGGGTATATTTTTACTTCAGAAGAAAACTCTTGGCACGGACTTGAAAAGAAAAAAATTAAAAAAGAAAGACGCTGCTTGCAATTAAATTATGTTACTTTTGAAACAGAGTGGCCAGTAGACTGATGGTAAAAAAAGAAATTGACAGTGTTGATCTAAAAATACTTCGAATACTTCAAGATGAAGGAAGAATTTCAAATCTAGATCTATCTAAGAAAATTGAAATGTCTCCACCGCCTACACTAAGAAGAGTAAGAGACTTAGAAGATAATGGGTATATTGATGGCTTTCGTGCAAATCTAGATCCATCAAAGCTTGGATATGACTTAGTTGCATGGATATTTGTAAGTTTAAAAAATCAAAATGAAGAAAGCTTGGGGTCTTTTGAAAAGCTAGTTTGGGGTTTGGAACCTATTAGAGAGTGCTTTATGTTAAATGGTGAAATAGATTTTATTCTTAAATGTGTAGTAAAAAATATGAACGAATTTAATAATTTTTTAACAACACATGTGACTTCAAATGAAAATATTTTGAGTGTCAAAACAGCTTTTGTCATAAAAAATACGAAGAAACTAGGTACAGTTCCTTTAGACTAGTGAAATTTAGTTATAGGGTTAACTTCTAATTCATTATTTCTTAATTCTTTAATTGAATTAATAGCAGCCCTTGCACCAGATACTGTGAGAAAGTATGGCAAACTTTTCATGAGAGCAGTTCTTCTTATGCCAAAAGAGTCATTAATTGATTTTCTTCCTTCAGTTGTATTAATTATTATATCAACTTTGTCATCAATTAACTCTTCAACAATATGAGGTGATCCTTGAGAAACCTTGTTAATTTTCTTAACCTTAACACCACCCTCCATTAAATAATCAGCTGTTCCTGCAGTCGCATTCACTTTAAATCCTAATTTTTGAAATGATCTTATTATTGGAAGTATTTTTGGCTTATCAGAGTCTTTTACAGATACGAATAAAGAACCACTCTTAGGAAGAGGGTTTGAGGAAGCTAACTGACATTTTATAAAAGCTGACTCAAATGACTTATCGATGGCCATCACCTCCCCAGTAGATTTCATTTCAGGGCCTAAAATAGTATCAACATTAGGAAAACGTTTAAAAGGAAAAACAGGTTCTTTAATTGAGATACATTTAGTTTTACGAATTTTAAAGTTATCTTTATTCAGTGGTTTTCCCATTGCTGCACTAAGTGCTATTTTTACAATTGGATTACCTGTGGCTTTAGCTACAAATGGCACAGTTCGACTGCTTCTAGGGTTAACTTCAAGTAAAAATATATTATTATTTTGAATTGCAAATTGTATATTTAGTAAGCCTTTCACTTTTAGTGCAATGGCTAATTTTTTGGTTTGCTTTTCTATGTCTTTAATGATTTTTTCCGACAATGAGTAAGGAGGCAACGTGCATGTTGAATCACCAGAATGGATTCCTGCTTCCTCAATGTGTTCCATAATGCCTGCGATAATGACTTTTTTTCCATCAGACACAGCATCGACATCTACTTCAATAGAATCTTTCAAATAGTGATCAATTAGAACAGGACTTTTACCACTAACCACTACAGCTTCTTTGAAGTATTTTTTTAATTCTTCTTCATTGTGAACAATTTCCATAGCTCTTCCGCCTAATACATACGATGGCCTTATCACTGCTGGAAAACCTATTTTCTTAATTACTGAGTTAGCTTCTTTTTCAGAATATGCGATACCATTTGCTGGTTGCAATAGATTTAAGTTTTCAGAAATCTTTTTAAATTTTTCTCTATCCTCAGCAGTGTCAATCGAATCAGTTGAAGTGCCCAAAATTGGTATATTCATTTTATTTAAATAGTCCGATAACTTAAGAGGTGTCTGACCACCGAATTGAACAATAACCCCTAAAAGATTTCCTTTGCTTTTTTCCTTTCTAATAATTTCATATACATTTTCATTCGTAAGGGGTTCAAAATAAAGTCTATCACTGGTATCTGGGTCGGTAGAGACTGTCTCTGGATTACAGTTGATCATGATTGTTTCATATTTTAATTCTTTTAGGGCAAATGAAGCATGACAGCAGCAATAATCAAATTCGACACCTTGTCCAATTCGATTTGGACCACTTCCAAGAATAATTACCTTTTTTTTACTTGTTGGACTGGACTCGCATGCATCATTATTTAGAGAATTTTTAGCGTAAGTTGAGTACATGTATGGGGTCTTAGCTTCAAACTCAGCAGCACAGGTATCTATTCTTTTAAAGTCAGGAAAAATTTTGTTTTTGACACGTATATTAAAAATTTTCTCTTCCTTAGTATTACAGAGCTGTGATATTTTTTTGTCTGAAAATCCCAAAGATTTTATTCTAAGCAATTCTTTAGCGTTTCGTGGCAATCCTTTTTTTAGGGTTTTTTCCGTATCAACTATCCTTTTTATTTGACCAATAAACCAAGGATCGACTTTTGAGGACTTATGAATTTGAACTATATCTAATCCAAAACGTAGTGCCTGAGCCACTAATAATAGTTTATCTGCAAGAGGTTTCTTAAGTTCAGATAAAATATTTTTCTTTGTGAGCTTTTTTTTATTCATACTTACAGCTACTTCATCTAAGCCGTCTAAACCAGTTTCAAGCGACCTCATTGCTTTTTGCAATGATTCTGGAAATGACCTTCCAATAGCCATGACTTCACCAACAGATTTCATTGAACTTGATAGTAAAGGTTGCGTTAATTGAAATTTTTCAAAGGTAAATCTTGGAATTTTTGTAACCACATAGTCAATTGTTGGCTCAAACGATGCAGGTGTAACTTTCGTAATTTCGTTAGTAAGTTCGTCTAATGTGTACCCAACTGCTAATTTAGCGGCAACTTTGGCAATTGGAAAGCCTGTGGCCTTAGAAGCTAAAGCAGAAGATCTGGAAACTCTTGGGTTCATTTCAATAATTACAAGCCTTCCATTTTTTGGATTAACAGCAAATTGAACATTAGAGCCTCCAGTTTCAACACCAATTTCTCTGAGACATGCAATGGATGCGTTTCTCATAATTTGATATTCTTTATCAGTTAAAGTAAGTGCAGGAGCTATTGTTATTGAGTCACCTGTATGAACTCCCATGGGGTCTACATTTTCAATTGAGCATATGATTATACAATTATCGTTTTTGTCTCTCACAACTTCCATTTCGAATTCTTTCCATCCAGCTACAGACTCTTCAATTAAAATTTCATTTATCGGTGAGTTATAAAGACCAGAATTTGCGATTTCCTCGAACTGTTTCTCGGTAGTTGCGATTCCTCCACCCGTGCCTCCAAGTGTGAACGATGGTCTTATGATGACGGGTAATCCAATTTTCTTTAGAGCCTTTTTTGCGTCTTTAAAATTTCTAGCAATTTCTGCTCTTGGACATTCTAAGCCAATCTTTGTCATGGCTTTATAGAAACTTTCTCTTTCTTCTGCCTTTTTGATCGCTTTAAGATTTGCACCAATTAGTTCAACTTTATACTTTTTTAAAGTCCCATTTTTCGAAAGTTCAATTGCTATATTTAATGCTGTCTGACCACCCATTGTAGGTAGAAGTACATCAGGTCTTTCTTTCTTAATTATTTTTGCAACAATTTCAGGTGTGATTGGTTCGATGTATACTACATCAGCAGTGTCAGGATCAGTCATTATAGTTGCAGGATTAGAATTAATTAGAATTACTCTATATCCCTCTTCTCGTAATGCCTTACAAGCCTGTGTTCCTGAATAATCGAACTCGCATGCTTGTCCGATTATTATTGGACCAGCTCCTACAATTAAAATAGATTTTATGTCTTTTCTCTTAGGCATTTTGATTAATCATTTTTTTAAATTCTTGAAAAAGATAATGACTATCGTGCGGTCCTGGGCTTGCTTCTGGGTGATATTGAACCGCAAATATATTTTTTCCTTTTCTTATACCCTCAATGCTTCCATCGAATAACGATTTATGAGTTATTTTTACATCTTTTGGAATAGATTTTTCAGTTACTTCAAAACCATGGTTTTGAGATGTGATCTCTACTTTTTTCGTTTCAAGATTTTTAACTGGATGATTAGCCCCTCTGTGACCTTGAAACATTTTTTTTGTCTTTGCACCCAATGCTAAAGAAATAAGTTGATGGCCAAGACATATTCCAAATAATGGGATCCTTGATTTGATAAGTTTTTTTATAATTGGAATTGCGTATTTTCCTGTTGCTTTTGGATCACCTGGACCGTTTGAGAGAAAAATACCATTAGGACTATAAGAAAGTATTTTCTCTACAGAGGTTTTAGCCGGAACTAAAATAACTTCTAAATTTAAATCTAATAAGCAGTTTAATATATTTTTCTTAATTCCATAATCTATTGCTACAACATTAAGTTTTGAATTTTTTTTAGATTTATAAATTTTTATATCCTTGCGTGACACATCAATAGCTAGATCAAGTCCATTCAGTCCCCTCCATTTTTTTATTTCCTTTAAACAGAATGCGGTCTTTTTTTTGTTTATTGGACCTTCGATAATGCCACCTTTTGGCGCACCTTTAGAACGGATTCTATTTGTAATTAGTCTGGTATCAATGTTACAAATACCTGGTACATTGTTTTTTTTAAGCCACGCATCAAGATGAAGGATAGATCTATAGTTTGATGGATCAGAAATATCACAGTTAATTATGATTCCTTTTGCATACGGTTTACTAGACTCGTTATCATCAAGATTTGTACCTACATTACCAATGTGAGGGAAAGTAAAATTGATTATTTGTCCCGCATAAGAAGGGTCAGTTATTATTTCTTGATAGCCTGTCATTGAGGTATTAAAACAAACTTCTCCTATTTCCATATTAGGAGAGCCAATTTTTAGTCCATTAAATCGGGAGCCATCTTCTAGAATAAGTTGACCTTCGATAGGTTTAGGTCGAGTTGTCGAGAGATCTTTTTTCAACCTATTCGCATTAGCCATATGTAGTGATTCTAGATTTATAGAAATTTAGTGCAAATGGGGAATTCATGCAATAGTTAGATAAGATAATAATTATTAGATCTATTATTGCCACAATATATCTGATGATGTAAATTTTATGTTTATCTCAAATGAAAGAAAACATCACAACTGAATTATCTAATGCTCTCAAAAATGGGGATAAAGAGAGAATCCATACATTAAGACTAGTACTAGCTGCTATTAAAGATAAAGAAATTGCAAGTCGATCCTCAGGGGAAGATTCTACAATTTCAGATGATACGGTTATTAGTCTTCTCAAAAAAATGGTAAAGCAAAGAAATGATTCGATTGATATGTTTAAAAAAGCTGGACGAGATGAACTTGTTCAGAAAGAAAATAGCGAGATAGATATTATTAGTGAGTTTCTTCCGAAGCAACTTGGTGAGGAAGAGACTGTGATAGCTTGCGAAGAAGCGATTGGTGCAACTGAAGCAAAATCACTAAAGGAAATAGGAAAAGTGATAAAGTATTTGAAGGAAAATAGCTCACCAGCTCTTGATATTTCTTTAGCAAGTAAAATTATAAAGGAAAAACTTCAAAATTTATAGATACTTGGTAGTTATATCTTACTATGTTCAAGTAATATATTTTATTTATGCCTAGATATTCAAAAGAGTTTATTGAAGAAATTAAAACAAGATTACGTGTTTCAGATGTTGTTGGAAAGTTTGTAAAACTTACTCAAAGAGGAAATGAGTTTGTTGGGCTAAGTCCTTTCAAAAATGAAAAAACACCTTCATTCACTGTCAACGATGAAAAAGAATTCTTTCATTGTTTCAGTAGCGCTGAACATGGGGATATATTCTCTTTTTTAATGAAACATAAAAATATGTCTTATCCGGAGTCAATTGAATATTTAGCAAACCAAGCAGGTTTGAATCCTGAAACTGGAGTCATTCGAGATCCAAATTATGTAGAAAAAGATTTTTCAAGCTTAAAAAAAATAATTAACGAAGCCAACAATTATTTTAAGGACCAACTAAAAGCTAGTTCAGAAGCTCAAAAGTATATTGATAAAAGATCAATTGACGCGAATATAATTCAAAAATTTGAATTAGGCTATTCTGGCAATGGCAACAATAATTTATATAACCATTTAAAAAAAAAAGGATTGAACATTGATGACGCAATCTCTATTGGTCTAATTAAAAAATCAAATAAGAAAAAAGACGAATTTTACGATTTCTTTCGTAATCGATTTATGTTTCCAATCAAAGATTATAAATCAAACATTATTGCTTTTGGAGGAAGAGCTCTAGATAATTCCAACATAAAATATATAAATTCATCTGATAGTCCAATTTTCAAAAAAAGTTTTCAACTTTATAATCTAAATCTTGCAATTGAAGAAAATAGAAAACCAAGAAATTTAATTATTGTTGAAGGATATATGGATGTTATCACACTATATCAAAATAACTTTAAATCATCTGTAGCACCATTAGGTACAGCGCTTACAAGTTACCAACTTGAACGAGCTTGGAAAGTTTGTCAAAACCCTATAATCATGTTCGATGGAGATGAAGCTGGACAAAAAGCAGCACAGAGAGTTGCATTACTTGCATTGAATAATTTATTACCTGATCATTCACTTCGATTTTGTATATTGCCTAAAGATTATGATCCAGATGATTATTTAAATAAGAATAGCCCATCAAGCTTGCAAGATGTTATTAATAATTCCCTATCATTATCTGAATTTATTTGGGATACAGAACTTGAAAAAGAAGATATTTCCATACCTGAGAAAAAAGCTGGTTTTGAAAAAAGGATAAGAATACTAACAAACAAAATAAATAACAAAACAGTACGTGAATACTATAACAAATTTTTTAATGATAAATTAAGTGAACTTAAATTTAATAGAAATATTTCCTACGAAGTAAATTATCAAAAGAAAAAAAATAGGATTTCTAGTGAAATGCTTGCCAGTGACAGAGTTAAAAAGCAAAGCCATGAGTCTATAGTTCGTGAGAAAATTATGTTAATCTGCTTAATTGAGAATCCTTTCTTGATTGCGAAGTACTCAGAAGAACTAGGAAAAATTCGCTTTAATGATCTTAATTTGTCATCATTGGTATCTGAAATCCTTGAATTCTCAGCTTCTAATATTGATAAAGAGCTTGAAAACTTTGATTTAAAGTCTTATTTAACCGATAAGGGATTAATTCAGGAGATAACATACATATTTCAACCAAAGCTACTAAGCACTTATAGTTCTATCATTAATAATGAAAAGGTGGAGGTAGAACGAAGCTTTATCAATCTTTTAGATTTACATAAAAATTTAGTTGAAGAAAGTGACCTAGAGATTGCTTTGAATGATTTAGAAGAAAAAATGGACGAAAAAAGCTTTGAAAATTTTATGAGAATAAAAAAAGAAAGCCTAAGTAAAAATTAAAATGAAAAAAAGAGGTAGAAAAAAAAAGCAGGTCAAAGCTGAAGCTGAAAGCTTACAGGCACAAGCAAGTGATCAAGATGGTCCTGTCCTAGATTTAGAAAAATCAATAATCAAAAAGCTTATTAAGCAAGGTAAAAAGGATGGTTATCTCACAAATGAATTAATCAAAAAGTCTTTTCCTGAGGAAAAATTTACATCTGAACAGATTGAACAATATACAACGAAGCTATCTCAAGTAGGATTTGATATTATTGACTCTGACGACTCTGATAATGAAGACGATAAAGATGACGAATCACCATCCGCAAAATCAGGAACAGAAAAAACAGATGATCCAGTTAAGTTATATCTTAGAGAAATGGGTACAGTTGATCTACTATCTCGTGAGGGTGAAATTGCAATTGCTAAAAGAATTGAAGCTGGTCAAGAAGCGATGATTTCTGGACTATGTGAAAGTCCACTCACTCTGCAGGCGATACTTGATTGGAGAGATGATATAATTGCTGAAAAAATAACCTTGAGAGAAGTTATTGATCTTGAGTCATTGTTTGAGGAGTCTCCAAATAAAAAAGAACTAAGTAAAAAAATAAAAGAAGCAAAAAAAAGAAAAGAACAAGAAGAAAAAGAAGAAATTAGAAAAAGAAAAGAGGCTGAAAAAAAATCTTCTACTTACGGTGATGATACGGAGCCAATGATTGAAACTACCTCAGATCAAGTGATTGAGGAGTACGAAGATGCTGATGATGAATTAAATGTTTCAATTGCAATAATGGAAGAAGAGCTCAAGCCTCAGATCCTTGAAACATTTAAAAAATTAAATAAAAGTTTTAAAAAGTTACAAAAGTTACAAAAGGATAAAATTGCATTTCAGGAAAAGGGTAAAGATTTTCCCTCAAGATCTGAAAAAAGCTATCAGGCTTCAAAGGCTGTTGTTGTTGAATTGATTAAAGGTTTGCAAATAAATACAAATAAAATTGAAGAACTAATAAACAAGTTATACGTAATTAATAAAGGAATTGTTTCTCTGGAAGGCAAATTATTAAGACTTGCAGTTCAATATAAGATTTCAAGAGATGAATTCTTGGATAAATATATTGGAAATGAGAATAATCCCTATTGGTTAAGAAAGATTACTAGACTTTCTGGATGGGAAAAATTTGTTAAAGAGGAAAAAAATAATATCAAAAATATAATGAACGAGGTTAGAGCAGCCGCAAGTAATATAGGTTTAACACTTAACGAATTTAAAAGAATTGTTAGTAATGTACAAAAAGGTGAGCGTGAATCAAGTATTGCAAAAAAAGAAATGATTGAAGCTAACTTACGATTAGTAATTTCTATTGCAAAAAAATATACGAATAGGGGTTTGCAATTTTTAGACTTAATACAAGAAGGTAACATCGGTTTAATGAAAGCGGTGGATAAATTTGAATATAGACGAGGCTACAAGTTTTCAACTTATGCAACTTGGTGGATCAGACAGGCGATTACTAGATCAATAGCGGATCAAGCTAGAACTATCCGTATACCGGTGCATATGATAGAAACAATCAATAAGATTGTAAGAACGCAAAGGTTACTTCTAAATGAAATAGGAAGAGAACCAACACCTGAAGAAATATCTACAAAATTAAATATGCCACTTGAGAAAGTCAGAAAAGTTCTAAAGATTGCAAAGGAGCCTGTAAGCCTTGAGACTCCAGTTGGTGACGAAGAAGACAGTCACTTAGGTGACTTTATACAAGATGATAATGCTGTTATTCCAATCGATGCAGCAATTCACTCTAATTTGAGACAAACCACTACGAAAATATTATCATCTTTAACCCCTCGTGAAGAAAGAGTATTGAGAATGAGATTTGGTATTGGTATGAATTCTGACCATACACTTGAAGAAGTTGGACAACAATTTTCAGTTACTAGGGAGAGAATTAGGCAGATAGAAGCAAAAGCGCTCAGAAAATTAAAGCACCCAACTCGTGCAAAGCTTTTAAAAAGCTTCCTAGATAAAAACTAGTTTGTAAGACTACAATTCTCTGTGTATAAAAGTTTTATAAGGGCCCATAGCTCAGTTGGTTAGAGCCCTCCGCTCAT
Organism: uncultured Pelagibacteraceae bacterium; assembly: GCA_902533965.1. GTDB lineage: Bacteria > Pseudomonadota > Alphaproteobacteria > Pelagibacterales > AG-422-B15 > CACNXQ01. The sequence goes on along the minus strand of CACANZ010000001.1, from coordinate 98,772 downwards.
AACGGAGTTGTCCTAGGTTCGAGTCCTAGTGGGCCCACCATGTACATCAATGACTTAGGTCGTATATTCCAAACTTTTATTTTTCGAAACAGGATCAGACACTCATCTGGTCATCAATTATATTAAAAATATATCATTGCTATTAGATCTATAAAATGTATTATTTGATTGTGAAAAAAATAATTATCTCTTTTGTAACTCTTCTATTTATTTACTCTTGTGCTAAACCCCATGTAATAGAGTCAAGACAATATGGTGATGCAGACAAATCATGCTCTCAATTAGATGATGAGATTTACAGAACTGAACAAGTGATTAGAGATGCGAAAGAAGAGAGAGGGTTAACTGGAACAAACATAGCTGCTACGTTATTTTGGTTACCTGGTTTAGCTGCAACATATATGAATGTAAATAAAGCTGTTGAAGCTGGTGAAGAAAGACTTGATGTCCTCTATAATTTAAAAGCAAAAAAGAACTGCTAGTGAATTTTAAGTATCATCATTCAGTCGTAAGTAACAATAAAAACTTAATATTTACAGACTAAAATTTATTACATGCCCTAGCTCAAAGTTTAAAGCTCATAGCTCATAACGGAGTTGTCCTAGGTTCGAGTCCTAGTGGGCCCACCAAAAATTATCTAAAATACCGTATTAGACTAAAATTTGATTTAAGTAGATACAGCTATATCTATATAAAATGTCTTCTAATAGAACAGATTTAATAATTTTTCATAGAAATTTAAGAACAAAAGACAATGAGGCTTTATATCATGGATCTATTAGACAAAAATATAGATGTATTTATATATATGATCCAAAATATTGGCAGGGGAATGGAAAATCAATTCGGCAATTGTATTTTTTGAAAGATTGTCTCATAGAGCTGGATCAAAATTTAAAAAACCTGAATTCAAGACTTGAGATATTTATTGGAGATTACAAAGAATTTTATAAATCTTTGGTGAACAGCAACAGTCAATATAATTTATATTTTAATCATTCTACTGATATCAATTACTATAATTCCCAAATCAGCAGCCTCATTAATGCAAATAAGAAATATGACGTCAATGTTTTTAGAGATTTTGGAGTTCAAAGAACTAATATTAATCGCGATCAATGGTCAAAGTTATGGAATGCTCAAATGAATGAAAATATGTGCGATAACCCAAAGCCTAATAAATATTGTAGAATTGACAAAAAATTTTTCACAATCTCACTTGATAAACTAATTAAAATTAAAATTGACTCACATCAAAGAGATTTTATTAAAATTCAACCCGGTGGATCCGAAGCTGCTGAAAAACTACTCAACACTTTTTTTCAAGAAAGGTGTAATAATTATAGAATAAAGATGTCAAGCCCTATGGATGCAGTTGATCACTGCTCAAGGTTGTCCTCACACTTCGCATTTGGAACAATTTCTATGAGATATGTCTATAAAAAATTAAAAAGAGAATTATTATCTTCTAAATATAAATCAGACTTATATTCATTTAAAAAAAGACTTTATTGGCACTGCCATTTTATCCAGAAATTAGAAACTGAGCCAAACATTGAATTTAATAGTATGCATGCAATGTGCGATACACTCAGATTAACTGAAAACAATGAATTAATTGAAAAATGGATCCTGGGTGAGACTGGTTTCCCTTTTCTCGATGCGTGCATTCAATACCTTAGAAAATATGGTTGGATTAATTTTAGAATGAGAGCGATGATTATGTCTTTTGCCTCATATAATCTCTGGCAGCCTTGGCAAAAAACTTCTCCACTTTTAGCGGAGCTGTTCGTTGATTATGAGCCTGGAATACACATAAGCCAAGTTCAAATGCAAAGTGGTGTAACTGGAATTAATCTTCCAAGAATTTATTCAGTTTTAAAACAAAGCATTGATCAGGATCCTGAAGCAAAGTTTATTTTAGAGGAATTTCCTCAACTCAAATTTGAGAATATTGAAAATATTCATAACGCTAGCATAAAATCAAAATATCCTGAAAAAATTGTCGACCCTAAATTATCTTCTGACTTTGCTCGAAATGAAATCTGGAATATTAGAAAAAGTGATCAATTTAAGAGTATAGCAAAACAAGTCTATCTTAAACATGGAAGCCGACTTGGAAGAAGAAGTAGATGAGAGATAATTTTATTAAAATTTTAGTAATTATCTTTTTGATGTTTACAATGAATGTAAAAGCTGATGATAATTTAGAGACTGTTGAAATAGGTCAAAAATATTATGAAAAACTGCTTGAGTCGTGGAATAGTATATTTCCTGACAAGAATAGAAACGCCGCTGGTCCAAAATTTTTTAATTTTGCATTAAAACAGAGTTTAGCGATCGGTGATTTCATAGAGTACAATAAACTTTACTGCGCTGTATCTGGTTCATTAATTGATCCAGGTGAAATTCCTGATTTAGTAAAAATTTATGAGGAGGAGACTAACAAATTAATGTGTGGAGAATATTATAGATGTTGTTTACCTTGTTCATGTGATCTTATGAAATACGCAAAGACCAGAAAAGTAAAATTCACTTTCGATAAAACAGATTTTGAATTAAATGTTTTAACGATTAAAGATCCGTGTCAAAAGGATAACTTTCCAATTGAAGTAAATAGAAACTACTTCTGCAATGAAAACAAACTTGATAAAAACCAAGTATTTACAGTCGATGACGATCTTGTAATTGGACTATTACACAATGCAGCAGAATGTACCGAGAGCCAACTTATTTCTATTGCTTCAAACGAAACGACAGGACAATTTTGTGAATTTAGAAATAATCAGCCAATTGAGGAAGTAAAAGGTGGTATGGGAGATATTTTTATCCAGATGGCAAACTAAGAAGCCGCGTCTTGCCTGATTTCTATAGTTTGATTTAAATCAAATTCACCAATCTCTGAAGAAGTGCCATCCGTCCAAGTAACAACTATCTTTTCTATAATCTCTCCATTTCTAATACCATAATGAGCTATTGGCTCCATCTGGCAAAGATAACCTGAGCCCGCATCTATAGTTTTTGCATGAGTTCGTTGATTTGTATATAGAGTTACAGTTCCACCTCTTGCAGGGGCACCAAAAATATTTTTTGGTAAAATCCTGATCCATTTATGGTTTTTTTGCACATTAGCCCTAAACAATGAGAGTGACTGTTCAGCTGTTTCGCCATGAGAAATTAATAATTCTAATACCCCATCATTATTAATATCAGCTACTGCGGCACCTGTACCTAACCCATTGGGCTCTAACGCTTCATTGAGTTGTAACTCTAAAAATTCACCATTGTCGTTAATTCTAAAAAGCTTATTCGGCTCTCCAATGTTGTTAAAAAATATTTCGTCATATCCGTCATTATCAAAGTCGGCAGATATTACTGTCCTCACTTTTGTTGGAGCTCTAAAATCTTTATTAGCTATATCTATGAATCTATCATTATTTTTGACATAAGCACGGTGATATCCCTTCCAATTTCCATTAATAATATCCAACTCTCCATCATAAAAAATATCTGATAGTGTGGTGCCACGTCCATTTTGCAATTCATCATCAATTCCATAATTTTTTGCAACTTCGATAAACTTCCCATTATTATTTACATACAGAAAATTTGATCCACGTTCATTAGCTGCAAAAATATCACTCTTTTCAGATACAATATTTCCAACTACAACTGCTCTACCACCTGTAACCCTATTTATTTGTAAATTTGGTGCTTGATCAACTACTGTATTGTTTTCAAGTTCGTAAAAACGTGTAGGCCCACCATAGTTTGAAACATATATTCCGTATTTACCATTTCCTTGACGATCTACGCATGCAACTGATCTGCCAGCGGTATAATTGAGGTCCTTCTTATTCTTTTCTAATGAAAATAAGTCATTTATTTCACTATTTTCAAAATCTAGAAGTCGATCTGAATACAACTTATTTCCACTGTATGTATCTGTATTAAGAAAATAAATCTCTTCATAACCATCTTGATCAATATCGCAAGCTACTACTCCAATAGTTCTGCGATTAGAGTCAGAAAAGCTCTCGTCTTTTATAATATTTTTTAATACCCCATCGCGATAACTTAGAGCAAGATTGTCTGTACCAAATCCAGTAACGACAAGTTCATAGTTGCCGTCGTTTGTGATATCATTCACTGAAATCCCATAGCTTAGACGTTCATCATTGTCTTCTATTATACCTGTTATATTTTCAAAAAAATCTGCTTTAGCAATGTTACAAATAATTATTAGAACAAGAATATAAATTAAAAATTTATTGATATTTGTTATATTACTGTACAACATTAAAACCCTCAAATTGAGGATTGCCAAGATAGAGATCTTTATTAGATCCTGCATCTTTGTGAGCTTTTCTGAATGACTCAGATTTTGTCCAAGATATAAAATCTTCTTCACTTTTCCAAGTACTGTGAGATGCATAAAGAGTATGATCGCTGAGAGATTTACCTTTTATTAGATTAAAGCTAAGAAATCCTTCTACTTCATCAAGATAGGACTCCCTATTTTTCCAGAGGTTCTCAAAAATATCTTCATTACCTTTAATAATTTTAAACCTATTCATTGCGATATACATAATAAACTAACTATGCTCACACCTGTCTATTTCAATAGCTATTTCATATTGACAAAGTATACTTAGTTATGAGTTTAAAAGTAGAAAAATTAGGTCAATCTTGTGGTGCTCAGATCTCTGGAATTGATTTAAAAAAAGACCTATCTGAAAGTCAAATTAAAGAAATAAGAGAGCATTGGCTTAAACATCACGTACTGAGTTTTCCAGATCAAGCGTTATCTGATGATGACTTAGAGCGTTTCACCCTTTGTTTTGGATCTTTTGGAGATGATCCATTCATTGCTTCAATACCTGGAAGAGAAAATATAATTGCTGTTAAAAGAACAGCAGATGAAAAAGTTCCAATTTTTGCAGACAATTGGCACACTGATTGGAGTTTCCAAAAAAATCCACCAGCAGGTACATGTTTATTTGGAAAAATAATCCCATCAGAAGGCGGTGATACATTGTTTTCGAACCAACATTTAGCATTAGAGCGCATGCCTTCAGAATTAAGAAAAAAGTTAGAGGGTAAAAAAGCAATTCACTCAGCTCTTGTACCTTATTCACCAGGGGGCGGTTACGGTGATAAGGACAAAGAAATGGGAAGAAGCATGGATATAAGAGCGTCAGACGATGCTTTCGCTCAACAATTACATCCTATTATCAAGGATCATCCTGAGACAAATAAAGAGGGTATTTATGGTACAGTTGGTTATATTATTGGTATTGATGGTATGGATAATCAGGAAGCTATGAAATTACTCATGGAATTAAGTTCGTGGCAGTGCAAAGATGAATTTGTTTACAGTCACAAATGGAAAAAAGATATGTTAATTATGTGGGATAATAGAAGCGTATTACACCGAGCAACTGGCGGTTATGAAGGACAAGAGCGTCTTTTACATCGCACAACCATTGCAGCTTACGGATTATAAATGAAAATTGATCTAATATATTTCAAAATGAGAGCTCTAGCTGAAGCACCACAATTGCTCATGCATTATGCTGATATAGAATACAATTATATCATGTCATGGGATTACTATGATAAAGAATGGCAGGAAGTAAAATCTCAGATACCCTTCAAACAACTTCCAATGATAGTAGTTGATGATGAACATGAGATTTGTCAAAGTATAGCTATACTCAATTTTATACAGAATATAGCCGGCCTAAGACTAGAAGATCCTGTTCAGGAAGCTAAAGCAAATGCTATTTTACAAAGTGCACAGGAATTATTTTTACCCCTTAATCCTGCAGTTAATTTTGCAGTGGGAGATGATTTTGTAAAAAGAAGAGATGATATGTTGCCATTTCTTCAAACAAGATTTGAAGAATTAGAAAAAATTATAAATTTAAATGGAGGTAGGTTTTTTATTGATGATACTCCAAGAGCATGTGATTTTGCAACTTTTCACCATCTTGATCTATCAAGAAAACTTGATGCAAAGATAATAAAAAAATTTCCAAGATTAGAAAAATTTTTAGATGATATTGCCTCACTTTCATCTATTGAAAGCTATTTGTCTAAAAGACCTGAACTCATTGATGTAAGTGTTGAGCCAAAACTTGTCATTAATGGAAAAGCCCATCCTACTGGAACAGTAAAGACATAGTTTCTAATTTTTTTTTGCTTCAATAACCATATTACTAGCATTTTTCTTAACTACTTTACAATTCATAAACCCCGCTTCATTTAAAACACTAATTAACTTTGAGGGACCCGCTTGCGCGCCAAGAGCCAATCCAACTTCTTGAGATTTTGAAGTTGGTACACAACCAATTGTTGAAAAACAATAGTACATTTGACCAAATAAATTAAAATTGTCTTCAGGATTATCATTTGCTGTTGGTTCGATTAAAATTACTGAACCATCATCTTTTAGATGGTTATAAGCATATTTTGCTGCCCCAACCGGATCGCCCATGTCATGCAAACAATCAAAAAAAGCAATATAATCATGCGTATCCTCATAACTTTTTGCATCAGCAGTTGAATACTCAATGCGATTTTCGAGACCTGCTTTCTTTGCCAATTTCTTAGCTTCATCAATAGAAGGACCGTGAATATCGTACCCACAGACCTTGGCGTTTGGAAATGTCTCAGCTATTATCATTGTAGATAAACCATAACCGCAACCAATATCAGCAAAGCTTGCACCAGAATTCATTCGTTCCTCAAGGTTTTCTATTTTTGGTAACCAGCTTTTTACTAAATTTTTTTCATAAGAGGGTTTGAAAAACCTTGCAGTTCCTTGAAAACAAATTGGACATGAATCTTTATAATCAACACCTTTACCTGTTTTAAAGGCTTCCTTCACTTTTTCTTCGTTAAAAATGGCGCCTGTTAGCATATCGTATGCTCCCATCATTGATGCAGGACTATCATCATTAGCAAAAACAGCAATTTGTTCAGGTGAGAGAGAAAATTTTTTTTTATTAGAGTCATAATTGGCAAAACCTGCAGCAGACATTGCATACAGCCACTCCCTAAGATATCTTTCGTCAAGGTTAGATGCATTTGCCAATTCTTCTGAATTTACTTCACCTAGTTCTGATAAATCTCTAAAAATTCCTAGTTGATCCCCAATTCTCATTAATGGAATTATGGCTGAGGCGGAAACATCCTGCATTACCTTTAGCTGTAATTGTTTTAATGCTTCAGGATTTAATTCTCGATCACTCATTTTTTTGCTCCTTAGATTTCATTATTGAATAATTAAATATTAGATTTACTTGTTCGTAAATGTTAACTTTAAATTTATCATTATATTTTAGACACAAATATATTACTTTAAGAAGATCAATTTGGTGATTTTTATTATAATAGGTTAATATCGTAGAGTAATTATGATTAAAAAAATATTCTATTCATTACTTGCTATCATAAGCATCTTTGTGGTTTGGATTGTCATAGCTATGTTTCCAATTTTGACAGTGGAGAAACTTCCAAATAGTTTTCCGAATGTTTCTGATGTACCTGAGGATATTGATGGTTACCTTAAGCAAAAAGAGTCAGAAGTAAGTGATATATATCCTTACGCTGAAAAAACTGTTTTTTGGAATAATAGTAAAAAAAATAAGACAAAATATTCTATTGTATTTATTCATGGCTTCACAACTACAGGCTATCAGTCAAAAGAATTTTTAAATAAATTGTCTGCAGAACTTAATGCCAACCTTTTTGTGACCCGACTTTCTGGTCATGGGGTTCCATATGAAGGTACAAAACAAATGCAAATTGATAAGATTATGTACGATGTTGTTGAAGCAATAATTATCGGTGAAAGAATTGGGGAAAATGTAATTTTGATTGGCCATTCGCTTGGAGGGGCACTTTCAATGCTTGCAGCTGATGATGAATTACTTTCAAAAAAAATTGATACCTTGGTTTTATTTGCTCCAGGAAATTCAGGAATTTCACCTTTTGCATTTATGAATACTTTAATTTCTAGTCTTGTAGATAGAACAGGAAGCTTATGTTGGCTTATTGATTGTGATCCCAGATCATTTATGGATTTACCAGAGGATGAAAAATGGGAAAATTATTTTGCTACTGATTTTGATACAAACATTTTCTATCAGATAGCTCGAATACCATTTGCTACTGATAGCATTTCATATGATACAATATCTACGTCCGCACTAGTCTTTTATGATGAAAATGACCGTTTAGTAAATGCTGGTAAACTCAAAAGTAATTTTGAAAAATGGGCCGCAAGAAATAAAGTTGTATCAATTGAAACTTTAGAAACTGATCGCGGAAGACATATGTTTCCCTCAATTTCTAATCCTCATTTAGATAAATTGTTTCTTGATGAAATTAAAAATTGGTTGAGTGAGCAATGATAAAAATCAATGATAATTTACTATTGCCATGTGGAGTTGAGATAAAAAATAGATTTCTTAAATCTGCAATGACGGAAGGTCTTGCAAATAGTGATGCAATGGCAAACGAAAGGCACAACACTCTATATAATAGATGGGCAAAAGGGGGGATTGGCATCTCAGTAACAGGAAATGTTCAGGTTGATCATCGATATATTGAACGAGCTGGCAATGTTGTAATTGAAGGAAAGCAATCTAATGAAAGTTTGGCAGCTTTAGCAGACTGGTCTAAGTCTGGAACGCAAAATAACACTCACCTATGGATGCAATTAAGCCATGCCGGTAGGCAGACGCCTTTTAGTATTAACAAAGAGAGCAGGGCACCCTCAGTTCAACCTTTACCTACTTTGGGTGGAGTTTTAAAGTTTGGAGTACCAAAAGAGTTAAGCCAATCTGAAATCTTGAATATAATTGATCAATTTGTAAATGCTGCTGAGGTTGCAAAGCAAACAGGGTTCACTGGCGTTCAACTGCATTCAGCTCACGGTTATCTTCTCTCAGAATTTTTATCACCTAACGTTAATCAACGAACTGATGAGTGGGGAGGCAGTATAGAAAATAGATCAAAATTACTTGTAACTACAATTGAGGCTATCCGAGAAAAAGTTGGGAGTAATTTTCCTATTTCAATTAAACTTAATTCAAGTGATTTTCAAAAAGGGGGATTTTCTCACGAAGAAAGTATTGAAGTTGCTAAAATATTAAATAATACATCATTAGATTTACTTGAGATTTCAGGCGGAACTTATGAAAATTTTACCGCCTTAGAAATTGACTCATTGAACCTAAAAAAAGCAAAAACAATCAAACCTCAGCGCAGCACAAAAGTAAGAGAAGCTTATTTCTTGAAATATGCTGAAGCAATAAAGGAAGTTATATCAATTCCCCTGGCAGTTACTGGGGGATTTCGTTCTACCGAAGGTATGAACAATGCTCTTCAAAGTGGCGCTTGTGATGTAATTGGTTTGGGAAGACCACTTTGCTCTGAGCCTGATATTGTAAATGAATTAATAAGTGGTGAAAAAAAATCAGCAACTCTATACGAAAATATGTTGGAATTTGGTCCGTGGATTCTTGGCTTAAATAGCCCGATATCACTTATGCGATCTAATAATAAAGCTGCTCAAGTTTATTGGTGTTATCGACAAATATTAAAAATTGCTGACGGCAATGAAGTTGATACAAAGCTTGGACTTTTTAAAGCATTTCTCGATCACTTTAGAGACGATTCTGCTAATAGCAAAAAATATAAAGCCTTTTGGAAAGATTTAGATTGAAAAAAATTATTTTTATACTGTTACTTTTTCATTCATCTTTTGTATTGGCTGATCAAAAAGATAGCCGACTGAATAGTTTGTTTGATGAGTTGTTTTTAAGTAATGACAATATGCAAGCCAGTACTATCTTAGCAGACATTTGGGATATATGGTCTATTGCAGAAAATGTTGAAGCTCAAAAAATATTCGATGAAGGCAACGACATGATGGATCGTGGAAGCTTAGAAGAAGCAATAACTTTATTTACGCAGGTAATTGATCTTAAACCTGACTTTGCAGAAGGTTGGAACAAAAGAGCTACTGTTCTCTTTTTAAAAGGTGAATTAGAGGCTTCAATTTCTGATATCCAAAAAACTCTTGAACTAGAACCAAGACACTTTGGAGCACTTGATGGGCTTGCGGAAATCTATTTAATTCAAGATGATCTTTTAGGAGCTGCAGCAACGTATAAAAGAATTCTAGAAATTATTCCAACAAGTAAAAAGTCTCAAGACCGACTCAAATTAATTAATGAACTTATTGTTTAACGATGTGTGGGCGTTTCGTTCTCTCTGACAAAAAAGTTATTAAAGAAAAATTTAATGTTGAACTATCACCCTCATATAACATAGCTCCTTCACAAGATGTATTAGTTATAAAACCAGATCCCGTTTTTATGAAATGGTCATATTCACCAAAATGGAAAGATGATATGAACTTGATTAATTGTCGTCACGAAACATTATTAGAAAAGCCTTCTTTTAAGGGATCACTTAGATGTGTTTTTCTTGCAAATGGTTGGTATGAATGGCAGAGGCAAAATAACTCTAAAACCCCTTTTTTCCATTTTATTGAAAATGAATTGCTGTATTTTGCTGGTATTTATAATTTGAATAGTGGATGTGCAGTTGTAACTTGCCAGTCAAGTGAAACTGTTTCTCATGTGCATCATAGACAACCTTTGCTTCTAGATGAATCTCAAACAACTGAATGGATAGAAGGAAAGCATGGAATTGAAAGAAAAAAAGACGATCAAGTTCAAGTCTATGAAGTCTCAAAAAATGTAAATAGTCCTCGTAACGATAACCCTAAGTTGTTAGAAAAATCTTAATCTATATAATTATAAAATGAGTAAATTTTATGCATTCATAGATAGCACTTTTGTTGATTTAGGAAGGCAATTTAAATTAAGCTATCTACCCCCTTTGATGATATATGTTGCTGCTGGTGTTTCGGGTTTAACTGGTATCGTTGGAACCTTTTTTGTAAAAGATTATTTAAATCTTTCGGCTGCTTTTTTAGCAGGACTTGGTTTTTGGGCAGGAATTCCATGGGCATTAAAGATGCCACTTGGTCATTTAGTTGACCTTATCTGGGAAAGAAAAAATTATCTTGTTTATGTAGGCGCATCACTCATCGCTTTAAGTCTTGCTATCATGTTTGGCCTTATTATTCATACTGACTTCATGGTAAGGTACTTAAGTGTTGAAACTTGGTATGTTATTAGCGTACTCTTAGCTCCGATAGGCTATGTGGTTCAAGACGTTGTTGCTGATGCAATGACGGTTGAAGCGGTCCCAAACATAGATACTAAAGGAAACCAATACTCACCTGATGTAATAAAAAATATGCATACCACCATGCAGACACTAGGTAGATTTGCTATTATTGGTGGGACAGTAATTGTTGCATTAATTAATGTTGTTATTTTCAGTAGCGTTGAAGCTGAAACAGAACAAGAAAAAATAATTTTGTACGGAAATATTTACCTCTTCGCGTTGATCATTCCGATCATATCAGTATTAGGGGTATTGCTTTCAATTTATTTAAACAAGAAAAAAAACGATCAACTTTTAAAGTTGGGAATAGATCATCAAATTGAAATTAAAAAAACTAAGGTTGATTGGTGGATACTTGGAGGCTCTCTCGTTTTTGTAATTTTTACACTTAGCGTGGGAGGATTTAATCTTCCGTATGCACAAGAGATCGTATTCATTGGATCAGTAAGTATTATATTTTTTCTGATGGCTAAATTAATGCGTGAACTTCCTGACTCGATGCGACTCACAATTTTAGGAACTGCAATTATAATATTTGTTTTCAGAGCAATGCCAGGCCCAGGCCCAGGCCTTACCTGGTTTGAGATTGATAATTTAGGATTTGATGAGCAATTCTTTTCTGTACTTTCTCTTCTTGCCTCATGTCTTACTTTACTGGGGATAATTATTTTAAGGCCTTTTATGGTCAATAACTCAATTGCAAAAATTATAGTGATATTGTCAATTGCTGGAGCAATATTATTTTTGCCAAGTGTTGGCATGTATTATGGATTTCATGAATGGACTTCATCATTAACAAACGATGTTGTAGATGCACGATTTATTGCAATATTTAATACAGCTTTAGAGTCACCCTTGGGACAAGTTTCAATGATTCCACTTCTTGCGTGGATTGCAAGAAATGCTCCAGCTCATCTAAAGGCTACATTTTTTGCTGTATTTGCATCGTTTACCAATTTAGCTCTATCCGCAAGTGCATTGCTTACAAAGTATCTCAATCAGATTTACGAAGTAACGAGGGAAGTCAAGGATAAGGTAACAAATGAGATACTCTCAATTGCTGATTATTCTGATCTAGGTATTTTATTGATTGTTGTAACTCTGCTCACTCTTTTGGTACCAACAATTTCTGTTATAATCATTCAGAAAACTAGTCTAAAAACGGATGAATAATTAATGAAAAATGTATTACAGATCCTTGGTGTTTTTTTTGTAGGCGCCCTAATAGGTTTTATTTTATTAAGCTTTGGTCTGTCAGTAGATATTTCAATGATGACTGGTACGGTTGTAATTCTTGTACTGGCTTACCTTGTTACCAAACAAAACAATAAGGAAAGAAAATAATGGTTCAAATTCCAAGCGATCAAATAAAATCTAGAGAAATACTTAATTGGAAGGGTTTGCATTTATTTCATTTTAGAACTTCATCATGTTCACAAAAACTTAGGATCTATTTAAACTTAAAAAAAATTTCATGGATACCTCACAGTATTAATCTTGCTACAGGAAAAAACTATTCAGAATTCTTTCTAGGTATCAATCCAAAAGGATTGGTTCCTGTTCTCGTGGATGATGGTCGTGTAGAAATTGAGAGCAATGATATTCTCATGTATCTCGAAGATAAATTTCCTGAAAACCCACTTGTTCCTGATTCCGATACAACAGAAATTGGTACGTTACTGAAAGAAGAAGACGATTTGCATGAGGATATAAGAAATATTGCTTATCGATATATGTTTGGTGGACTCGGCAAAAAAGACCCTAATGAATTAGATGCGTTTGAAAAATATAAATCATCTAATAGTGAGCTGGACTATCTAAAATTAAAAGAAGTAAAGTTTTATAAGTCATTTCGTGAAAATGGAATAACTGATAAAGCAGTTAAAAACTCACTCAATAATTTTTGTAAATGTTATGATAAATACGAATCTCTATTAAATAAGCAAAAATACTTAATGGGCAATCTTCTTTCAATGCTTGATCTTGCCTGGTTTATTTATACATATAGGCTTTACGTCTCAGGATTTCCATTTAAAGACCGTTACCCAAAAATATCAGAATGGTTTCTTGATCTTTATTCTCGAAAAGAATTTTTTAAAGAGGTTAATGATCCGTTGCCTCTAAAGCTAATTAGGCTTTACGCTAAGACATCAACATCTTTGAGTGGAAAGTCAATTAAAGCTCTGCTTTCAAAATAATGACTGCCCAAGACAGATCATCCATACTTAAGGGATACTATAAATCTCACTGGCCTGTTGAATGTGGTGGAAATCGACGTCAAAAGGCAACTGAAGGATCGTTAAACGCTCGTGAAAAAAAAGCTGTTGTACAAAGCATACGAAATGAACGCTGGAATGTTATGACAATTTATCGCGATAATAATGAAATTTTTTTGGGCGGTACGATGCCAAGCTTTACAGGTCCAGAACCATATGGATGGCTTCAAAAAATTGAACCTGAGTCTTTGGAAATATTAGGGGAAACGCCAAAATTACCATGCGGTGATCACGTCTGGTGTGGCGCTATTGCAGCACATCAAAACGGCAATATCATCAAGGTTAATGGAAACTACATGCATAGTATTTCAAAAGAATGTGAAGTGATTAAAGAGTCAAAATTACCCATTGATCAGGCGCATAACGGTTTACTAATATTATCAGATGGAACAATCGTCACTAAAGATTTACGTTTAGAAGGTCAAGGTTGTTCCACAATTACAAGATTAGATCAAAATCTAAATGTTTTACATGAACCCATACAATTGCCTGAAGGATCTATGGGAAGAATTGCCTCAGACAAAACAGAAGATGGTGAGTTCATTTTTATTCCAGGTATCGAAAAAATATGGAAAATAAAAGTTCTACCAAACGATTTAGAAGTTAAATCAGACTGGTCACCTAATTATAGGAAATCAAATGATGATCAAGGATTATCATGGGATGGCTGTATATCAGATGGATCACTCTGGCTGATGAATAATGGAGACATCGACTCATTAAGAGCGATTTATTCAACTCATCCAAACGGTAGATTTAAAACCGCACCAAAAGAATTAAGTTGGAGACGTCCTGCTCCTTGGTCATGTAAGCAAAGGCTTTATAAATTTGATTTAATGTCAGAACAATTTGAATATATCGAACCATTTGAACATCATGGAGGGGGTATAATTGCACCACCCGTAAATATTCCTGAATGCAATATCTGTGTATGCTGGGATAGTATAAATGGTGGTATAGCAGGTATTGATACATCAAATAACTCTCTAAAAATATCATGGAAGATTGACAGTCTTAGACCAACAATGCAACCGGTTGTATTTCCTGAGAGCAAAGAGCTCGTAATTAATAGTTTCGAAAATAATGACGATCACTTGGTGGTAATAGACCTCTTAAGTGGAGAAATACTCTCAAAAGTTGCACTCAATTCGCCTCTTGCCAACGGCATGTTTTTAACACCAGGCTTAAAGAATGATATTTTTTATTGCTCAACAAGAACATTTGCTCGCGTATCATGGAAATAAATTAGACTGAATATTTATCCTTTCAAAAAATAACTATTTTTGTAAAATTTTTGAATGTTTGAGAAAGTTCAAAAATTATTCGATGAAAATTCAGTAAAGAATTGCCATTTTATATATCTGAAAAAAAATGGTAACGAATTTGAGAGTAATTCTATTTCTTTAGGTAAATCTCATTGGAACAATAACCAGGATTTAAATGGTGACTATATATTTAGGCTGATGTCGATGAGTAAGCCGATTACAGCTTTGGCTGCAATGCAATTAGTAGAAAAAGGTAAGTTAAATTTAGACTCGCCTGTTGAAGAGGTTCTTCCAGAGATTAAAGAAATACCAGTACTAAACGCTGATCGTAAATTGGTTAAGCAATCTAAATCAATTACATTACGTCATCTAATGTCGCATACATCAGGTTTCGCTTATAATTCACTGGTGATGATTACTTCTAAGAAAATAAAAGATTTATCAATTTCTATGAAAATATTATTATTTTTAAAAGGTATAATTACATACATTTACCCTTTTTCAAAAGGACCAAGACTCTTCGAAGCAGGAACAGATTTTAAATATGGAACTGGTCTTGGTTTTGTAGGCATGATGATTGAAAAAGTTACAGGTCAGTCATTAGAAGAATATTGTAAAGAAAATATTTTTAATCCATTGGATATGAAAAATACATTTTTTACCATCCCTAGAGAAAAGAGAGATAAAATTGTGCCTTTAGGCATTAGACAGGGAAAAAAATCTAAAGTGATAAGAAAAATGCCTTTCAAAGGTCAGCCTTATCTCAGGTTTTGGAGAAAATCTTACTATGGGGGAACTGAAATATTTAGTTCACCTAATGACTATGCAAATTTTGTGAAATGTTTAATGAACAAAGGCAGCTATAACAATAAGCAAATTATTTCTGAGTCAAGTTTTAATGAAATGATAAAGCCAGGAAAATTTGATCAAATGTTTGAGAGAGATGATAATTATAATTTCATAATGGGTGAAAATGGAAGATTAAAAAATAAAATGAATAGATATGGGTTAGGTTTAACAATTTCTTTCGATCCAAATGACTCAAGGCCTGTTGGATCTATCGCTCATGGAGGCGCTGCATGCACATTCTTTAGTTTTAATTTAGAAAAACAGAAGGGAGCCTTGATCTTTTCTAACTTCTATCCCTATAATGACAAAGAATGGCATGAAATGGTTGTTGCTTTTGAAAACGAAATTTATGCATAATTTAATAAATTAAAAATAAAGGAGTAATAATATGGAATTTTGTAATGCCGTGAGATTTAAAGTTAAAGAAGGTTGTGAAGAAGAATACTTAGAAATAAACAAAAGTTTTGAAAATCTACCGGGTCAGAAAATGAGTCGTCTTTTTAAAACAGGAGACCGTACATATTGTTTTATTGGTATTTGGGAATCCGAGGAAGCCATTGCCGCACAAAGAGAAAACATGATTGGAAACTTGGATAAAGTGAGACACTTACTAGAGGAATTATCTCCTGAATTGGGTGTAACTGATCCTGTCTCAGGAACGGTTGTTCTTGATTATAGCTGATAAATCAGGTTAAAATCTTTCTATGCATTTAGATCTACCAGAGCTGTTATTTGGCATACCTTTGCACTTAACACTTTTGTGTATTTCTAAATTTTACGCAAATAGGTCATATGATGAAGCAGCAAGATATTTTAGTAAGGCGAGTAAAGTTTAGAAATTTACTTCCACCTGTAATTAAGCTGGTCATTAAAAGAAAATGTAATTTAAGTCTAATTGACTTAAACAAAACAGTTAGATCATCTAATATATATCATTAATAATATGAGCTTAACTGACGAAGGACATTACGGCCCAAAACAACTAAATATGCTCAAAACTGTTTGGGGTGAGGGTTTTCTATCACCTGGTGGGACAGATGAAATTGATCAGATTTTAAAAGGATTAAATCTAAAAAATAAAAAAGTTCTAGATATTGGATGTGGAACGGGCGGTGCAGTTTTTCATATGATTGAAACATATGGTGCAAAAGAAGTTATTGGAATAGATCCAGAACCGTTAGTAATTGAAACAGCAAATAATTTAGCGTTAAAGAAAAATTTATCAGATAAAGTAAAATTTATTTGTACAAAGCCTGGAGAATATAAATTTGAAGATAAAAGTTTTGAGGCAGTATTTAGTAAAGAAGCATTTTTACATATTATCGATAAAAAAAACTTGCTCAAAGAGATAAACGAGATCTTAGCTGACAATGGTATTCTTGCGGTTGGTGATTGGATGAGAAATGATGACAACGAACCATCAGAGCAGATGAAAGAATATATTGCCTCAGAAGGCCTCGATATGTTTATGTGCTCATTAGAAAAGTACGAAAGTCTTTTAAAAGAAACAGGATTTGAAGTTCTCTCACTAAATGATCGTAATAAATGGTATCTCGAAAAAGTTAAGACAGAAATATCAGATATAAGAGGGCCACTTTATGATGATGTTGTAAATCTAATAGGAAAAGAAGAGGCAGACGGTGCACTGGAAATTTGGGAAAAACTTCTTGGCGTTGTGGAAAAAGGGGAACATCGCCCTGGTAATTTTCAAGCTGTAAAAATTTCAACCTAAAATGGACAATAAACTATCGCAGTCAGATATCGATCGCGTTATAGAAATGGCCTGGGAAGATAGAACAACTTTCGCTGATATTAGGAAACAATTTGGAATACAAGAGAAAGAAGTTATTAAATTAATGAAAGAGAATATGAAAAGGTCCTCTTTTTTAATGTGGAGAAAGCGAGTAAGGGGAAGAAAAACTAAAATTAGTCCAATTTCAGATCGATTTAAATCATCTAATCAGAAATCATAGTAATGAGTAATATAAAAAATATATCTGCAGAAAATTGTTATAGCACAATTAAAGAAAATAAAGATGCATATCTAGTTGATGTACGCACACCTTACGAATGGGAAACATTTGGAAGAGTGGATGAAAACTCTTTTGATGCTCAATATATTGAATTAACTCTCATTAATGAGGAGGGTGATGAAAACACTAATTTTTTGAATCAATTCAATTCTTATGGTATTTCAAAAAATTCGGAAATTTACTTTATTTGTAAGTCAGGGGCAAGGTCAATGCATGCTGCTTTAATATTAGAGTCAAATGGTTATCAAAATCTTTACAATGTTGAGGACGGATTTGTTATTGGCTGGAAACCAGGTGGATTACCATCAAAATAATTTAGAAAGAATTAATCAGATACAGTAATAATCTTATCGATTAATTTCTCTATATCATTATCGTTATTTGCTAGAAATGACTGAAACTCTTCTCTTTGTGCAATTACAAGACTGATACCTTCAATATTCAGATCAATTATTTTTATATCACCGTCTCTATTAATCAGTCTCCACTTTAAATTTATTTTTAAAGTATCAGTTCCTTCTCGTACAATATTACTTTCAACAATTACGTATTTTCCTGCAGCTTCAGACCCAACAATTTGAATTTGCTCCCCTGAGTATTGATCAAGCTTATTCGCATAGGAGTTGATAAAATAATCTTTAAATGCAATCAAATATCTTTCTTTTTGTTCATCAGTTGAATTTTTCCAAGTTTTAGAGAGTACGAATTTTGAAATTAAATTTAGGTCAATTGCATTCATTACTACATCAGTGAAACGAGACGTTTTATCGTTTTCGCTAATACCCTCGTCACTCAAAATCTCAATCGCTTGGTCTGCAAAGTTTGAAACAAACTCTTCTTCTTGAGCGAACTCTGAGCTTTGGGAGTAAGTCGCAAAAGAAAGCAAAAAAATTAAAATCCAGCTAAAATAATTAATTTTAATCATAAATAATCTCAATGTCTGGTCCTACATAACTTTCATCGATATCAAAGTCATCAAAAATATCATTTTCTTGATCTTGAGTATTGCTTTCTAAGTTATTTGAGGCCTGACTTTCTCTTCCTTGCGAATAAAAGCTTCTTACTGCTGCATAGTAATCAATTGAATTGTTTTGTAGATCATCAAGAATTTCTATGTTTTGAGATCTAAAATCAACTGCGCCAGTACCCATTCTGTAAGCTCTTAGTGAGTCTGGAGCAGATCCACCTCCCACTTGATACATTGGATCCAATAGTGATGTTGATAGCATGCCTGCAAAGTCTCTTGGTGTGGAAGGTCCTAAGAAAGGTAAAACTAAGTATGGACCAGACTCAACACCCCATACACTCAAAGTTTGTCCAAAGTCTTCGTTTTCAGATACAAGACCAATACTTGCTGCTGGGTCAAAGAGTCCAAGTATTCCAACAGTTGAGTTAATAATAAATCTAGATGTTGATACTCCGGCTTTTTTTAACTCGCCTTGCAATACATTATTCACAGCCGTGATTGGCATACCTAAATTATTTAATGAGTATGTAACTCTGTTTCGAACAAATTCTGGAACAATGGCTCTGTAGGTAACAGCAATTGGCCTTAAGATAAGCTTATCAAAAATAATATTAAATTGAAAAACCACACGATTTACTTTTTCAAGTGGGTCATTAACGCTAACTATTTCAGTTTCAGAATTGTTATAGTTCACCGTGGCTTCTTTTGAAGCACATCCTTGCAATACAAGAACAGAACTTAGAAATAAAACTATTAATATTCTATATTTCATTGAAATAATGCTATTCTATATGAATTTTCTAATCAAATTAATATTTTAGTGTAATCGTATTATAAATAGAAAATAATGCAGAAATGAGCCAGTATTGAGAACAATAGATATATTCATTGTATTATCCATTAATCTAGCGTGGGGACTGGCATTTATTTCTGCAAAAATCGGTGTAAATGAATTTCCACCATTTTTATTTACAACAATGAGATTTCTAATCATTGCAGTTTTACTCATACCCTTTTTGAAAATTCACCGCGGCCAAATGACTAATATTTTAATTATTTCTATATTAGGAGGAGGCATCCATTTTGCGTTTTTCTATCTTGCTCTTGATAATTCTCAATTTATTTCCTCTGTTGCTGTGGTTCTTCAATTAGGTGTTCCATTTGCAACTATATTATCTGTTGTATTTTTAGGTGAGGTGATTAAGTGGAGGCGTATTCTTGGAATAGCACTTGCATTTGGGGGAGTTATTATTTTGATTTTTGAGCCTACAATATTTTCTGATCTCGGTGGCGTTTATTACGCATTATTAGCAGCCTTATCTATTGCTATCAGCCTTCTTTTTATGAAGAAGTTAAAAGATGTTAAAGTGTTTGATCTACAAGCTTGGATTGCTTTTATAAGCTTTTTATTCTTGGCAACGATTTCATTTTTAATTGAGGAAAATCAATTAGACTTAATTTTAAATGCATCCATAATTGGTTGGGGAGCCATATTGTTTACTGCATTTGCCGCAACTGCTATCGGTCATGCAGGTTTTTATTACTTAATAACAAAATATGACTTATCAAAAATTACACCTCTAACGCTACTTGCTCCGGTACTTGCAATATTAAATGCACTGATTATTTCTTATTTTTCTCTTTATGAAGGATTTAATGAAGTGCTTACATTTAAAATTATCTTTGGCGCAACCATGTCATTCACAGGAGTTGCTATTGTAATGATGAGAGAACCAGATGAGGAAAAGGTATCGAGCTCACCATGAAAATCGAATATCTAAAATCCCCAAATTTTCAACAAGTAAACAGAAGAAATATAAAATATATAATCATACATTATACAGGAATGAAAACAGCGCAGGATTCAATTAAAAGGCTTAGATCAAAAAAACATAAAGTGAGTTCACATTATTTTATTAATGAAGGAGGAAAAATTATCCAACTCGTAAATGATAAAGATATTGCTTGGCACGCAGGCATATCTAATTGGAAAAAAGATAGAAATTTAAACTCAAAGTCTATAGGCATAGAGTTACAAAATAAAGGCCAAGAATTTGGATACCACAAATTTAAGTTACCTCAGATAAAATCACTTATATCATTAATCGAAAGTCTACAGACGAAGTACAAAATTAAAAAAAGTAATGTTTTGGGCCACTCAGATGTTGCTCCACTGCGAAAGATAGATCCGGGATATTTATTCCCTTGGCATAAGTTAGCTGCAAAAGGCTTAGTAATTTTACCAAAGAAAAATAGTTCTAAAACGCCGCTTAGAGCTTCAGAGATTAAATCTTTACAAAAGTTACTAAGAGATTTTGGGTATAAAATTACTATATCTAGTTTAATGGATAAAGAAACACTTCAAGTTATTTACGCTTTTGAAAGTCACTATTGCCCCGAAGAGTTAGAGGATTTTACAATTAAGCGCAAATTGTTGGTATATCTGAGAGAACTTACATCTCTCCAAAGATAGGCTTGACCAATATCTTTTAAGAGGATAAACCCTTTCAGCCAGATAATTGGATAACTGCTTGGCTTGATCAAGAGGAAAGTCCGGGCTCCACAAGGCAACAGTGCCGGGTAATACCCGGCGGAGGCAACTCTAGGGAAAGTGCCGCAGAAAATAAACCGCCCTAATTGAAATTTTAAGGGTAAGGGTGAAAAGGTGAGGTAAGAGCTCACCGCTTTTTTGGTAACAAAAAAGGCATGGTAAACCCCACTGGGAGCAAGATCAAATAGGGTTACATTGGCTTGTCTTGGCTGTAACCGGGTTGATCGCAAGACTCAATTGGTAACAATTGAGCTAGATGAATAGTTATCGGTTTTTTGTAAAAAAATCACAGAACCCGGCTTATAAATTATCTGGCAAAATTTCTCATTTATTTTCAATAGTTTATAAATATAGGCTAATGTATAATATGAGTTAAATAATTGATTATAAAAGAAATCTCATAAATAAGTATAGACATTACCCATATAATCCCATACTATCCCAAGTAATCCCAATTTAACCCAAATGAGGTAATTTTGTTGATTATTTTAATAACTAACTTTTTTTTAAAAATGGCATTGTTTCTATCTACATACATCAATCGCATTGACAAAAAAGGTCGTGTTTCTGTTCCATCTTCTTTTAGAAGTATCTTAGAACAAAACGGATTGAAGGGAATGATTTGTTATCCTTCACCGACTCTTAAGTCAATAGAAGGGTGTACTGCTAATAGAATGCAAAAGATTAGTGATGCGATAGAAGCATCTGGTCCCTTCAGTGAGGAAAGAAATACTTTTTCAACTTCTATTTTTGCTGACAGCCAACAAATTCATTTTGATCAAGAAGGCAGAGTCATCATACCCGATGGATTAATCTCTATTGCAGGTATTAT
The DNA here is from genome assembly GCA_902533965.1 of uncultured Pelagibacteraceae bacterium. Classification (GTDB taxonomy): domain Bacteria; phylum Pseudomonadota; class Alphaproteobacteria; order Pelagibacterales; family AG-422-B15; genus CACNXQ01. The sequence goes on along the minus strand of CACANZ010000001.1, from coordinate 76,725 downwards.
TGACCAAGTTTCCTTCGTAGGTATGGGTGAAACATTCCAAATGTGGAATCCTGATACTTATGACTCTTTCAAAAAAGAAAAAAGTGATAAAGCAAAAAATAATTTATCAAATCTCAAATGGAAAAATGAATAACTAATGAAAATAGGAGGATAATTTCATGGTTTTAAATTTAAGTGTTCCAGAACTAAAAGAGCTTAAGCCTAAGATAACAGTATTTGGAGTCGGTGGTGCAGGCGGTAATGCAATTAACAATATGATTCAGTCTGGATTATCAGGAGTTGAATTTGTTGCAGCCAATACAGATGCACAAGCTCTTTCTAAATCATTAAGTGATTCAAAAATGCAATTGGGTGTTCAGGTCACTAAGGGATTGGGAGCTGGTTCTCATCCTGATATCGGTAAATCCTCAGCCGATGAAACTAAACACGAAATAATGGAAAGACTTGAAGGCACAAACATGCTTTTTATTACTGCTGGTATGGGTGGCGGTACTGGTACAGGCGCTGCTCCAGTGATAGCGCGTGTTGCTAGAGAATTGGGTATACTTACTGTAGCAGTTGTTACTAAACCATTTCAATTCGAAGGAGCTGGAAGAATGAGAATTGCTGAGCAAGGGCTGAAAGAGTTAGAACATTTAGTAGATACAACGATTGTTATTCCAAACCAAAATTTATTTAAAGTTGCTGATGAGAAAACAACGTTTGCCGATGCATTTTCGATGGCGGATGATGTTTTGCATGCAGGAGTAAGAAGTATTACCGATTTGATGGTCGTACCGGGATTAATCAACTTAGACTTTGCTGATGTAAAGACAATCATGAATAATATGGGACGCGCAATGATGGGCACAGGTGAAGCGTCTGGTGACAATAGAGCAATAGAATGTGCTCACAATGCGGTTACAAATCCACTGCTTGATGACTACTCTTTGGACGGAGCCAAAGGATTATTGATCAACATAACTGGTGGAACTGACTTAACATTGCATGAAGTTGATAAAATTACAAATGAGATAAGAGAACAAGTTCACCCTGATGCAGATGTAATTGTTGGATCAATCTTTGACGAAAATCTTGAGGGTAAAGCTAGAGTTTCTGTTGTTGCAACTGGGTTAGAACCTCATGACAAGCCATCAAAGAGAATAATTGATTTACAAGTAGATAATAGTTCAACAGTTTCATCAATTCCAGGAACTCAAGTGAATGGAACAGGATCTATTCATGCTTCAGCTAATCAAGAAGATGAAATCCACAAAAATTCTGATCCATATATGTACATGGATGGCTCAGATGAAAAAGATTCAGGGTCAATGAATGATGAAATAACAATTATTGAAGAGGAAACTTCTGAACCGGAAATGATTGCTGAGCCTGAAGTTAATTCAGAGTTAATCGAAGAGCCAGAAATGGAAGTTGCTGAAGAAGAGGTAATTGCTGAGCCAGAAATGGAGGCAGAGCCAGTTTCTGAACCAGATATGATTGCTGAGCCTGAAGTTAATTCAGAGCCAATCGAAGAGCCAGAAATGGAAGTTGCTGAAGAAGAGGTAATTGCTGAGCCAGAAATGGAGTCAGAGCCAGTTTCTGAACCAGATATGATTGCTGAGCCTGAAGTTAATTCAGAGCCAATCGAAGAGGCAGCTATGGAGCAGGAAGAGTCTTCTCAAAGCATTATGGATTTAATACATGCAAATAGGGAAAATTCAGATAGTGACACACCTGACTTATTTAGTGACCAAAACGTGCATCAACTTGACGAGACACATGATTCTATTGAAGCTGATGAAGAATTAGAAACTGATCAGGATTTACTTGAAATTCCATCTTTCTTGAGAAGACAGAGTAAATGACAAATAAAGAACTTGGCCACAGGCCAGTTCTTATTGAAGAGGTTATTGAACAATTAGGGCCAAAAGATAATGAAACATACATCGACGCAACATTTGGATATGGAGGATATACAGAGAGAATCCTTCAAAGCTGTGAATGCAAAGTCATTGCAATCGACAGAGATCCAAAAGTCAAAAAACAAGCTGAAAGATTTAAAAAAAAGTACGGCAGTCGATTTTCTTTTGTACATTCTAAATTTAGTCAGATTGATAAAATTTCCGAAGAAACAAAAGAAAAAGAAATTAACGGTTTCGTATTTGATATAGGAGTTTCATCAATGCAACTAGATGATGCAAATAGAGGGTTTTCATTCATACAAGATGGCCCCCTAGATATGAGAATGAGTCAGGATGGCCAAACAGCTTCAGACTTAATAAATACAAAGGACAAAGATGAGCTTGCTGATATCATCTATCATTACGGAGATGAGAGAAATTCAAGAAAAATTGCTAGAAATATAGAGAAGTACAGAACTCAAAAAAAAATTGAGAGAACGATCGAGCTTGCAGAAATAATTAAAAAATCGTTTCCATCAAAATATTACAAAAAACACCCTGCAACGAAAACATTCCAGGCTATTAGAATTTTTATTAATAATGAAATACAAGAGCTTCATGCTGGTCTCAATCAAGCTTTTAATTTACTAAGAGCAAATGGGAAGATATGCGTGGTCACATTTCATTCAATTGAGGATAGGCTAGTAAAGAATTTTACAAATAAAGTTTGTTTAAAAAATAAAAAGACCAAATTAATAAAACCATCTTCCAAGGAAGTATTAAGTAACCCAAGATCTCGTTCGGCAAAGCTTAGAGTCATTAAGCGTGAGCGATTAAACTTTAATTATATTCCGATATCTGAGTTAGGATTTGAATTATGTTAAGTACTTTATTTAAAATATTGTCTGTTGCTGTTTTGTTAACTGGATTACTTGCAATTATGGTTATAAAAAACATTTCAGCCGAGAAGCAAAAGTATATTAATGAACTTGAATTAACACTTCGAGAAGAACAAAAGATAAATGAGCTTTATAAAATTGAATGGGACCATTTGGTTTCGCCAATGAATATTAAAAAAATTTCAGAAATGATTATTACTAATGATTACGAAAAGTATTTTGTTGTATTAGATGATGAAGATATTGAAGAAAATAATGAATTATTTAATGATGTCATTGAAGTTTATGATACATCAACAATTAATCAAAATTTGGCAAGGTAAATTCCGTGAAAAAAAAGCGGAATATTGGCCGAAAGAAAATTGATATATATCAAAAAAGTTTTTCATTTACACACAGATACAATAAAGAAAAGTTTGCTTTTGAAAGATTAAATTCTTTAAAGAGTAATTTTGCCCTTAGAATAAATAATCGTTTAATATTGTCAGCGATTGTTTTTAGTAGTTTGTTTTTGGCAGTAACAATCAAGATGATAGAAATTAATTTACTTTACACCGAGAAGGGAAATTATTTTGTTGAGAATGTTGAGACAAAAAGGGGAAATATTCTAGATAGGAATAGTACCTCTCTTACAGCAAATTTATTAACATCCCATATATCTGTAAACCCAAAAGCTGTATACGATAAGAAAAAATTTATTAGTAAAGTCTCAGCAATAAATAATAGGTTTTCCGCAACTGATCTTGATAAATTGGTATCTGAAAAAAAATTCTTCTGGCTTGATCGAAATGTTGAACCCTTAGAATTACAAAAGTATATAGATTTAGGTGAAACTGGAATTGAATTCAGAGATGCTTATAAAAGAAAATATCTTCACAGTGAACTTTTTAGTCATTTAGTTGGAAAAGTTGACATTGATAATACAGGCGTGTCTGGACTAGAAAAATCTTTTAATAAGTTTCTTCAAAATGAAGAAAATAATGATTTGATATTATCTTTAGATACAAGAATACAACACATTGTTCGCGATGAAATACTAGCTGCTATGAAACTATATAAAGCAACTGGTGGCTCAGGACTCATAATGAATGTCAATAATGGAGAAATTCTTGCCATGACATCACTTCCAGATTTTGATCCCAATACTAAAAATGCGAATGACAATGATAAATTCAACAAAAACTCTTTAGGTGTATATGAGTTTGGTTCAGTGATGAAAATATTTACTGCAGCTATGGGAATTGAGGAAAAAATCTTTCAGCCAAATACAAAGTATGTGATTGAAAATCACATTTATATCGGAAAGCACCGTGTAGAGGATGTTCACAGGCCTTGTGAGATAAAAATGTGTTCTGTTGAAGAAATATTTGTTGAGTCATCAAATATTGGAACGATTAAAATGATTAGAGATATTGGTAAAGAATTACAGCAAGAATATTTGTCTCAACTTGGATTACTTCGTCAAGTAAATATTGGAATACCAGAAAAAGCAATTCCAATTGTTCCTGACCCATGGAGAACAGTTAATACAGAATCAATCTCTTACGGTTATGGCCTTTCAGTATCACCATTGCATTTGGCTGTAGCTACATCAGCTGTAGTAAATGGAGGATATTTAATTAAGCCATCTCTAACAAAATTAGGAGATGATGAACGATATGAAAATCAAATTTTTTCAGAAGAGACCAGTGAAATTATGCGTTACCTTTTAAGCCAAGTTGTTGCAAAAGGGACTGCCAAAGAAGCCTTTAACAAGGATGCTGATAAAGCATACACAGAAGATGGTAAGTTTAAATATTTGGTTGGAGGTAAGACAGGCACATCTCACAAGATAGACAAAAAATCCTACACAAGAGAAAAGTTAACTACTTTTATATCGGTACTACCCATACACAAGCCAAAGTATGTAGTTCTTATCTCATTAGACGACCCGAAAGGGATTAATAGAGAATATGGAGAGCCATATAATACTTGGAACTGGAGTGATGCTGGGTGGAATGCGGCAAGAGTTTCAAGACAAATTATTGATAGAGTGAGTCCTATTTTGGACATAAAGGCAAGATACATACCTAATGAAAACATGCTCATTAATACCTCTCTTTGATAAATGCCAAATCACTCCCTTCTAGAAGAAATTAAATCAAAGAAGATAAAATTTAATGGTGTCTCATCAGACTCGAGATCGATAAAAAAAGGAAATATTTTTTTTGCAATCCCTGGAAATGATATAGATGGATCTAGGTTCATAAATCAAGCAATTAAAAAGGGTGCTGCAGCTATTGTTATTCCATCACATAGTAAAAAAAGATATCCCAAGAATACTACAGTGATAAAGGCTAAAGATATTAGAAAATCACTATCGCTATTAGCATTTGAAATAAACAAAAATAATATTGAAACAAAAATTGCAATAACTGGAACTAATGGAAAAACATCTGTTGCATATTTTTTAAGTTATTTACTTAGAATTTCAGGAAAGAGTGTAGCTACTATAGGTACTTTAGGAAACTCTGTATTAAATAGAAATAAATATAACCTTACTTCACCCGAACCGATTGATCTTTCAAAGCAATTAAAAAAGATAGGTCAAAAAAAAATAAAATATTTAGTTATGGAAGCATCAAGTCATGGCTTACATCAAAGCAGATTTTATGGAATGAATTTTGATGTTTGTGCATTAACAAATATATCACATGATCACCTTGATTATCATAAAACTATAAATAATTACATAAAAAGTAAAATGATCCTTTTCAAAGATTATATACATAAAGATAGTAAATTAATTATTAATTCAAAAACGAAATACATTAAAAAAATAAGATCAATTTTAAAAAAAAATAAATCCATTAAGCCATTATATTTTCAAGCAAATAGAAATTATAAAATTATAAAAATTTTCAAAAAAAATGATATTCAACATGTAAAAGCAATAGTGGGCAGTAAGCGAATTCTTTTAAAGTTTAAAAATTTTCCAAATTTTCAGATAGAAAATTTTATATTTGCAATTTCAATTTTGAATTTAATTGGATTTGATCCTAGAAAGCTATCAAAAAGCAGTCTTAATTGCCCTTCAGTATTAGGAAGAATGGAATATGTCGGAAGAACAAAAACAGGTGGAAAAGTTTATGTTGATTTTGCACACACGCCTGATGCTCTTAAAAATTCAATTGTAGAGTCAAAAAAGTTAGAGACATCAAACGTACATGTTTTATTTGGTTGCGGTGGAAATAGAGATAGAAAAAAAAGACCGCTAATGGGTAAAATAGCTTCAAAATACGCTGATAAAGCAACAGTCACAGATGATAATCCAAGATATGAAAATCCAGCAAGAATTAGAGAGGAAGTGATTGGAAATTTAAAAAATATATCTGAAATTAGCAATAGAAAACTAGCCATAAAAAAAGCTATTAGTGAATTAAAAAGAGGCGATTTGCTTCTTATTGCTGGCAAAGGTCACGAAAAATTTCAATCCATCATGGGAAAAAAGTTTCCTTTTGATGATGTTAAAATTGCTGAAAAATATCTACAAAAAAAATGAAAAAATTCATTACAACTACTGAAATAAACGAATTATTTGGGACCAATATTGTTTGTAAAAGAATAACTGGTGCATCTATCGACACACGGTCATTAAGAAAAGGTAATATTTTTTTTGCAATTAAAGGCTTAAATACAGATGGTCATAAATATTTAGTAGAAGCAGAAAAAAAAGGTGCATCTATTGCTTTTGTTCATAAAAAAGCAAGAGGCATAAAAATACCTCAAATTAATGTTAAAGATACGTCTAAAGCACTCCTTAAGCTCGCAACAAAGTACAGAGCGCAGCTAAAAACACAAATTGTAGGTATTACAGGTAGTATTGGGAAGACTGGGACAAAGGATGCAATAAATTATTTGCTTAGAAATGAGGAAGATGTTTTCTGTTCGCGTAAATCATTTAACAATCAATATGGCCTGCCTCTCGAATTACTAAATATGCCACGGTATACGAAGTATGGATTTTTTGAAATAGGCATGAATCATTCAGGAGAAATAAAAAGATTAGTAAAGGTATTGCAGCCACAAACAGCTATTATTTTAAATGTTGAAAATGTTCACCTTGGTAATTTTAAATCTTTAAAAGATATTGCATTAGCAAAATCAGAAATATTCACTTCAACAAAAAGTATTGAAAACTTAATTATTAATAGAAATTCTAATTTTTATAAATTGCTATATATGTTATTCAAAAAATCAAAGATCAGTAATTGCTTAGACATTGGAGAAGTTAAATCATCAAAAGTATATCTTAAAAAAGAGACAAATATTACGAATATCATTAAATACCAAGTAATTCTGCCTGATGCCAGTAAACTTGATTTTACTCTAAGAAAAAATCAAAAAAATCTTATTTTTAATGCATTAGCCATTATTACTTGCTTTTATATGCTAGGTTTAAATTTAAAACTAATCAATCAATTCAAAAATGTTCCTTTTACAGAAGGAAGAGGCGAAATACTAAAATCAAAATATAAGGGAAATAAATTAGAAGTACATGACCATTCTTATAATGCTAACCCTATTTCTATGAGAGACACAATCGATATTTTTAATAAGTTTAAAAATAAACATTTAGTTTATGTCATAGGTGATATGAATGAGCTTGGAAATAAATCTAATAAATTTCATATGGAATTAATTAAATATCTAATACTGATTAAGGCTAAAAAAGTAATTTTTGTTGGATCAAAATTTTACTCACTTAGAAAAAGATACAAAAGACTTCAGTTTGAATATTATGAGAATATAGATAGTGTTATAAGTAATGCAGAAAAAATATTTAATAAGAATAGCAAGGTATTTCTAAAAGGTTCAAATTCAATCAATTTACGAAAGTTGTCAAATCATTTAATAAGTTAACTATGATCTTATATTTAATAGAGTATTTAAATCTTGGTGCCCTAAATAATTTTTTAAATTATTTAACAGTTAGAACAGGTCTGGCGTTGTTTACTTCATTTTTTTTTATTCTCTTTTTTGGCCCATTTTTAATTAAAAGAATTGGATCATACCAATCAATTGGTCAGCCTATTCGAGAAGATGGCCCTGAGTCTCACTTAGTAGCTAAAAAAGGGACTCCAACAATGGGAGGAATTATAATTTTGATTTCTATAGTTGGATCAATGATTCTATGGGTCAATCCTGAAAGCTATATATCGTGGCCAATTATATTCCTTCTAATATCTTTTGGATTGGTTGGTTTTGCAGATGATTTTAGTAAAGTTAAGAAAAAATCAAGTAATGGAATATCTGCGAAAATAAGAGTCTTTTTTCAAATAATAATATCGTTGATATTTATTTATTGGATAACAACTTATAATGAAATTGATATTCAGTTATTATCCTTACCTTTTCTCAAGGATATATTCCTAAACTTAGGTTTATTTTCAATTCCATTCGTTATATTGGTAATTCTAGGATCAGCAAATGCTGTTAATCTTACAGACGGTCTTGATGGGCTAGCAATTGTTCCCATTATGATTGTCTCTGCGACTTTTGCTGTAATTTGCTATTTGGCAGGAAATATGATTTTTTCGAATTATCTTTTCATTAATTATTTACCAGGAGCAGGTGAATTAACTGTGCTTTGCGCAGCCATAATTGGATCCGCTCTTGGCTTTTTATGGTACAACGCGCCTCCTGCAATGGTCTTTATGGGCGATACAGGCTCTTTATCATTAGGTGCTGCATTGGGGGGTATAAGTGTTCTAACCAAGCAAGAAATTGTATTAGCAATAGTTGGAGGAATATTCGTCGCAGAAGCAGTTTCAGTAATTCTTCAGGTTGGATCATATAAGTTAACAGGCAAACGAATATTCAAAATGGCTCCCTTACACCACCATTTTGAGAAGAATGGTATTGCAGAATCAAAAATAGTAATTCGTTTTTGGATTATCGCTTTAATTCTTGCCTTGATTGGACTCGCAACACTTAAGATTAGGTAACTAAATGTTGAAGTCAAAATGTTTTTCAAAGAAAAGCTATGTAGTCATTGGTATGGGAAAAACAGGATGTTCAATTCATAAATCTCTTATAAATAGTGGAGCCGTAGTATATTTTTGGGAAGATAATCCCAAACATTCAAAAAAAATATTAAATAAAGGATATAAAAAGTATTCTTCTAAAATAAGTCAAATAGACTATGTTATACCAAGTCCTGGAATTGCTACAAAAGGAAAGTCAGCACATAAACTAATAAAAAGATTAACTTCAAAAAATACTAAACTGATAAGTGAATTAGATTTATTTCAAATATACCTAGATAATTTAAATATAAGAAACCAGATTAAAATAATTGCGGTTACAGGCACAAATGGAAAATCAACAACAGTATCGATTATTCATCATATTCTTAAAAAAAATAAATTCAACACACAGCTTGCAGGAAATATAGGAAACCCCATCTTCGAAACAAAGATGATTAAAAAAGGCTTTTATGTTTTAGAATTATCATCTTATCAATTAGAGAGCTCAAAAATATTTCAGCCTGATATTGCCTGTATACTTAATTTAACTCCAGATCATTTGGCGAGACATAATACAATGTCCAATTATGGTAATGCTAAATTAAATATTTTTAAAAATATAAATAGCTCACAAAAAGGTTTTTTTAATAATGATTCAATTATAAAAAAATTAATAAAAAAGAATAATCATTTGAATAAAATGAGAAATTTAAAGCAGATTAATAAAAATAAAAAAAACTCCACTAAAAAATTAAATATAAATCAGTATAATTTACTGATTAATGACCAAAACTACCGCTTCTCATATGAAATTTTGCAAGAAGTGGGCCTAAGCAGCAAAAAAATCTTCAATGCTTTTAAATCATTTAGAGGGCTTGAGTTTAGACAGCAAATAATTTTTTCAGACAAAAAGAAGCTTATTATAAATGACTCCAAATCAACAAATTATCATTCTCTAATTGCTGCGCTAAAAAAATATAAAGATATCATCTTGATATGTGGCGGTCAGATAAAAAGCAATAATATCAATATATTAGATGACAGTCTTGGTAATATTAAAAAAGTAATAATTATTGGAGAGGAATCTAATACTTTTCACAAATACTTTCAGAGTAAAGTTACCACAGTTTATGTTCACAGCTTAGATAAAGCAGTGGTCGAAATGAGTAAATTTATGAAGACCAATACAGATTTCAATACTTTTTTATTTAGTCCAGGCGCCGCTTCATTTGACCAATATAATAACTTTGAAGAACGTGGAAGACATTTTAATAAACTTATAAGCAAACTTAGCAAACAATGAACAAAAGAACTTATGAACAGTCAATAATTACAAACTGGATTACTGAAATAAATAAACCAATTTTTTTTTGTATAACAGTATTAATAACTTTTGGTCTATTAATAAGTTTAACTATAAACCCTGGTACAAGCAGGTATCTTAATAACAATCTATTTGCATTTTTTAATATACAGGCTTTATATCTAGCAATAGGTTTTTTAGTATTTATTTCTATTTCACTGATTGAGACAAAATACATAAAATTATTTAGCGTGATATTATTTACAGTATTTTTTGCTTTACTAGCTCTTACTCTATTATTTGGGGATGAAATCAAAGGTTCAAGAAGATGGATAAGTTTTGGATTTTTTTCTCTCATGCCAATAGAATTAGTAAAGCCAGTATTTTGCGTTGTAATGGCTCTGATATTAAATAATCAATACCAAGGTACAAAAATATCATCTCACTCATTAAGTGCTTTAATCTATATTTCAGTTGCAAGCATACTTGTTTTGCAACCTGATATTAGTCAATTTTTTTTATTATCAGCTATTTATTTTGGTTCAGTGCTTATGAGTGGTTTCAGTATTATGATACTCACTGTAATTGTGGTTTTTGGAATTCTAAGTTTTTTGATGATATATTTGCTCAATTTTAATGTTCAAAATAGAATAAATTCATTTTTATTTCCAAATGAATATGACGTAAGTCAAACTGAAATTTCTCTTCAAGCAATTAAACAAGGAGGTATTATTGGCGTAGGACCGGGTAATGGTCTTTTAAAAAATAAAATTCCTGAAGCTAATTCAGATTATATTTTTTCTGTGGTTGCAGAAGAGTATGGTCTCATAGGTTGTACACTTATATTATTAATCTTCTTTATAATATCATATCAAGGTTTCAAAAAAATTTACGGAAACAATGATCACTTTATTCAAATCTGTTTATTTACCCTTATTTTATATGTATGCTTACAGGCCTTAATCCACATAGGGGTAAATATAAGGTTGATACCAACAACTGGAATTACCTTACCGTTTATCAGCTATGGAGGTTCATCGGTCCTTGGCATGTCAATTGCAGCGGGATTAATTTTATTATTTTCAAAGAATCGACATATTCGTGAATAGACTAACTTTATGAAAAAACTTTTTTTAGTAGGTGGAGGTACCGGCGGCCACTGTATACCAATAAATGTAGTTTATTCGGAGGCACCTAAAAATTTTAAATGCTTTATTTTAACCGATAACAGAGGCAAGAAATTTTTCGATAATATAGATTCAAATAATGTAATTATACTTAGAAATCTTATTTCTTCTCAATCAAGACTAGCAAATATTATAAATTCTCCGTTCTTATTTATTCAATCAATGTTATATAATTTTAAAATTAAACCTGATTACACTTTAGGTTTTGGTGGATTTTTCACAATACCTGTTCTTTTCGCTAGTTTAATAATGAGAAAAAAAATTTTTCTTCATGAGGGCAATGCATTTATTGGAAAAGCGAATAAATTATTATTTAAATATGTAGGTAATATCTTTACAACTTTCAACGATACGCATGGTGAAAAGCTAATTCAAAATAAAAATTCATTCAGAGTTGGTTTGCCAACTAGGAGTAGTAAAAACTTAGAAAACAAAGAAACTAATAAAAAAAATCAGCTTAAAATATGTATTCTTGGTGGTAGCCAAGGTGCAAAAAACCTTTCAGATAATATCGCTCATTCGATCATAAAATCTAAGAATGAATGTAAGAAAGAATTTATTGTTTACCATCAATGTAGGAAAGAAGATGTAAACTTAGTAGAAAAACTTTATAGAGAAAATAGTATTGAGTGCTATGTAAATGTATACTTCAGCAATGTTACAGATATTTTAGAGAGTACAAATTTAATTATTTCACGAGCTGGCTCATCGACTGTAAATGAAATTATTTGCTTTGGAATTCCATCAATTTTGATTCCTTATCCATATGCTGCCGACAACCATCAATATTATAATGCATCAGTTCTTAAAAGCCTTAATTGTGCTGAAATAATTAAGGATGAAGATATGAATACTTACTTATTATCAAGTCTGATCAATAAAATAATCAACAACCCGCAAAGAAGAGAGACTATTAAAGAAACTTTAAAAAAAGAGTATATAAACAATCCTGTTGAAAGAATTTTTAAGCATTTAGAAGCAAGTCGATGAAATTAAATAAAAATAAATTAATACATATTGTAGGAGTTGGTGGAATTGGGATGAGTGGAATTGCAGAAATTTTATCAGAAATGGGATATCAAGTTCAAGGAAGTGACATAAAAATCAACGCAAATATTGTTCGATTAAATAAAAAGAAAATTAAAACTTTCAATTCACATAAAAAATCAAATTTAAAAAATGTAAGCTTAGTTGTTTATTCATCTGCAATAAATAAAAATAATATTGAGCTTGAATATTCCAAAAAAATTAAAATTCCTTCAATTTCAAGAGCTGAAATATTATCTCAAATTGTAAAACTAAAAAAAACTATAGCTATATCTGGGTCTCATGGGAAAACTACTACGACATCTCTAATTTCAGCTGTTTTAAATGGGGCAAGAATGAAACCCACTGTAATCAATGGTGGGATAATAAATCAGTTTGGAACAAATACTAAATTAGGATCAGGTGATTGGTTAGTAGTTGAAGCTGATGAATCTGACGGTACTTTTGTGAAACTTCCAGCCTCAATTTCTGTGGTAACTAATATTGATAAAGAACATCTTGATTACTATTCAAATTTTCAAAATTTAAAAAACTATTTCAAAAGGTTTATCACACAAGTTCCTTTTTATGGTTTCGCAGTTATATGTATAGATGATAATGATCTACGTAAGTTAGCTGCAAATATAAGTACTACAAAAATTATTAGAACCGGTTTTCATAGAGAAAGTGATATCAAATGTATTAAATTAAGACATAAAGCCAATTTAACAATATTTGATGTTTTTGTAAAAGAGCAAAACCAAACTATTAAAAATATTAAGTTACCACTTCATGGAGCGTATAATGTAAATAATGCATTAGCTGCTATAGCAGTTGGTCTTCAATTAAATGTAAAACCAGAAATAATTAAGAAGTCTCTAAATTCTTTTAAGGGTGTCCAAAGAAGACTTACTGAATTATGGAGTAATAATAAAATAAGAGTTGTTGATGATTATGCCCATCATCCGACTGAAATAAATAATGTATTAAAAGGATTGGTTGATTCAGACAAAAAAAATAGAATAATAACTATTTTCCAGCCTCATAGATTCTCAAGGGTTTTAGATTTGAAAAGCAAATTTACGTCGTGTTTTAAACATAGTGAATGTGTATTTGTTTCTGATGTTTATGGAGCGGGTGAGAAAAAACCAAAAAATTTTGATTTAAATAAATTTATTAGTAACATTGCAAAAAATTCTAAAGTCAAAGCTGAATATTTTGTTAAAAATGATCAATTATTTGAATTAACAAAGAAGAATAGATCAAAAATAATCTTTTTATTTTTAGGGGCTGGGACAGTTACAGATTGGGCTCAAAATTTTGCTAAAGAGTTAAAAAAAATTTATGAATGAAAATCAAAGGGAATTTTTAGAAAATTGTAAAAAAAACAATGTTATTGGAAAAATTCAAATAAATCATAATTTATCAAAATATACCTGGTTTGGGGTAGCAGGCAACGCTGAGATATTTTATATGCCCCCAAATTTTGAAGAATTAGCAAAAGTATTAGAAATCAACAGAGATAAATTACCAGTAACGGTGATTGGAGCTGGATCGAATATCATTGTAAGAGATGGTGGAATATTTGGTCTTGTAATAAAATTAGGAAAAGAATTTAGTCAAATTAAATTACATAATGATTGTATTGAAGTTGGAGCTGCAACCTACGATAGAGTATTATCGAATTATTGTCAGAAAAATGAAATAGGCGGAATGGAGTTTTATTTTGGAATTCCGGGAACACTTGGTGGTGCAGTTCGTATGAACGCTGGTTGTTATAATTCTGAAACAAAAGATGTTTTTATTAAAGCAAAGTGTGTTGATTATAGGGGGCAAGTCTCAGAAATTCTTAATTCGAAGGAATTATTTTCTTATAGGGAAAGTAATATACCTCAAGATATGATTATCTGCGATGTATATATGCAAAAAAAAAATGTAAGCAAAAATGCAATTTCCTTAAAAATGAAAGAAGTTGATGATCAAAGAAAAAAAGCTCAACCTCAGCAAATTAAAACAGCAGGAAGTACATTTAAAAATCCAAAAGATCAGACTGATAAAAAAGCATGGGAAATTATTGAAGAAGCTGGTCTTAAAAATTTTGAGCTTCAAGGAATATGTTTCTCTTCTAAGCATTCAAACTTCATAGTTAATAATCAAACTAAATCAGCAAACCTTATCGAAGACTTCGGAGAATATGTTAGGTCTGATGTAAAGAAAAAATTGGGAATAAGCTTAAACTGGGAAATAAAGATATTTGGTGAAAGATGAATAAAGACAAAAAAATTATGCTTTTGTATGGAGGCATTTCTGCAGAAAGAGAAATAAGTATTATCACCTCAAAAGAAATAAGCAAATCTCTTAAAAATATGGGCAACAATATTGTAGAAATTGATGCAAATGAGAATCTGTTAGCTGACCTTGAATTGCATAAACCTGACATAGTATTCAATGGATTACACGGAACATGGGGAGAAGATGGAAGTGTTCAAGAAATACTTGAAAAATATGGAGTGCCTTACACCCATTCTGGAATTGAGTCATCCAAATTAGCAATGGATAAATACAAATCTGCTGAACTATTTATTGAAAATGGGTTCAATCATCCTTTAACGAAATTGATGAAGATAGAGGAAGTGAAAGATCAAAATATATTTGATTTTCCATATGTCTTAAAGCCAAGAAATGAAGGATCTAGTGTTGGAGTTAGCATTATTAGAAACCATGGGGAATTAAATAAATACCTGACTGAGAATAAATTTCGAAATGAATTATTGATTCAGCAATTTATTGAGGGCCCTGAGATAAATGTCGCTGTTATAGGAACAAATAAAACTGGTTCTATAGAAATTGATCCAAAAAATGAATTCTATGATTACGAATCAAAGTACTTTGATGCAGGGAAAACAAAACATATAATTCCACCAAGATTAGAGAGCGACCTAATTAAAAAAGTTGAAGGTTTAGGTTTAGATGCTCATAAATTATTGGGTTGTAAGGGAATCAGCCGAACCGAATTTATATTAGATAAAGTGACAAACCAATTTTATATATTAGAGCTTAATACTCAACCCGGCATGACACCAACTTCATTAGTCCCTGAAATTGCAAATTATAAAGGTATAAGCTTTGATAATCTTATTAATTGGATCCTATTAGATGCAACGCAAAATTAAAATAATAAATATTGTTTCCTTCTCTTTAATATTCATTTCTCTTATTGCAATTTTTGTATTTTTAAAATTTCCAAGTTTACTAAATAATTCATTTCAAATTAAAAATGTCATTATAGAAGGTTCTGAAAAATCAAATATATCTGAGATTGAAAATAATGTGACTGAATTCAAAGGTAATCTTATTGGCTTAAATTTTAATTCCATCAAGGAAATTGTAGAGTCAAGTGAATGGGTAAAGAGGGCATCTATAAAAAAAGTTTTACCATCAACTTTAAAAATAAATGTAATTGAGAACGATCCATATGCAATATACTTTAAAGAAGGAAAATCTTTTCTTATGGATCTTGATGGATCAATCATTACTGAAATTAACTTAAACAAATATGAAGATGACCTCTTATTTGTAAGGGGCGAGAACTCGCCAGAATTACTCGAGCAATTAATTAGGGACATAAGTATTGCGTTTCCAAATTTAACTCAAACTCTGAAAGAAGTTGAATTTATTGAAAAAAGAAGGTGGAATCTAAAATTAAACAATAAATTACTGGTAAAATTACCAGATGAAAACATTCAACAATCATTAATAAATTTAAAACAGCTTTTTGAGGAGCAAGAAGTAATTGAAAGTAACATTATTGAAATAGATTTAAGAATTCAAGGAAGAGCAGCCCTCAAAGTTTTAGATGGGAAAATAAATTATGGTATTGATGAGATTTAATGGATCAAAAAATAATTAGTGCAATTGATATAAGAGCCGACAAAGTAATTTGCCTTATTGCTCAAGAATTACAAATATTAGACAAAGGAAAAATTCTTCAACTTATTGGAATAGGTACTTCTAAACTGAAAGTCAATTGTTTAAAGCCCTTTTCATTGGAAACAGACGAAATTAAAAATCATCTTGATGCCGCTATTTCGAAAGCAGAAGTAGATGCCGGTATAAAGATTAGTAATGTTTATGTCAGTATATCAGAAAACATGAAATCAGATTATATTGAATTTGAAAATAAAATTTCAGGTAGGATCATAACAGAAAATGATATCAAATCTTTTTTTGAAGATACAAAATTTAAAAGACTATATACTGAAACTGATGAACCACTTCATTCCTTCCCAATAAGTTACAAAGTAGATAATAAAAAAAGCTTATCAGATCCAATTGGTGTGAAAGCTGAAACTCTTCATACAAAATGGCATGTTATATCAACTTCAAAAGACTATCTAAGTAAAATATTAGATTTATTAAATAATCAAGACATAAGCCTCAAACAGATAGTTTCTAGTCACTATGCTAGCAGTCTTGCAGTGTTATCAGATGAAGAAGCAGATAATGGAGCAGTAAGTATCGATATTCAGAAAAACAAGACAATTATTTCTTATACCTTTGACAACCAACTTATTGGCTACGATACAGTTAAAGTTGGAACTTATAATTTTTCAAATGATATATCACAAGTCAAATCAATTTCACTAGAAGAGGCCGAAATAGTAAGAAAGCAAATTGATACAATGAATAGTCAGAGAATTTATGAAAAAAAATTAGAAAAGTATTTTGAAATATATTTATCAAGAGCAGAAGAATTATCAAATTTAATAAAAAATATAATTTATAAATCAAAATTCAGCTCTCTAGTATCTAATAATATTGTGCTTACTGGATATGGAGCAAAGTCGTTAACTATGCAAAAATTCATCAAAAATCAAATGAGTGATAGTAATTTTCGTTTAGGATCGACAAAAAAAATTAACGGATCAAAAACTTATTTAGATAATCCGTCTCTTGCATCAGCATTTGGTCTTTTAAATTATGCCGCTAACCATAACATGGAGGGAGATAAGGATGAGTCTAAATCAGAAAAAAAATCAGTATTTTCAGTAGTTTATAATTTTTTTAGAAACCTTTAAGTAGTAACAAAAAGAAATAATCTTTGTTTTTTCCCGTGGTTTTAAACAATTTATAAACATCAGAATGCAAAAAACCATTAATAAGTCATTCAATATTGAAGGTGTAACTTTACACAGCGGTGAAAAATCAAACTTGTTTGTTAACCCGGCGACTGCTAACACTGGCATCGTATTTAGAAGAATTGATATTAAAAATTCTAATGAAGAATCACTAATTGAAGCAAAGTTTAATAACGTTAGCTTCTCAGATCTATGTACAAAGATTACAAATAAATACGGAATATCAGTTTCAACAATCGAACATTTGATGTCAGCTTTACATGGCATGGGAATTGATAACGCTATTGTTGAAGTAGATTGTGATGAATTACCAATTCTTGATGGTAGCTCCCTAGAATATGTACGTAACATTGAGGAAGTTGGTCTTAAAAGTTTAAATGTAGAAAAAAAATATCTAAGCATATCTAGACCAATTGTGTTTAGTATGAATGATTCTTTTGTGAAAGTTTCCCCATCTGATAATTTAGAAATTGATTATACAATTTCTTATAATCACAATCTTATTAAGGAACAAAGATTTAATTATGAGTTTAAAGATTCAAACCAGTTTAAAAATCTTATTTCTAATTGCAGAACTTTTGGCTTTAAAGAAGAGGTAGATTCTCTCAGAAAAAAAGGCCTTATAGCAGGAGGTTCTTTAGATAATGCAATTGTCCTTGATAAAAAAGGAATTGTGAATAATGACAAATTGCGTCAAGAAAATGAATTTGTTAAACATAAAATACTTGATTTCATTGGTGATATTTATCTCTTAGGATATTCAGTGAAAGGAGCGTTTGAAATATATAAAGGTGGTCACAGATTAACTCATGAAACTATGAATTCAATAATGTCTGATCAGTCAAACTGGCGCCTTATAAACGAAGATAATTTAAATGATAAAAATTATCAAAAAACCTATTACACGAAGTCCGTAGCTGCATCATTTTAATTTAGAAATTCATCTTTAATCTTCTTAAATAATCATTAAAATTATGGTTATGAAATTAATAAAAATCTTTACTTTTCTAACTTTAGCTACTTTTATTCTTAGCGGTTGTTCAGATACAAAGTTAGTTACGCCTGAAACAGAGGGTGAAAAACTTCAAATACTCTACTCAAATGCTATGGAATTAGTTAAAAAAAGAGATTTTGTAGATGCAGCAATACTATTTGAAGATATTGAAAGACAATATCCTTATTCTAAGTGGTCTAATCAGGCACAATTAATGACTGCGTTCTGTTATTATAAAACACAATTTCATGATGAAAGCCTGGATGCTCTAGAAAGATTTATTGCACTTTACCCTGGCAGTAATAAAATTTCATACGCTTACTATCTACGAGCTTTAAATTACTTTGAGCAGATAAAAGATGTAGAAAGAGATCAGAGTATGACGGTGAAATCTAAAAAGGCCTTTTATGAGGTTATAAACAAATATCCTGATTCTGAGTTTGTTGAAGATGCTTACTTAAAAATTGATATTATAAATGATAGGCTGGCAGCAAAAGAAATTGAAATTGCCAGATATTATCAATTTAAACAGCAATGGATATCAGCAATTAACAGGTATAATAAAATTTTAGAGGATTATGATACCTCTGTATATACAGAGGAGGCATTACATAGACTTGTTGAAATCTATTACTCCCTTGGTTTAACTGAAGAAGCAAAAAGATATGCATCAACTCTAGGTTTTAATTTTCCTGACAGTGATTGGTACACAAAAAGTTACGAGTTAGTCAAAGATTTAAGTTAAATAAAAGCAGTGGAAAAATTTCCAAAAAAAAAGTTTCAAGAACTTGTAAAGAATATCCAGTACCATAACAATCTTTACTACAATAATGATAGTCCCGAAATAAGTGATGCAGAGTACGACGCTCTGATAAACGATTATAAAAATATCAAAAAACTTTTTCCTGAAGAAACTATGCAATCTAATATTTTGGACAAGATTGGAGGTAGGGCCTCTGATTTATTTTCAAAATTTAATCATCCCACAAGAATGCTATCTCTTGATAATGCAATGTCAGAAGAAGACCTGCAAAATTTTCAAAAAAAAATATCTAATTTCTTAAACAAAAAGGGTATTGATTTTGAATTTTCATCTGAACCTAAAATTGATGGTCTGTCAGTTAATTTAATTTATAAAAATGGAAAACTTGTAACAGCTGCTACTAGAGGCGATGGTCAAATTGGGGAAAATATTACAGACAATGTAATTACAATCAAGGATATACCAAAAATCTTAAAAACAAAATATCCACCAGTTTCTATTGAAATTAGAGGTGAAATATTCATCACTAAAAATGATTTTATGAAGCTGAATACAGATAACAAATTTGCAAATCCAAGAAACGCCGCGGCAGGAAGTCTAAGACAGTTGGATTCAAAAGTTACCGCAAAGCGTCCACTCAAATTTATCGCTCATGGGTTTGGATCATTTACTGAAGAAAAGAGTAGTTATTACGATCAATTAATTGAATTCAAATCGTGGGGGATCCCAATCAGCCCATTCCTAAAAAAAGCCAAAAACCTAAAAGATTTAATAGAGATTTATGATGAAGTTAACAAAAAAAGAGCAGAAATACCCTATGATATTGATGGACTTGTATACAAAGTGAATAATTTATCTTTTCAAAATAGATTAGGCATTGTGGGCAAATCCCCTCGATGGGCCATAGCTCATAAATTTGCTTCAGAAACTGCGCAAACTGAAATTAAAAAAATAGATATTCAGATTGGAAGAACTGGATCGGTAACTCCTGTCGCAAGACTGAAATCAATTAACATTGGCGGTGTACTGGTATCAAACGCTACATTGCATAATTTTGAAGAAATAGAAAAAAAAGATATTCGTGAGGGTGACTCCGTGATTGTTGAAAGAGCAGGCGATGTAATTCCTCATATTCTTGAAGTTGTATCTAAAAATAAAAAAAATAGACCAAATCTTTTTAAACCGCCTAAATCTTGTCCAATATGTAAATCACTAATAGTTATTGACCCTGATGAAGTTGTTGTCAGATGTTCAGGTACTTACGTATGTGATGCGCAAAAAATTGGCAGGCTTAAACATTTTGTATCAAGAAGTGCACTAGATATTGAGGGTTTGGGAGATAAACAAATCAATCTATTTTATAATAAGGGACTAATAGAGGACTACGCTGATATTTTTGACCTTGAAGCAAAAAGAGATGTAATTGTTAATATAGAAGGATGGGGTACAATTTCGTTTAACAATTTAATAAATGCAATAGATCAAAAGAAAAAAATTGAGTTATCAAAATTTATTTATTCCTTGGGAATTCGTTTCGTGGGGCAAATAAATGCAAAATTAATTGCATCAGCTTTTTCAAATATTGAGAGCTTTATAAGTTTCTTTGAAGGAAAGAGCGATATACTTAGCACCCTTGAAAATACAGATGGACTGGGTCCAAAAGTTATTCAATCATTTATAGAATACTCATCAATTAAATCTAATATGAAACAAATATTAAAACTAACCCAGAGGGTTGATCTATTTATTAAAAAAATAGATACCGTTAAATCAAAAATAACCGGAAAGAAAATAATTTTTACTGGAACACTGTCATCAATGTCTAGGGCTGAGGCAAAAACAAAAGCTGAGAAACTCGGCGCAAAAGTCGTTTCATCAATAAGTAAATCAACAGATATACTTGTTACAGGTGAAAATTCCGGATCAAAGTTAAAAAAAGCAAAAGAATTAGGTGTCAAGGTAATGAATGAGAAAGAATGGTCAAATTTAGCTAATTAATCAGGGGGGAAGTTTGGTCTATCAGCCATTTTTTCTCCTGTTCATTCATAAATCGCAATAGATTTGATTTTACATCTGAGTGATACTTATCAATCCACTCAATTTCCTTTTTATTCAACATTTTTTTATTTATTAAATCTCTCTCGAACGGAGCCATTGTTAATGTTTTAAAATGCAAATAACCTTTACTTATTTGAGACATAATTAGGCTCTCAATCCTTATACCGTAGTCATTTTTTTTATAGAAACCAGGTTCATTTGAAACAACCATACCTTCTTCAAAAGATATTCTAGAAAATTGTGAAATAGAAGGGGGACTTTCGTGTACATTCAAGAAACAGCCGACCCCATGTCCAGTTCCGTGTTCAAAATTACAATTTATTTCTTTGAGATATTTTCTTGCAAGATTATCTAATTTTTTACCTTTTTCTCCGTACTTAAATTTACTACGTGCGACCGCAATATGACCTTTTAAGACTCTAGTATACATATCTATTTGATCTTTTCGCGGCTTATTAAAACTTATTGTTCTCGTTACATCCGTCGTTCCATCAAAGTACTGAGCGCCAGAATCAACTAGAAATAAATCTGATTTTCTTATTTTTTTGTTTGTTAATTTATTTGCACGATAGTGAACAATTGCTCCATTTGAGCCTGTACCCGCAATTGTGGGAAAGCTGAGTGAAAAGAAATTTTTATTACTCTTTCTTAAATTATCTAAATATTTAATTGCATCCATTTCTGTTATATTTTTATTTTGTACTTGGTTTTTAGCCCAAAATATAAATTTTGTTAATGATGCACCATCTCTTTTATGTGAATTAAGCATACCTTTTTGCTCAGTTTTATTTTTTTTAGACTTTAGTAACTGTATGACATCCCCTTGAAGTTTTAATGTACCATAATTTTTAATTTCATTAGCTAGATTAAAATTAATCGTATTGATGTCACATATGAATGATTTATTAAATCCACACTTTTTGATGAATGGATAAATATCTTTTTGCTTTTTAAAAGAGACGTCAATTTTCAATTGCTTTTTTAAACTGTTTTTGCAATCAGAAAAAATGTAACATTTTCCAGTTTTATGAATAATTGCTTGTGATAGAAATATAGGTGTATACTCAATATCATTTGATCTTATATTGAATACCCACGAAATTGAGTCACATGCAGTTAAAATATAGTAATCTGTTTTAGATTTTTTTAAAAAATCTACAATTTTATTTATTTTACTTTTAGTACTTTCACCTGCAAAATTTTTTTCTAAAACAAATGGCTTTGAAATGCTTTTCTTTGGTTTAGTTTTCCAGATTTGATCAATGAGATTTTTCTCTAGTGGTATTAAATTTGTTTTTTTACCTAAAGATTTTGAATATGATTTAATTTTAAAGTAAGGCAAAATGTTACCATCAAACCCTACATTTTTAGCTTTTTTTAATTTTAGCAAATTTAATGGAGTGAGTTTATTGTAATTAAATATCTTATATTGTTCTTTGTTTACTTCATTCTGAGCTTGGATGGTATAACGCCCATCAACAAATAAATAAGCTTCTTTTATGCCTACAATGACATCTCCGGCTGATCCAGTAAAGTTGCTAATCCACTCTAGTCGTTTACTGTACTTTGGCAAAAATTCATTCTGATATTCGTCTGAGTGTGGAATTAAGTAATAATCAATTTTATTTTTAATTAACAGTTTTCTTATTTCTGCAATTTTTTTTGAGGTATTCAACATGGTTTTAGAAAATCAGATATTAATTTTTTTGTACCATGTTTATCAAAATCCACAACTGCCTTTGTACCGTCAATATCTTTTATTCGACCAATACCAAATTTTTTGTGTTCAACCGTTTGCCCTATTTGAAGTAAAATATCATCGTTTATATCTCTAACATTTTCTATTTCCATATCAACTACTGTTCGATAACCTGAAGAAGGATTATTTTTAAAATCTAATTTTCTTGGTTTAAATTCAAAATCTTGATTAAATTCATCAAATTCTTGATTTTGGAGTCTGTCCATATGGCTTGACGCGTGATTAATAGTTTTTATTAATTCTTGATCTAGCTCCTCAATAAATCGAGATTGCAATGAAGGCATCCAATTATTTTGAAATCGACGACTCATTGATGTCGAAATATTTATTATTTTTTTAGCTCGCGTTATACCGACATATGCAAGCCTTCGTTCTTCTTCAATTCCTTTATTGCCAGTTTCATCAATTGTTTTTTGATGAGGAAAAAGACCTTCTTCCCAACCTGGCAAAAAAACATAATCATATTCAAGGCCTTTAGCGGCATGAAGCGTCATAATACTTACTTTATTGTCTTCATTATTTTCATCTATGGCCGTAACTAAAGATACATGCTCTAAAAACTCCTCTATGCTGTTATAGTCTTCCATCGCAATTATTAATTCCTTAATATTTTCTATTTTCGTTTGTCCAGAGACATTTTTATCATTTTTAAGCATATTCATATAACCAGACTCATCGAGCAGCATTTTTAAAATGTCATAAAACTGCATATTATCGATGGATGATTTTCCTCTGTCGATAACAGAAATGAATGTTTTTAAGCTTTCAGATATTTTTTTGGTAAATTCGTCTGTATCAACCATTTCTTTTGATGCTTGATACAATGAAATTCGTTTTTGTTTTGCGTAAGATAAAATATGATTAAATGATTTTTCTCCTATACCTCTTTTAGGGATTGTTAAAGCTCTTTCAAATGCGACATCGTCTTGACTTTCATAGACCAGCCTAAGATATGAAACAGCATCTTTTATTTCTGATCTCTCATAGAACCGAATACCACCTACAATACGATAAGGAATTGAGTATTTAATCAAAGACTCCTCTATTTCACGCGATTGAAATACTGCCCTCACTAATATTGAGATATTGTTCAGGTCAGGGTTATCGTCACTATACTTCATAATATCCTGAGCAACTAAATCGGCTTCGTCTCTACTTGAATTAACTAAATGTAAATGTATGGGCTCTCCATCACCTTGGGCCGAAACAAGCTCCTTGCCAAGTCTATATTCGTTATAACTAATTAATGAAGATGCAGACTTAAGTATATTGTTTGTTGATCGATAATTTTGTTTAAGTCGTATTACCTTTGCATTTTCAAATTCTTTTTCAAATCGAAGCATATTATCAACTTCAGCGCCACGCCAACTATAAATTGATTGATCATCGTCTCCAACACAACAAACATTTTGATGCTGAGAACCAAGAAGTTTAAGCCATTTATATTGTGCAGCATTGGTGTCTTGGTATTCATCCACATGAATATATTTAAAATTACTGCTATAACGTTTGTGAATATCAGGGACTTTAAAAAGATTGATACATTGTAAAAGCAGGTCACCAAAATCTAAACAATTAATTTCAAACAATCTTGCTTGGTAAATTTTGTAAATTGAGAGACTCTTTTCATCGACTAAATTATCTAGTGACTCAGATTTTATGTCATTTGGATTAAGAGCTTTGTTTTTCCAATGATCAATTTTAGATTGAATTAATTTAGGTGAAAACTGAGATTGATCTAAGTTTTCAGCCTTTATGATTTGCTTAATAAGGGAAAGTTGATCATCCTTATCAAGTATCGTAAAACTTTGTTTCAGACCAATTACCTCTGCGTGGTTTCTAATTATTTTTGCTCCAATTGAATGAAAGGTTCCCATCCAAGGCATCTTTTCCATATTTTGACTTACCAGTTTTTGAACACGTTCGGACATTTCTCTTGCAGCCTTGTTAGTAAAGGTTACGCAAAGAATTTGAGAGGGGAACGCTAAGTTATTATCTATGATATGAGCAACTCGCGTAGTAAGTACTTTAGTTTTTCCAGTTCCAGCTCCTGCAATAATTAGATTTGGACCCTCGGTACTACAAACAGACTCATATTGTAGTGGGTTAAGACTTTCTAGGTAATTTACTTCAGTCATAACTGACCCTTTAAGTGATTCAGAACATATAGTCTAATTGCGCTTGATAAATTGGAAGTGTTTTTCGTCTTATCTATTTTTGAGATTATTTTATCTGGAGTAGTATTTTCTTTTTTGCTTAGTTTTAATATTTCTTCCCAAAATTCAGTTTCAAGAAATACACTTGTAATGTGGCCATCTATCTTGACAGTGCGCTTATTGGAATTTGGCATGAACGAACTATGAAGAAGAAATCATTTTTGATGGATTGAGAAGAGACTTCATCTTTCTTACATCAATATATTTTAGGATTTTATTTGCCTCAATTAGCGTAATATTTTTCTTATGTGCAAGCTTTGCGAGTTCTGCAGCTTTTTCGTATCCAATTTCAGGAGCAAGGGCGGTTACAAGCATTAAGGAATTCTCAACACCTTCTTTTATATTTCTTAAATTCGGTTTAATTCCCTTTAGGCACTTATCGCAAAAGTTTGTAACCCCTGAGGATAATAAATTGATTGCATTAATTATGTTAAAACCAATTACTGGTTTAAATGCATTAAGTTCAAAATGACCTTGAGTTCCTGCCATTGATATTACGTTATGACTACCCATAACCTGTAAACAAGCCATTGTTAAAGCTTCACTTTGAGTTGGATTTACCTTACCAGGCATTATAGATGACCCGGGTTCATTCTCAGGTAAATTCAGTTCTCCTAGACCTGATCTTGGTCCAGAAGCTAACAGCCTAATGTCATTTGCTATTTTGAAAAGATCCGTTGCAATAACATTTAATACTCCCGATAGTTCTACAAGAGAGTCATGAGAGGCCAAAGCTTGGAATTTATTGCTTGCAGGTTTAAATTTAATTTTATTAATTTTACTTATTTCATTTGCAACAAGTCTATCGAACCCTTTTTTTGTATTCAGACCAGTTCCAACTGCCGTCCCTCCTTGAGCTAAATAATTTAAGTTAATCAGGGCTGTCTTCAGTCGTTTAATGTTCATATCAATCTGAGATTGATAACCTGAAAATTCTTGTCCAAGTGATAAGGGAGTTGCGTCTTGCAAGTGTGTCCTACCGATTTTGATGATACTTTTCCATTTCTTAGACTGGCTACCTAAAGTTTTTTCCATTTCATTTAAAGCCGGAATAAGTTCATCTGTAACTTTTTTTGAGGCCGCGATATTAATTGCAGATGGATAACTGTCATTAGTTGATTGACTTTTGTTGACATGATCGTTCGGGTGAACTGGACTATTCTTTCCAAGTTTTCCGGTAAGTTTTTTATTGGCAAGATTAGCGATGACTTCATTTACATTCATGTTAGTTTGAGTTCCAGATCCAGTCTGCCAAACCGAAAGAGGGAATTGATCATCATGCTTCCCGGTAAGAATATTTTTTGATGCACTAATTATTGCATTTGCTATTTTAGGAGCTAAAGACTTTTGTTTTTGATTTACTTTCGCGCAGGCCATTTTTATTGTGACTAGTGCATGTATAATCTCTATAGGCATTAAATTATTGCCAATTTTAAAATTCTTTAATGATCTTTGAGTTTGAGCTCCCCAAAAATTACTATTTGAAACTTTTATTTTGCCGATACTGTCTTGTTCTTGTCTTGTTTTTTGATTCATTTGAATTGTATTATACTACCTTACATGTATATATGGTAACGATTTAAGTTTTTTAAAGGCCGAGTGACAAAAGTGGGAGACTTCTGTTGCCCGGTGTCCCCCGAACCGCGCTTACCTAATTAGATTAAGCAGCGAGCGCTAATTCATCGTTAGCATTTATAAAATAGCCCGATAACGGTGGTACAATACCGAGAGAAAAACTTACCTTTAAGCATTCGTCGATCCTATATCACCCCCTAATTTATGGTGGAGGTGCCGGGTACCGCCCCCGGGTCCGTAATGGGTATTACGCAAGCCGTTTATCCCTATAGCTGGGATATCCCCAGCAATTTGAATATAGTTGGATATTGAGACTTTTTAAAGAGAGTAATCTTAATATAGTATGTGTTTATTATTTGATTCAAAAAAATGCCGGTAAACAAAGAACAACTTGAAGAAATTGAAGCCTTAAGGTCTGAAATATCAGAAACAGCTCGTGTTACAGCCCCTGAATTAGAAGCAGTTTTGTATAAGCCAATAGAAGTGCTCGATCATGGCTTTATTCGTGTCATTGATTATATGGGGGATGACAGTTCAATAGTGCAGTCGGCAAGAGTATCATATGGTAAAGGCACAAAGAAGATTTCAAATGACAAAGGGCTTATTAAATATTTGATGAGGCACCGTCACTCAACCCCCTTTGAAATGTGTGAAATTAAATTTCATATTAAACTTCCAATTTTCATTGCTCGACAATGGATACGACACAGGACGGCAAACGTTAATGAGTACTCGGCTCGCTACTCAATTCTTGATAAAGAGTTCTATATTCCATCAGCAGAAAACCTGGCAGCACAGTCAGCAATCAATAATCAGGGTAGAGGTGATGCGTTAACAGATGATGAAGCCTCTAATGTTATACAAATACTAAAAAAGGATGCGGAGCAGACATATTCTAATTATGAAACGTTATTAAACGAAAGTTCTGAGGGCAGCATAATTGATGAAAGTAAATCTGGAATTGCAAGAGAATTAGCCCGAATGAATCTTACCCTCAATACCTATACACAATGGTACTGGAAGATTGACCTGAATAATTTATTGCACTTTCTTGCTCTAAGAGCTGATGACCATGCGCAGTATGAAATACGTGTTTATGCGGATGCCATGTTAGATATTGTAAAAAAATGGGTTCCTCTTACTTACGAAGCATTTGAAGATTATAGAATTGGTGGAACAGAACTCTCCGCCAAAGAGGTCAATCTGATGAGAAAACTACTAAAAGGCGAGAAAGTATCTTTTGAAGAGGAAGGTCTGTCTAAAAGAGAATGGAGCGAACTGCAAAGAAAGTTTGAAATTAGTTAGTATTTGCTAATTGTTCTAATTTTAATCGTTTTAATAAATTCTCAGCCAATTCAATAAACATTTGGCTGACTTTATGATCTGGCACTAAATCTGTTAGAGGGTGACCTTTTTCGCACTGCTCAAGAAGCAATGGATCATGAGGAAGATTTGCGAGTATTTCATAATCATATTTTTCAGCAACTTCATTTGTTTTACTCTCACCGTACAGCTTATATTCTTTACCTGTATCGGGTGCCAAGAAGTAACTCATGTTTTCAACAATGCCAAGAATGGGGACTTTAGTTTTTTCAAACATCTTTAACCCTCTGATTACATCAATTAAAGCAATATCTTGAGGTGTAGTAACAATTAAACTTCCAGAGATTTTTAGTTTCTGAATCAGAGACAGTTGAACATCACCTGTGCCTGGGGGCAAATCAATAACCATAATATCTGCAGCTCCCCAATTTACTTTATCAATCATTTCATTAATTGCTTTCATGACCATGAGACCTCTCCAGATGATGGGATTTTCATCATTGACCATGTAACCCATAGACATTGTCGATAGTCCGTATCGATTAATTGTTTCAATTTTTTGTCCATCAGAATGAGGCTTTTCATTAATCCCAATCATTTTGGGAATCGAAGGACCATAAATATCAGCATCAAGTAAACAGGTTTTTAAACCAAGTGATTTAAACGCGCACGCAAGATTTGATGCGACTGTTGATTTACCGACTCCTCCTTTTCCTGATGCAACTGCAAGAATATATTTTATTTGATTAGTGCCAACGCTATTTGTTTTGTTGTCTGAATTCACTTCATCATTTGCATGTGTTGAATTTTCCTTATGTAAGGTTGTGATGATATTAACTTTAGTTATACCAGGAATCTCTTTCAATACTCTTTGAGCATCCTCAAAAATTTTTTCATTTTTTTTCTGATCATTTTCTTTGAATTCAATAATACAATCTATTTTCCCCTCACTCACGGATACATTTTTAACCATACCCAGGGCCACTATGTTTTCACCCGCTTCTTCGTTAACAACTTGTCCAAGGAGGTGTAAAGCTTGATTTTTGTGAGTTTCTGCCATTTTTTTGATCTTGTATTTACGTAATTAATTACAATATAGCATAGTATAAGTGTAAATAATTGCTTTTAAGCATTTTTACCATATATAGGTAATAATTCTAAATTATATGTCTTGGTCTGATAATAACAATAACGATCCTTGGGGTTCTTCGGGAAATGGAAGCGGTAGACGTGGTCCAGGTCCCAATATGGACGATGTGATCCGCAATGCACAGAACCGTTTCAAAGGAATGATGCCAGGCTCTTTTTTTGGAAAGTTAGGACCAATGGTAATTATTGGTATATTAATACTCATATGGCTTGCGAGCGGTTTTTATAGAGTTCTACCGGATGAACAGGGCGTAGTTTTACAATTCGGAAAGTATACTAAAACCACACAACCTGGACTAAACTATCACTTACCTTACCCAATAGAGCGTGTATTCACACCCAAAGTAACCAAAATAAATAGAATAGATGTTGGTTACAGACAAAGTCCAGATTCTAGAGTTACTGCGATTAGAGATGTAGAAGAAGAAAGCTTAATGTTAACAGGTGACGAAAATATTGTTGATATTGACTTTTCAGTATTCTGGTTGATCAATGATGCAGGTAAGTTTTTATTTAATGTTCAAGCTCCTGAACTTACTGTGAAAAGCGCTGCAGAGACTGCAATGAGAGAGTCTATCGGGCAGGGTGGCCTGCAATCCATTCTTACAGAAGGAAGAACAGAAATAGAGGAACAAACTAGATTGATTATTCAGGAAATTTTAGATGAATACGGTACAGGAATTACAATAACACAGGTACAAACTCAAAAGGCTGACCCGCCAGCACAGGTAATCGACGCATTTAGAGATGTACAAGCTGCGCGTGCTGATATGGAACGACAAAGAAATGAAGCAGAGGCATACGCTAATGATATAATTCCAAGAGCAAGAGGTGAGGCCGAGCAAATTCTTCAATCTGCTGAGGGGTATAGACAAAAAGTCATTGCTGATAGTGAAGGTAAGGCATCAAGGTTCCTGTCAATTCAAACAGAGTACGCAAAAGCTCCTCAAGTGACAAAGAAAAGAATATTTTATGAGACAATGGAAGATGTATTCTCCGATATGGACAAAGTTATTATTGACAAAGCTGGAGGTGACTCTGTTGTTCCTTATTTACCTCTCCCCGAATTAAGCAAGAAGTCACAGGATTAAATATGAGCACTACTAGAATATCATTGATAGTTTTAGGGTTTATAGCAATAGTCGCTTATTTCACCCTGTTCACAGTACTTGAAGTAAAAAATGCAATCGTATTGCAGTTTGGTGATCCAAAAAGAGTAATTACTGAACCAGGTCTTAATTTTAAAATACCATTCATTCAGAATGTGATATTTATTGATAATCGTATACTAGACATTGATGCCCCTGCCGCTGAGGTGATCGCATCTGATCAAAAAAGACTTATTGTTGACGCTTATGTAAAATTCAAAATTGTTGATGTTTTAGAGTTCTATAAGGCATTTGGTAATGAAAATGTTGCTAGATCAAGAATTTCTGCAGTTGTTAATTCAAGAATTAGGGGCGTTCTAGGTGAGGAACCTTTGTCAGCCGTATTATCAGATGACCGTTCGAAACTTATGAAACAAATTACGTCATTAGCCGAGGCGGAAGTGAAGAACTTTGGAATAGAAATTGTTGATGTAAGAATTAAGCGAGCTGATTTACCTGAAGCAAATAGCCAGGCAATTTTTGGTAGAATGCAAACTGAACGTGAACGTGAAGCCAGAGAGTTCAGAGCAAAAGGTGCTGAGATGGCTCAAAAAATTCGTTCAACTGCTGATAAGGAAGTTACGATTATAAAGTCACAGGCAGAGAAAGAAGCCAACATAATTCGTGGTGAAGGTGATGGAATGGCTAATAAAATTTTTGCGGATGCATTTGGAAAAGACCCTGAATTTTTTGCTTTCTACAGAGCAATGCAGGCATATGCAGAAGGTCTTAAAAGTTCAGACACAACTATGATCTTGTCTCCTGAAAGTGAATTCTTTCAATATTTTGGAACTTACTCTGAGTAAAAATATTTAACTTTCCTAAAATGATGCAATTTATATTAGGTTCTCTTGGGTTACTTTTAATTATAGAGGGCCTTCTTTATGCCTTATTTCCAAATAGAATGAAGAATATGATCAGATCAATGTTAGAGATGAACAATGACACCCTAAAATGGGGAGGTCTGGCATCAGCAATAATAGGATTTCTAATGTTATGGACCGCGGTCAGATGAAATTAGATATCAAAATTATACCAGTCATCTTTTTTTTGTTTATTAGTTCTACGTTTCAATCTTTAAGCTTTAATGGACCTGATACCTTCTCTGATTTAGCTGAGAAAGTTTCACCCTCAGTTGTTAACATTTCAACGACAGGTATAATTGAAAATACAGGTCCTCAAGTTCCATCGATTGAAGATTTTTTTAATTTTCCTTTTAACATGCCTAGCCCCGAACCATCAGAAAGAGAATTTAGTTCATTAGGTTCAGGCTTTGTGATTTCTGCAGATGGTTTTATTGTTACAAATAATCATGTTGTAGAGAACGCTTCAGACATACAAGTTACCTTTACAGATGGATTAAAATTAGAAGCCGAATTGATTGCTTCTGATGCTGAGACTGATTTAGCACTTTTAAAAGTTGACGCAAATAACCTTCCATTTTTAGAGTTTGGTGACTCAGACACGGCAAAAGTAGGTAATTGGGTAATGGCAATCGGTAATCCACATGGACTAGGAGGTACAGTTACAGCAGGTATTGTTTCAGCAAGAGGAAGAATGCTTGGTGGAAGATATGACGACTTCATACAAACTGATGCATCAATAAATAGAGGCAATTCAGGAGGACCATTATTTGATTTAGACGGAAAAGTGATTGGAGTGAATTCAATGATCATTTCTCCAAGCGGCGGATCTATTGGAATTGGATTTGCTATTCCATCAAATCTTGCAAATAACATTATTCAGCAACTCCAAGAAACAGGAGAAATTGAAAGAGCCTGGTTAGGCGTAAGAATTCAAGAAGTAACTGATGAAATTGCGGAGAGTTTGGGTCTTGGTAAAACTTATGGTGCCTTAGTTCAGGGTTTAACTACAGATAGCCCAGCACTTAAAGGTGGTGTTAATGAGGGCGACATCATTATTGAGTTCAATGGTAAAGAAGTAGAGTCTGTTCAAACACTTCCAAAACTGGTGGCTGAGGCAGATATTGGTCAATCTACAAAGGTTGTTGTCTGGCGGAATGAAAAAGAAGTTCAGTTATTTGTAAATCTAGGCAAACAGCCGTCCCTTGAGGAACTTGCCTCAATTGAAAATAATGGCTCAGCTGTTTTAATAAAAGAACTAGGAATAAAAGTCAGAACATTGACAGATGAAGACAAGTCCAGATTGGATTTAGCTAAAACTTTACAAGGTGTAATTATATCCGAAATTAATAACGACTCTTTCCTAATACGACAAAATATTAAGAAAGACGACATTATTATTGAAATACAAAATAAATCAGTGAGAGGATCTGGGGAAGTATTGCAAATAATTGACGAGGTTGTTTCTCAAGGAAAAGAAAATGTTCTGATTGTTTTCTATTCTGGTCCTAATTCTAAAAAATATATAGGCGCAAGATTGTCTCTCGATTAATCAAAATGGAAAAAAGGGACATACTGGTTATCTTTGGTCCCACTGCAAGTGGAAAGTCAAAGCTTGCAACTAAAATTGCTTCCAAACAAAAATCAGCAATAATTAATTTTGATAGTCTACAAGTATACAAAGATCTTAAAATACTAACTGATAGACCAGACGATAAGACATGTAAAAAATTTGACCATCGTCTTTATGGAATGCTCAAAGGAAGTGAGAGTTGCTCAGCAGCTATTTGGTTAGAAAAAGCAGCCCATGAAATTAATAATTGTTTTGATAATAAGTTACTTCCAATTGTTGTAGGTGGAACCGGTTTGTATTTAAAGGCCTTGATGGACGGACTTTCAGAAATTCCTTCTATAAAAAAAAATATAGAAGAACAAGCAATGCTGGATTTAGAAACCAATGGTCTTGATCATTTATATAAAAAAATCTTAACTAAATATTCAGGAACAAAAATTAACTCAAATGATAAACAAAGAATAATGCGTAGTTATTCATTATTGCTTCAGACTGGAAAGGTTTTAGAAGAATGGCAATTTAATCCAAACAAAATAATTGATAATGTGAACTATAGATTGATCATAACTGGCAATTTACGTGAGAAGTTATATGAATCAGCTGCTCAAAGAGTTGAAAATATGTTTAGAGATGGCGCTGTAGCTGAAGTTCAATCTTTAATAGAGAAAAATTATAGTGCTGAATTATCAGTTATGAAGGCAATTGGAGTTCGTGAGATAACCAACTTTATTGAAGGAAAAGTCAGTTTAGATGAGGCTAAAAGTATAATGAAGAAAAACACTAGAAATTATATCAAAAGACAAGATACGTGGATAAAAGGTAATAATATTACCCAAAATGTTGATTTAAAGAAATATTTATAAATTATATATAAAAAATTCTTTTCATATATTTAATATATTTGACTTATTAAGTAAATCTTCATAAAACGTCATTTCTTATTAGGGGTATAATTTATGGTAAATATGCAAATGACTGGTGCACAAATGGTTTTGAAGGCATTGGAAGATCAACAAGTTGATACTATTTTTGGCTATCCTGGTGGCGCAGTTTTGCCGATATATGATGAATTAGCAAAAACTAAGGATACTAATCATCAAATCCGCCATTTTTTAGTAAGGCACGAACAAGGTGCATCCCATGCTGCTGAAGGGTATGCAAGGTCAAGTGGTAAAGTTGGAGTAATGTTAGTTACTTCTGGCCCTGGAGTTACTAACGCGGTGACTGGATTAACTGATGCTATGATGGATTCAATTCCTCTTGTTTGTATTAGTGGACAAGTTCCTACACACTTAATTGGAACGGATGCATTTCAGGAATGTGATGCTGTTGGCATTACGCGTCCGTGCACTAAGCATAATTGGCTAGTTAAGAATATAAGTGATCTATCTCGAATTTTACACGAAGCTTTTTATGTAGCTTCAAGCGGCAGACCTGGACCTGTTCTCGTTGATATACCTAAAGATATTCAATTTCAAACTGGAACATACATTGGGCCTGATACAATTAAACATAAGTCCTATAGACCAAAATTAAAAGCAAACATTGATAATATTGATGATGCTCTAAAGTTAATCGCAGAAGCTGAAAAGCCAATCTTTTACACTGGAGGGGGCGTTATAAATTCTGGAAATGCAGCCGTTCAACTCCTAAGAGAGTTTGTTCGTCTTACTGGTTTTCCAATTACATCCACTCTTCAAGGACTTGGTGCGTTTCCAGGTGATGATACCCAGTTTATTGGAATGCTTGGCATGCACGGCACATACGAAGCTAACATGGCGATGAATAAATGTGACCTCATGATAAACATCGGTGCACGTTTTGATGATAGAATCACTGGAAAAATTGATGAGTTTTCACCAAATTCAAAAAAAATCCATATCGATATTGATCCATCTTCAATTAATAAAGTTGTTGATGTAGATGTTGCTCTTGTTGGTGACGTTGCTCATGTGCTTGAAGATGCCATTAAGCTTTGGAAATCAAAAGTTTACAAAGTTAATAAATCCCAGATTAAGGACTGGTGGAAACAAATAGATAAATGGAAAGAAGTAGATTCACTTGGGTTTAATGAAGATAAAAAAACAATTAAGCCGCAGTATGCAATACAAAGATTGTATGAGTTGACTAGAGAAAAAGATGTCTTTGTAACCACTGAGGTTGGTCAACATCAAATGTGGGCTGCGCAATATTACAAATTTAACAGACCTAATAGATGGATTACATCTGGAGGTTTAGGTACTATGGGCTTTGGCTTGCCTGCTGCGATAGGCGCTCAAGTTGCGCATCCCGATAAACTTGTAATTGATATTGCAGGAGAAGCTTCAATATTGATGTGTATACAAGAAATGTCGACAGCCATTCAACACAAACTGCCTGTAAAGATTTTCATTATTAATAATCAATACATGGGGATGGTAAGGCAGTGGCAAGAACTTCTTCACGACAAAAGATACTCTCACAGCTATACAGATGCTTTACCTGATTTTGTAAAGCTTGCTGAAGCTTACGGTGCCAAGGGTATAAGGGCCCAAAGTCCAAGTGAACTTGACAAAGCAATAAATGAAATGATTGATTATGATGGCCCTGTAATATTTGACTGCGTAGTTGATGAAAACGAAAATGTTTTTCCAATGATACCATCTGGTAAGGCCCACAATGAAATGTTGCTTGGCGATGAAACAGAAAAAGAAGAGATCTCAGATGAAGGAAAAGTATTAGTATAATGAGTGAATTAATTTTAAAACATACTGTTTCAGTTCTTGTTGATAATGAGCCAGGTGTTCTTGCGCGAGTAATAGGTTTAATTTCAGGTAGAGGTTACAACATTGATAGTCTTACAGTTGCTGAAGTAGATGCAGAAAAACATATCTCGAGGATTACAATTGTGGCGCCAGGTACAGAAGAAACAGTAAATAAAATGATTAGCCAATTACAAAGAATTGTACCTGTAAAAAGAGCGGTAAACGTCACATTTGAGAAACAGGGTATTGAAAGGGAGATGGCCTTAGTCAAAATTGTTTCAACTGGAGAGAAAAGAGTAGAGTCAATGCGGTTATCTGATGTATTTAGAGCCAAAGTTATAGACACAACACACGATTCTTTTGTTTTCGAATTGAATGGTTCTCCAAGAAAAATTGATGCCTTCATCGATTTAATGAAGCCATTAGGTCTATCTGAGGTATCAAGAACTGGTGTAGTAGCTATTGCACGCGGAACAGAAAAGATGTAAGGAAAAAGAATGAAAGTATATTACGAAAAAGATGCTGACCTGGATTTAATAAAAACCAAAAAAATTGCTGTATATGGTTATGGTAGTCAGGGTCATGCTCATGCATTAAATTTAAAAGACTCGGGTGCCAGTGATGTTGTAGTAGCTTTGAGAGAGGGTTCTTCGAGTGCAAAAAAGGCAGAAGCTGAAGGTTTGAGAGTAATGACTATGTCTGATGCAGCTGAATGGGCTGATATAATGATGATGTTAATACCTGATGAACTTCAGGCAGATGTATGGAAAAACCACATTGAACAAAGAGCTAAAGAAGGTTCAGCACTTGCGTTTGCACATGGTTTAAATGTTCACTTTGACCTTATTAACGCAAGGCCAGATATGGATGTATTCATGGTTGCGCCAAAAGGACCTGGTCATACTGTTAGATCAGAATTTAAAAAAGGAGGTGGTGTACCTTGTCTAGTCGCAGTAGATAGCGATAAAACTGGAAAGGCACTTGATATTGCATTGTCTTATGCATCAGCTATTGGCGGCGGTAAAGCTGGAATTATTGAAACAACTTTTAAAGACGAATGTGAAACAGATTTGTTTGGTGAACAAACTGTTTTATGTGGTGGTGTTGTTGAATTGATTAGAAATGGATTTGAAACTTTAGTTGAGGCAGGTTACCCACCTGAAATGGCATACTTTGAATGTTTACACGAAGTAAAGCTTATCGTTGATCTAATTTATGAGGGTGGAATTGCAAATATGAACTACTCAATATCTAATACTGCTGAATATGGCGAGTATGTATCCGGTCCAAAGATAGTTGATGGAGAAACAAAATCAAAAATGAAAAAGGTTTTAGAAAAAATCCAGTCTGGAGAATTTACGAGAGAGTGGATTGAAGAATATAAAAGTGGTGCAAAAAAT
The DNA here is from genome assembly GCA_902533965.1 of uncultured Pelagibacteraceae bacterium. GTDB lineage: Bacteria > Pseudomonadota > Alphaproteobacteria > Pelagibacterales > AG-422-B15 > CACNXQ01. The sequence continues at coordinate 39,716 of CACANZ010000001.1, read as the reverse complement.
TTTGAGGCAATGAGAATGAAAATAGATAATCACCAAATTGAAAAGGTCGGCAAAGATTTAAGAGCTATGATGCCCTGGATTTCAAAAAATAAATTGGTTGATAAAGAAAAAAACTAGTTCAGTAATACTTCAGTTCAGCAATTTCCTTGATTTATGGCAGAAAATTAGGTTTTTTTACTAATACGTTGAAAAATAACGAATTTTCATATAATTATCGAAATATCTCAAACAAGTAGAAAGTGCAATAAAACAGAGTGGTAAAATTGAATAAAAATTTTGTTAATCAATTAACTGTGAATAGCGCTTCTCAATCTCTATTGCTGTTAGATCTGCTTAGCAGCCCCTGGGTAATATAACATTACTGCAGGGGGTACTTAATTTTAACACAATTTAATTTTATTAAGAGGATGAGAGATGAACAAAGAAAATAATTACATAAAGATTTTTGATACTACATTAAGAGATGGCGAACAGTCTCCTGGTGCTTCAATGAACATTGAAGAAAAATTAAAAATTGCAGAAGCTTTAGAAGATTTGAAAGTTGATATTATTGAAGCAGGATTTCCTGCCGCATCAAAAGGAGATTATGAAGCGGTATCTGAAATATCAAAAAAGATTAAAAATTCATCAATATGTGCTTTGAGCAGAGCTTCAAAAAATGACATTCAAACAGCTGCGGATGCTCTCAAAAATGCAGCGGCTCCAAGAATACATACATTTATCTCAACAAGTGAGCTTCATATGAAACACAAGTTACAATTAAATTCCGATGAGGTTTACCAGAAAGTAATTGATAGTGTATCTTTTGCAAGAAATCTATGTGATGACGTTGAGTGGTCTTGTGAAGATGGAACTAGGACAGATTTAGACTTTATGTGTAAAACTGTCGAAGCGGCGATTAAGAACGGTGCATCTACAATAAATATTCCAGATACTGTCGGATATTCAATTCCTGATGAATTTACAAACATTATTAGCCATTTGATGAATAACGCTACTAATATTGATAAGGTTACAATTTCAACGCATTGTCATAATGATCTTGGATTAGCAGTTGCAAATTCTCTTGCAGGCGTAAGAGCTGGAGCAAGGCAAATTGAGTGCACGATCAATGGTTTGGGTGAAAGAGCTGGAAATGCTGCAATGGAAGAAGTGGTCATGGCGATCAGAACTAGAAATGACATGATGCCTTTTCAAACAAATATACAGACTGAAAAATTAACAAAAACATCTAAGCTTGTATCTGCAGTCACGGGTTTTCCTGTGCAATTTAATAAGGCAATCGTTGGGAAAAATGCTTTTGCGCATGAAGCGGGTATTCACCAGGATGGAATGTTAAAAAATAATAAAACGTATGAGATTATGACCCCGGAAAGTGTAGGAGTTTCAGAATCAAATCTTGTCATGGGTAAGCACTCTGGCAGACACGCATTTAAACAAAAAATTATTGAACTTGGTTACTCGATAAATGACAACGTAATTGAAGAGGCCTTTGAAAATTTTAAAAATTTAGCTGACAAAAAGAAAAATATTTATGATGAAGATATCATCGCTATTATTGATGACCAGGTAATCAGAGTTAATGATTCTATTTTACTGCAGGATTTACAAGTTATCGCTGGAACAAAAGGACCTCAAAAAGCTGAGATTAGTCTTTTAATTGATGATGAGCACAAGACGGTAACTTCGACAGGAGATGGACCTGTTGACGCAATCTTCAATGGATTAAGTCAACTTGTTCCTCATAAAGGAAAATTATTACTCTATCAAGTTCATGCTGTTACGGAAGGAACGGATGCTCAAGCTGAAGTTTCTGTAAGATTGGCAGAAGACGGTAAAACTGTTGTTGGACTTGGTGCGCATACAGATACTCTTGTAGCATCTGCCAAGGCATATATAAACGCACTAAACAAATTAATAATTAAAAGAGAAAAGTCAGCTCCAGCCAGTATGACAGGTGTCACTGGAGTTTGATTAGGAAAGGTTAAAATGTTTAATAATTTAATTGGAATTTGGTCTTCTGATATGGCAATTGATTTAGGAACTGCGAATACTCTTGTTTATGTAAAAAATAGAGGTGTTGTACTTAATGAGCCATCAGTAGTAGCAGTATTAAATCAAGGCGGTAAGAGTAAAGTTATTGCTGTGGGGGAGGAAGCAAAAAGTATGTTAGGAAAAACACCGGGACATATTCAGGCAATTAGACCAATGAAAGACGGAGTAATTGCTGATTTTGTTGTTACAGAAGAAATGATAAAGCACTTTATTCGCAAAGTTCACAATAGAAAAACGTTTGCAAATCCAAGAATTATAATTTGTGTTCCAACTGGCTCAACGCCTGTTGAAAGAAGAGCGATACATGATTCAGCATTAGCTGCAGGTGCAAGAAAAGTTTCACTAATAGAAGAGCCAATGGCTGCTGCGATCGGCGCTGGACTTCCTGTAAGTGAGCCAAGAGGTTCAATGATAGTAGATATCGGTGGAGGTACATCTGAAATAGCCGTTATCTCACTTGGAGGGATAGTGTATTCTCGTTCAGTTAGAATTGGTGGAGACGCAATGGATATTGCATTAATTAATTATATGCGAAAAAGATATAATCTATTAATTGGTGAGGCTTCAGCAGAAATGATAAAAAAAGAAGTTGGTATAGCTGTTTCACCAAAAACTGGAGATGGAAAAACAATTGATATCAAAGGTAGAGACTTAGCTTCGGGCGTTCCTAAGGAGATAGAGCTTACACAAGCACAAGTTGCGGAAGCACTATCTGAGCCAATTCAAACAATCATTGAGGGTGTGAAATCTGCACTAGAAGACACACCACCAGAACTGGCTGCAGATCTTGTTGATATGGGTGTAGTTTTAACCGGGGGTGGGGCATTATTAGAGTCTATGGATGAAGCCATTAGAGAAGCAACAGGGCTTCCAGTTACAATTGCAGATGAAGCATTGTCATGCGTTGCTTTAGGAAGCGGAAAAGCACTTGAATCTGAAAGCTCTTTTGAACCTATTCTATCTTCTGCCTATTAATTAAAGTCTGACAGTGAGGACATCACGTAATTTTTACTCAAGGTATGTTAAGAAGAATAGCTACATATCTATTCTTATTCCTATTGGTTTAATCATACTTTCCTTTATTTTTTATTTTGGACGATTTGACAATAGCAATCTATTAAATGAACTTAGAGCTAAAAGTATTAATACCGTTTACTCAATTACTTCAATTGTTTCTAGTCCAATTAGTTTAATTAAAAATGGACTTGAAAGCATTTACGAGATTCAAAATATTTATGAAGAAAATCAAAGGTTCAAAGAAATGCAATTACTTGACTCTGCTAGTTTTCAAGAGATGGTTTCTATGAAACTAAAAATAGCTCAATATGAAAGTCTATTAAACGCATCAAAAGATATTGAATATGATTATAGAACATCAAGAATTGTTGGTGATTTTTCAAATAATTTTAACGGCACATTAATTGTTAATTCAGGAAAAGAAGAAAATATTGAAGTGGATATGCCAGTTTCAGGATCAAATGGAATAATTGGTAGAATATCTCATGTTGGTGAAAGCCTCTCGCGTGTACTTCTAATAAGCAACATTAACAGTAGAATTCCAGTGATAATTTCTGAAGATGGTTATCATGGTATGCTAATAGGTCAAGGTCGAGAAAACCCAATAGTAGAATTTGTTGAACATATTGAAAAAATTAGCATTGGAGACTTAGTCACGACATCTGGAAAAGGTGGAATTTTCCCTCCATTTCAATTGATTGGCCAAGTAGTTGGAAAAAATTCAGATGAAATCCAGATTAGTATATTTGAAAATATAGCAGCTTTATCACATGTGAAGTTATTAAATTATAAACTAAAAAAAGAAAATTAATAAATGAATCTAAGTTACAAAGGCTATTTGCTATTAAATGGATTTCTTCTTTTTTTTATTTCATTTAATAATGTATTTAATTTTAATCTCATCGATTTTACTTTAATCATGTCTATTTTTTTGTATTCAATAAAATGGAATAAAAGCGAATGGTTAGTTCCTCTTTTTCTCTTTGCTTGGGGTATTTTTCAAGATATTTTGCTTGGAATAAATTTAGGTTATTCTGGAAGTATTTTTTTATTTTTCTATGTTCTAAGTCAAATTATCTCAATTAATGGTTTATTTGAAGAACAAAAAGTAAAATTTATAATATTTATCACAGCATTATTATTATTATTTATTTTTAAAAACTTATTTATCTATTTTAATTACCAACTCAATTACTTATCTGTTGGTGAATTGTCAGCTTTCTTAATAATGGCCTTACTATACATGCCTTTAAACTCAATAATTATATACAGTCAGAAAAAAAATGAAAAAATCAGGTAAATTTATTTTTCAAAAATATGATACTGAAAATTTAATCAATAGAAGAGCAGCCCTTGTAACAATTGCTAAAGCCGGTGTATTTTCCGTACTTGCCGGAAGATTAGCTTACTTACAAATCGCTGAGAATAGTAATTATAAAAAATTATCTGATAAAAATAGAATAACACACAGATTTCTCGAACCAGAAAGAGGTATTATTTTTGATTTACAGGGGCGACCAATAGCAGTAAACAAACAAAAATATGAAATTATAATAATAAAAGAAGAAACCAGAGACGTAGAAAGATCATTAGGTAATTTAAAATCACTTTTACCTAACGTAAATATTGATATTGAAAAAATATTAAAGGAAGTAAATTCAAGAAAAAAATTTATTCCCATCGGAATTGTAGATGACTTGACATGGGAGGATTTTTCTAAAGTAAATGTAAATATTCATAAATTAGAGGGAATTTATCCTCAGATTGGCTTCAAAAGATATTATACTCAAGGAGAATCGCACTCACATTTAATTGGGTATGTTTCTCCAATAAGTAAAAGTGAAGAAGAGTCAAACCCGTTATCTAAATTAAGCACAGCTAAAGCAGGCAAGATAGGTGTAGAAAAAGCAAAAGATACAATTTTAAGAGGTAAACTTGGTAATAAAAATATTGAAGTTAATGCCAGTGGACGAGAAATTAGAGAACTTGATAGAGTGAATAGTGTGCAAGGAAACTACATTCAACTTACAATTGATTCAGAGTTACAAAAGTTTTGCTATGAAAGATTAAAAGGACTTAGTGGAAGCGTTTGCGTTATTAATGTAAAAAATGGAGAGTTTTATGCGCTGGCTTCATCACCATCATATGATCCAAATATATTTAGTAAATCTATTTCAAATGAAACTTGGGAAAATCTTATATCAAATAAGTATAAACCATTGATTAATAAATCGATATCCAATCAATATCCTCCTGGATCAACCATAAAACCATTTGTTGCGCTTGCAGCCTTAGAGTCAGGAGTTTCTCACAAAGAAACTTTATTTTGTGACGGAAAACACTTGATAGAAGATACTAGTCTAGATTCAGGGTATAAAACCTTTCATTGCTGGAAAAAGGAAGGACATGGAAATGTAGATATGACAGAGGCTATAAAGGTATCCTGTGATGTTTATTTTTATCAAATTGCAAGAAGAATAGGTATTAATAAAATTGCAGAGATTTGTAAAAGATATGGATTAGGAGAAAAAGTTTTTAATTCTTTATATGAAGAAAAAAGTGGAGTAGTTCCAAACAAACAGTGGAAATTAGAAAATCTTGGTAGTAGATGGATGGTAGGAGAAACATTATCTGCTGGTATAGGTCAAGGATATTTTTTAACGACTTCAGCGCAGCTGTCTCTCGCGTTAGCTCAACTTATTAATAATGGAAAAAAGCTTATTCCAAAATTAATATATGATAATAAAATCTCAAGTGTTTATGATGAGCGAATTATTGCAGATCCCAAATACCTAAAAATTATTAAAAATGCATTAGACGAAGCAACTAATGCTCCGGGGGGGACTTCTTATAGATCTAGAATTATCGGTAAGTATAAAATGGCTGGTAAAACAGGTACATCCCAAGTAAGGGCAATATCAATTAAAGAAAGAGAAGAAGGTTTAATCAAAAACAAAGATTTACCGTGGGAAAAAAGAGATCATGGTCTTTTTATTGGATACGGCCCAACGACAGATCCTAAGTATGCAGTTTCTGTAATTGTTGAACACGGAGGAAGTGGATCTGGATCTGCAGCTCCAATTGCGTCAGACATATTTAAATATTTGTTTGAAAAAAAAATCAATCTGAAGCGAAACGAAATATTTAATGTATAGTCAAAATAATATGTATAGTTCAGCCTTTGCTAAGCTACAAAGTATCAATTATCCTCTATTGGGCTTAATAATTATATTATTTTTTGTGGGTTTAGCCGCATTATTTAGTATTTCTAATGGTGACTTTTACTCGTGGCCATTGAAGCACTCTCAGAGATTTATACTTGGATTAATTATCTTTTTTATAGTCGTATTTTTTGATTTAAGATTAATATTTGGATATGCATATGTAATTTTTTTCCTGAGTATAATATCTCTGGCCATAATTCCTTTTTTTGGAATTGAGAGTAACGGTGCAACTAGATGGATCAACATAGCTGGTATAAGTCTACAGCCTTCAGAGTTTGTTAAATATACTTTAATCTTAGCTTTGGCTAAGTATTTTCATTCAATAGATAATGATAGTGGTTTTATTAAGACTTTGACTATCCCACTGATCATTACTTTAGTCCCAGTATTCTTAGTAATCACACAACCAGATTTAGGTACAGCTCTGATAATTCTACTCGGCGGAATAAGTCTTTTTTGGATCTCAGGTTTAAATTATAAATATTTTATAGTAGGCGTACTTTCAGTTTTATGTTCTTTACCAGTATTGTGGCAATATCTCAAAGATTATCAGAAAGACAGAGTGCTTACTTTTTTCAATCCTGAACGTGATCCCCTTGGAAATGGATATCACATAATGCAATCAAAAATTGCTCTTGGCTCTGGCGGTATTTTTGGGAAAGGTTACATGGAAGGTACTCAGAGCCATCTAAACTTTCTTCCTGAAATGCAAACAGATTTCATATTTACAATGTTAGGTGAGGAATTTGGTTTTATAGGGACATTACTTTTATTATTTATATATGCAGCCTTAATTATAAATTCTATTCGTCTTGCACTAAAAAGTCGCAGCTTATTTAGTAAATATTTATCTTTAGGAGTATGTAATGTATTTTTCATTTACGTTTTTGTAAATATTGGAATGGTCACAGGCTTGCTTCCAGTAGTAGGAGTTCCACTTCCATTTATATCCTATGGAGGGAGTTCGATGTTAGCAGTTATGTTTGGGTTTGGACTTTTAATGAATTGTTATATTAATCGAAACATCATAATCGAGAAAACAAATTATTAAAAATTATTGTTTTGTAAAGTAATCTTCCTGACTACTTTCACGATAAACATCAGTTGTTGCGCAGTGTAAAGCGCCACCAAATGGATAAGCATCCCTGAAAGGAACCGGAACAACTTCGAAATTTAACTTATCTAGTTGATCCATCTGGTGAACTTCAGTTTCTTCAACGCAAACTGTTTTTGGATCTAGCATAAGAACGTTCATGCTTAGCCATACGCTTGAATAGCATAATGGAGGAGGAGAATTGTGAGCGGGTCTAGCGGCATCGACTATTTCCCAGTCATTATCATGAAAAATTTTTCTTTGTTCATCTGGTAGTCTTCTTTCAGGATTATTTAATATCAATCCTGGCCTCAATGGCGTAAATGTGGCGTCAATATGTGTTGGAAAAGGATCAGTTGGGAAATTTAGTACATGAATACGTTGGTCTGGAAAGTGTCTTTTTATCCAATCAATGCCTTTTAAGTTCGTTGTGAACCCGTGTTGAATAAATAAATCTTTGCCCATTCTTAACACATCGGCTGCATCAAATAGTGGTTCTTCTTCAGTAGTAACAAACTTTTTATCGGCAACCCATTCGTATCTTTGTTCTATTGTTATTTCATCTGCAAGATAATTATCCCTATATGATTTATTTGTTAACCTTGGTTTTGGAGCAGTTTCCCATTTCATTTCTGGGTCTTGGTCAAAAAAACTTTGTAATAGCGGTCGATAACATAAATATTCAAACCATCTTGAACGAAATGACATCGTAGCTTCCAGCATCTCACTACCTAAAGTAAGTATAACATCTCGAGGAGGCATACAGCCAAACATTGTTTCTATACTCCAATCTGGGGTACCAATTTTCTGATTGAAATCTAATGGAGATGGACGATCTACTTTTATTCCTCTTTTTTCTAAAATATCAGAGAAATTATCAAGTAAATAATTTGCTCTATCAATTGTATGTTGTGGCCTTGGTCCAAATTGGCCTTTCATGTCAGAGTCTTCAGGAATTTTTGGGGCCATTGCAGGCTCAACTGGAGCAATGCAACAATTATCTGCTCTTCCAACAATTATGTGTTTTAGAGGATCCCACTCATTCCATGAATTTACTATTTTCACGATTTCAAATCTTTTTTATCAAATTAAATAATGGCTTGAATTCAAACTAAATTGAAAGTAAGAGTCAAGCGATTTCATTATCTAGGAGTTATTTTGACTAGTAATATTAATCAATTTGATGTTGCAATTGTTGGTTTCGGACTAATTGGACAAATCTGTGCAAAAGTATGTAGCCAATACAATCTTAGAACACTAGTTATTGAGTCAAAATCGGACACTGAATTTTCCTCAAAAGCTGTATCATTTGATGATGAAAGTTTACGATTACTGGAAAATGTTGGTTTATACGATGCTCTAAAAGTATTTTTAAATAAACCAGATTTTACTGACATTGTGCTTACTAATGGAAAAGTGATCCAACGTAATCCAGTATTACACACTGATAATGACTTTCCTTCCGTTTGTACTTTTTTTCAGCCAGAGATTGAAAAAATAATAAGAGAAAAATGTAAGGCTGATGAAAATATAGATTTACTATTTGATAATGAACTTATCAACTTTAGTTTAAATGATAATAAAGTGGGACTTGATACAAAAAGTGGTAACAAATTAAAACATTTTGAAGCCCTTTACTTAATTGCATGCGATGGTGCAAATTCTTTTGTAAGAAATAAATTAGATATTGAATCCATTGATCAAAGGTACTCAAAAAATTGGCTTCTTGTCGATATATTGCTAAAGAATGAAAATAGTTTAGAAAATGTTTTTAGGCAAATTTGCGACAATAAAAGACCTACTTCTTATATTTCTCTTTCAAAGAGAAGACATAGGTTTGAATTTCAATTACTAACAGGTGAACAACACCAAAAAATTACTCAAAAAAAAAATATCCAAAACTTAATTTCAAAATGGATAGAACCTAGTCAGTATGAGATTGAAAATATATCTATTCAAAATTTCAAAGGATCTTTTGCTAATACTTTTCAAAAAAACAATGTTTTTTTAATAAGTGACACTGCCTATCAAATGCCACCCTATGCAAGTCAAGGACTAAATACTGGAATTAGAGATATAATAAATCTAATATGGAAAATTAATTTGGTTGTTAATTTTAATTGCAACAAAAATCTATTACTTTCTTATGATTTAGAAAGAGCTCAACCAATAAAGCAAACAATAAAATCATCTATTGCACTTGGTCAATTGATTGATTCACTATCTATAGCATTTCAGAAAAATATGCCATTAGAGGAGGCAATCGCCCCAGAGGCTAGAGACCAGGCGTTTGGGAGAAATAACAATATTGAAGAAAAAGATTCAAAAAAAGGCATTTTTAGTCATTCACAGAATGAAATGATCATTAACAGAAGACTTTCTAATAGAGAGATTACTGATAAACAAGGTATTGCTTACTTAGATAAAATGGTTGGAAACTGTTTTGCAATATTTTCGAAAAAAGATGTAAGAAATGAATTAAATGAGGATATTTATAAAAAATTAATTAACCTAAATTTTAGATTTATCTTTGACTATTCTAATTTTAATATTGGCCCCGAGTTGTCCGACTATTTAGAAACAGGTGAAATAATTATTAGACCAGATAAAAAGATCTATGGAATTTCATCAAAAGAGTTAAATATTAATAAACTTGCATCTGAGCTATTAATACAGATTGAATAGAATCAGCACCGCGCAGATGTAAAAAAAAATGTTGTATAAATGTAACATTTTTAAAAATATTAAAAAAAATCAAATAAATTCAATTACTTAAATTATAAAAGAAACTTGTTTTACCATATTTTGAATATACTGTTCATTTATGTACTAAATATAGTACTGCTATCTAAATTAACATAACGAGGGGGAAAGTTATGATTAGAAACGCACAGAACGCGATAAAGGCTCTAACCAGTCTTGGACTTTCACTGCTAGCTTTGGGTATTGTTGTTGGCCTGCTAAGCGGAGGAAGTATCCCATTTGTTGGCAATATAGCTAGCAATATAGTATCTCTTGTGAACCAATTAGGAAACGCCGGAGTTGTTGGATTAATTGCTGTTGGTGTTATTCTCTGGTTATTTAGGGATTAAACATATTATCACTTCCTATGTTTGCGCATGGGAGGTGATAAAAAATTAGAATATGATCTCAAGAATTAAGCAAATATTAAGAGAAATCATTGATTTTGGCTTATTGTTGATAGCAATAGCTATAATTTTGGAGGTACTCTTTGGACCATCATCACCTTTTTTAGGAAAAAATATTACTCAGAACTTGGTAGGCCTAATTAACCAACTAGGAAGTGAGGGTGTTGTGGGTATAATTTCTGTAGCAATCATTATATATCTTTGGAATAGACTTCAAAAATAATAAGTAAAACTAACATTTTTCTTGCTCATTTAGTAATTTTAATAGACCCTAAGCCTCTGTTTATTTCAAATTGGAGGAAATTTAGTGAAAAATTTAAAATTATTAATAATTGGATTGGCAATAAGCGCCATATCCACAATGGCATTTGCTGACGGTCATTGGTCAAAAATTAGAATTGGGACGGAAGGCGCATACGAGCCATGGAACTTTACAGATGCATCAGGAAATCTTGTTGGCGCTGAGTTAGATCTTGCAAGAGATCTATGTAAAAGAATGAATGCTGAATGTGAGTTCGTTCAACAGGACTGGGATGGAATCATTCCTGCATTAGTAAATGGGAAATATGATGTAATCATGGCAGGTATGTCAGTAACTGAAGAAAGAAAAAAAACAATTAGTTTTTCTAAAGCTTACATGACAGAACCAGCTAGATTTTTCACACTTAATAGTTCACCATTAAGCACTTTTACTTCTGCAAAAAACTTAAATCTTGATGATGATAGCAGTGCTACTTCTGGAACTATAAGTGCGTTAAACAATGCAATGAAAGGCATGAATATTGGAGTAACTGTTGCAACAATCCACGAGGATTTTGCAAATAAATACTTAGATTCAAACTTAAAGGTTTATCCAACACAAGATGAAATGAATCTTGATCTTGCGGCTGGTAGAATAGATGCAATGTTATGTGATGTCGGAACAGCAGAAGCATTTATGGAAACTTCGGGTGGTTCTAATGTAGTAACTTTTGGTCCAAATGTATTTGGAGGACTTTTAGGTGAAGGTGTTGGCGCAGGTATCAGACAAGGAGACGCTGATCTTAAAGCGATGTTTGATAAAGCAATAGCTGATGCTGCTGCAGATGGAACAATTTCTAAAATATCAATGCAATGGTTTGGTAAAGACCTAGCGCCGTAATTTTGAAATTAATAACGTAAAAAAACGGCTGACTAATACTCAGCCGTTTTTTTTTATATAAATAAATATGTTTGAAGTATTTTCCTTTGGTTCATCTGGATGGGGAGATGAAATGCTTATGGGTGCACTGATGACAGTTCTTGTAAGTGCGTCATCTTTACTATTAGGTATTCTGATTGGAATTATTTTTGCTGCATGTAAACTATCAAATATTTTTATTCTAAAAATAATAGCAAATACATACACAACAATAATAAGAGGAATACCTGAGCTTTTAGTTATATATCTTCTTTTTTTTGGTGGCAGCGGCGCAGTTATGTATATTGCTAAAATTTTTGGATATGATGGCTATATTGAACTGAATGCATTTACAATTGGTACAATTGCTGTCGGTGCAATTTCAGGGGCTTATTCTACTGAAGTCATTCGAGGCGCGGTTAACTCCGTTCATAAAGGGCAGTTTGAGGCAGGCAAAACACTTGGATTAAATGGATATGGTTTCTATGGAAGAGTAATATTCCCACAAGTTGCAAGAATTGCGCTGCCAGGTATTGGTAATGTATGGCAAATCACACTAAAAGATACGGCACTCATAAGTGTTACAGGGTTAGTTGAAATTATGCGACAGTCGCGTATTGCGGCGGGCTCGACACACGAACCATTTATATTTTATACAGCTGCTATTATTCTGTATTTGGTAATCACCAGGCTTTCTAACATTTTATTTGATAAGGCTGAAAATACCTATTCTAAAGGCTTTGTGTCTAAGGGGGTGCTATGAGATTTGAATTAATGTATGAGTCATTTTTTAAAATAATTGAGGGTATTCCTCTTACATTACAAGTTGTTTCTATTTCAACAGCACTTGGACTTGTATTAGCTATAATCGTGGCTTTGATGAGAATTTCTGGAAGAAAATCAATGTCAATTCCTGCTTATTATTTTGTTTATTTAATTAGGGGGACACCTCTGTTACTGCAGTTGTATTTTGTTTATTATGGTCTTGGTCAATTTTCATTTATTCGAGAAAGTATATTGTGGCCAATATTAAAAGAGCCATATTGGTGTGGTATCATTACACTGACTATCAGTACTGGTGCTTACTCCTCAGAAATAATTCGTGGTGGTATCCTGTCTGTGTCAAAAAATTTTATAGAAGCATCTGGAGCATTAGGACTAAATAAAATTAAGACATTTTTATTAATTACACTACCAATTACTGTACGACAAGCATTGCCAGCTTATGGTAATGAATTGATATTAATGGTTAAAGCCAGTTCATTGATATCAATTATCACGCTTATGGAAATTACTGGAATAGCTAGAACTATAATCTCAAAAACCTATGCACCTGTTGAAATATTTTTAGTAGCTGGATCAATATATTTAATTATTAACTTCATTATAGTTTTAGCTGTTGGGTTAGCGGAGCGAAAATTTGGGACAGTTAAAGCTAATTAATTACTTTTTGGAAGGCATATTCGGTTGTGTTGCTTATGTCATTTAACTTTCTTGTTTTCGACATTTTTTTGTAATCTAATTTTTTATACATTTGGTGAGCTTCCTTAAATCTAGTATCAGTCCATAGCACTATCTTTCTTTTTTTATATTTCTTTGCGATACTCTCAATCCTTGACATTAGTTTTTTTGCCAAGCCTCTCATTCGATAATTTTTATCTATGTATAGCTTATGTATTTCTAAGTTATTTTTTTCATGTGGTAGATAGCCCATGCATCCGATAATTTTGTTTTTATCAACATACACCCAGAACTTTCCTTTTTTATTTTTAAAGTAAGAATAGATATTTCTTAACTCTGGAGAGTCGTTGTCTACATCAAGGTAGCAATTTTTATAATCATTAAAACATCTTTTGATTAAGTTGATTATTTGATTTCCGTCTTTATTTCTTGCTAGTCTTAGTTGCATAATGTTAGATTATATAATTCTATGAGCTATTTTCATAATAAAAGAATATGGGTTACGGGTGCTTCATCTGGTATCGGTCGATCAGTCGCGATTAAGTTATCAAAATTAGGTGCAGAAGTAATATTAACTGCGCGAAATAGAGACAAATTAGAGGAAGTAAAAAAAGAATGTGGAAATGCAAAGGCACATATTTTTGATCACGATCTCTCAAAGTTGGAATCCATTGATGATTTAGTTAATAGAGTTACCCGTGAGGTGGGTTCAATAGATATACTCTTTAATAATGCTGGAGTATCTGCATATTCTACGGCAAATGAAACAGATTTTAATGTTTATACACAAGTTATGAATTTAAATTTTCTCTCTGTTGTTAAATTAACTAAATGTTTACTTCCACAAATGATATCAAATAAAAAAGGCCAGATAGTAACGAACACCAGTTTGTCTGGAAAATTTGGATCAAAAAAAAGAAGTGTTTATGCTTCATCAAAACATGCATTGCACGGTTTTATGGACTCACTTCGAGCTGAAGTTCATGAACATAATATTAAAGTTAATACTGTCGCTCCGGGATTTGTTAACACTGAGATAGGTATGAAGGCCCTAACTGGAGACGGCACTCCTTATGGCGCTAATGATAGAGGCCATGAAAGTCAAGGTATGGATTTGGATAAAGCCTCAGAAATGATTATTAAATCAATAGAGGCAAATAAAAGAGAAGCTTATATTGTTCCTAGAATAAGCTTTCCAAAAATAGCATTATATATATCAAGATATTTCCCTGGTTTAGGAGCTATTATTGCTCGTAATTATAATGAAGAGGATAACGGCTGATTATTGATTTTTTAAATATTCAACAAGAAATTTCATACTGTCAATGCCCCAATACATTTCATCATCGATGTAAAATGTTGGTACTCCAAACGCCCCTTTATTAATAGCAAATTCAGTATTATCTCTTAATTTATTTTTAATTTCATCACTTGAAATTCCTTCAGCAAAACTGTTTGCATCCATTCCAGATTCAGTAGCGACTTGGGTCAGAAGTTCCTGATCATTAAGATTCATTGCTTTTGTCCAAATAGACTCAAACATAACTTGCATGTAATTTTCTAAAATATCATTTTTTTGGGCTAAGACCGCCCCTCGCATGTGAGGCACTGTTAATATTGGAAAATAAGGATTCATCTTAAATGGAATATTGAGTGTTTTTGTCCAACGAGTAATATCTTTAAACATATATTCCCCCTTTTTTTGGACAGTTGCAGGCGGTTGATTTCCTGTAGCCTTAAATATGCCTCCCAACAGAACAGGCATAATTTCAATTTCTGCTCCTTCGTCTTTAATTACTTTAAGATTATTGTACGCTAGGTAGGAGTAAGGACTTCCAAAATCAAAGCAAAATGTTACGTTTTTAGACATATATAATGTTATAAATATAAACAATTAGATCAAATAGTAAAATGAAGATTGTAGTAATAACCGGTGAAGAGTCTGGCGATAAATTAGCCGCATCAGCCATAAAAGAACTAAAAAAAATTTCAAATGAGCCTCTTAAAATTTTCGGTATTGGTGGAAGAGCTCTTGAAAAAGAGGGTATTCAAAAATTTTTTGATATATCAGACATTAACGTCATGGGATTAATTGAAGTTATTCCTAAGATATTAAAAATAAATCGCATAATAAAATCAGCGGTTAATCAAATTATTGAACTTGATCCTGATATTATTTTCACAGTTGATAGTCCAGATTTTACATTAAGAATTGCAGAACGGATAAAAAAACGAAACAATAAATTAAAAATTCTTCATTATGTGGCTCCTAGCGTTTGGGCATGGAGGCCTGGACGTGTCCATACAGTAAAAAAATCAGTAGATCACTTGCTGACAATTCTACCCTTTGAGAAGAAAATATTTGAGAAATATGAAGTGCCGACAACTTTTGTAGGTCATCCGATAACAGAGATAAATATTGAAAACTTTAAAAAGAATCATATTACTGAGGGAGACAGAGAAGTTTTCTTAATTTTACCGGGAAGTAGAAAAAAGGAAGTTGTATCTCTTTTACCAATTTACTTAGAAGTAATAAGGGCCATGAAATTAGGTGATAAGTACGAGCTTGTAATGCCACTTACAAAAGAGATGACTTTTTATGTAGAAGATATCTTAAGTCAATTCGGTTTGCAAAATAGAATAAAAATAATTCAAGATGAGCATATTAAATACTCTTATTACTATCATGCAAAACTTGGCATTGTGACCTCAGGAACTGCAGCTCTAGAAGTTTCATATTTTAATACACCTTATGTGACAGCATACAAATTCAATCCTGTAACCTATTTTATATTGCAATTTCTTATTAAAACTAGAATGGGTAATTTGATTAATATTATACAAGGGAAATTTGTCATTCCTGAACTGCTACAAAGTAAAAGCAATAAAGATAATATTATGTATTATTTAAAAAAATTTTTAGATGATAATGATTACCTTCAAGAAGTTCTATTTAATGCAAGTGAAGCTACTACGAAACTCAAATCTCAAAGCACACCAAGTATAATGGCAGCAGAAAAAATTATTCAGATAGTTAATGAAAAATAAATCTAATTATACTGAAATTGAGTCAAAAGCTTTATGGTACTTACAAAGATACGCATCAAGCTCAGAAAACTTAAGAAATTATCTAAGACGAAAAGTTAAAGATAGCCATTTAAGTATTAACTCAGAAGAAATTATCAATGAAATAATTTTTTCATTAGAAAGACAAAAAATTCTTAATGATCAGCTATTTTCTGAGAGTAAAATCAAGAATTATCTAAATAAGGGTTGGTCACTAAAAAAAATTGAATTCAAACTTAGGGAACTATACGTAAAAGATAATATAATTATTGACGCAATACAGAACACTAGAGATTCAGTTAAAAATATTGATCTTATAGCCGCTTGTAGGTTAGCAAAAAAGAAATCTATAGGACCTTATAGGAAAAATGAACTTACAGAAAAAATAAAAATGAGAGAGCTTGGAGTTTTGTCAAGAGCAGGTTTTTCATATAACATCGTAAAGAAGATATTATTTGAAATGAGCAAGGAGGAGCTGGAAGATATTTATGATCAAAGATAAAACAATTATTGTTACAGGTGCCGCAAGAGGCTTGGGACAGAAATATGCCCTTGAATTTGCGAAAGCAGAAGCGAATATTATTTTTGCAGATATATCTGATTGTTCTGAGACAGAGAAAAAGGTGAGCGAAGTTACAGATAAATTTTTAAGTCTAAATCTCGATGTGACAGATATAAACTCATGCAACAATATGATGGCTAAGGCTGTTGATAAATTTTCTAAAATAGATGTATTGGTAAATAACGCCGCACTATATGGAGCATTAAAAAGCTCACGATTTGAAGATATTGATCCAGATCAATGGGACAAGGCGATGAATGTTAATGTCAAAGGACTTTGGAATTGCTGCAGAGCAATATCTCCAATAATGAGAGAAAACAAAAGTGGCTCAATAATAAATATCGCTTCTCTAGCAGCTAAATTCGGCATGCCTTACGCCGCAGATTACGCTACATCAAAAGCTGCCGTGATTGGACTAACTCGGGTTATGGCGAGAGAAATGGGAAAAGATAACATTCGTGTGAATGCAGTAGCGCCATCTATGGTAAGAACCGAGTCGGCAAAGGAATTTTTAGGAGAAAAAGCAGAACGTGGTTTTGAGGTTATTTCTAAAGGGCAGATATTACAAAAGACACTTGAAGTTGATGATATATATGGAACTGTTCTTTATCTTGCAAGTGATCAAAGTAAATTCGTTACTGGACAAACCCTGATGGTAGATGGAGGCAGCGTGCTTCTGTAAAGAATGAAAAAGAAAAAAAGTAAATTAAAAAGCAATCCTATTGCAAGACAGTTAAGGACAGATAAGTTTAGACCAAAAAAGGTCGCAAATAAAAAAAAACTTCATGAAAAAAAAAGAATAAAAATTAAATTATGACAACCGTTTCAGAGGCCGTAAACAATCGCCAATCAGTCAGAGCTTTTACAAAAAAGCAGGTATCGAATGAAATACTAGAAAGCCTAATTTATAAGTCATCTAGATCCCCATCGGGAGGCAACTTACAGCCATGGAGAATATTTATTATAAATGGGAACTCGATGAAACGTTTTATTGAATTTCAGGATAAATGGAAGGGCACAGACACGCCTGAGTACCCAATTTATCCTGCAAAACTAAAAGAGCCTTATAGAACTTCACGGTTTGAAGTTGGTGAACAGTTATACGGTTCTATTGGAATTGAAAGATCAGATTCGCAGGCAAGGGTAGATCAAATGCTAAAAAATTTCACTTTTTTTGGTGCACCAGCAGCATTATTCTGTTTTGTAGACCGCCAGATGAACCAACCTCAGTGGTCAGATTTAGGAATGTTCCTTCAGACATTTATGCTACTTGCTCAAGAAGAAGGAATTGATACTTGTGCACAGGAATCTTGGTCACTTAGGCAGAAAATGGTATCTGAATTTGTTGAAGCTGACTCTGATCTCATGTTATTCTGTGGCATGGCAATTGGATACAGAGATGCTTCCTCGCCATTAAACAATTATAAAACTAATAGAAGATCACCAGAAGATTGGTGTACATTTATAAAAAAATGACAGAAAAAAAATTTTTTACTCATAAAAATAAAAAAATTGCATATGTCGATGTTGGCACAGGCGATCCAATAATCTTCTTTCACGGAAACCCAAGCTCATCCTATTTGTATAGAAATATTATTAAAAACTTAAATAGTGGTTACAGATGTATTGCGGCAGATATGATTGGTATGGGTGACTCTGATAAGTTAGATAATCCTGGTCATATGACTTATACATTTGATACTCATTTTGAGTACCTATCTGAATTAATAAAAAGTCTAAATTTAAATGAAAAAATTACCCTTGTAGGACAAGACTGGGGAGGACCATTAAGTATTAAATGGGCGAGAGAGAATTCAGATAAAGTAAGAGGCATATGTTATTTTGAAACAGTTATTGCGCCGATTAAATCTGAAGAAATGCAAGAACCGCTCAAAAGTTTATTTATGATGCTTAGGTCCGAAAAAGGTGACAAAAAGGTTTTAGAAGAAAATTTCTTTGTTGAAAAAATGTTGGGAACAGACCCAATTACTCCTCTAAGTGAAGAAACTATGGCTGTTTATAGAAAACCGTTTCTTAATCCTGGAGAGGATAGAAGACCAACTTTGGACTGGCCACGACAAATACCAATTGATAAAGAACCGAAGCACGTTCATGAAGAAGTTAAAAAAAATCTATCTTTCATGATGGAGACAGAAATACCAAAACTTTTAATCATTGCAGATCCAGGTCGTTTAATGCCAAAGCCTCTAATTGAATTTTGCAGAAAATTTAAAAATCAATCCGAAGCGACTGTAAAAGGCAACCATTTTGTTCAAGAAGACTCACCTGACGAAATAAGTGAAAATATAAATAATTGGTTGAAGTCTATTTAAATTAACCCTCTTCAGCGTCTGGATACAATTCCATAGAAACAGGCGAAGCTCTACTGCTTACAAGCACAGTGCTTCCTTGATCCTCTAGTGGAACAGCAGTTCTGATCGTCATTCTGTATATCCCAAACAAACCTAGGCTGGTGTGAATTAGGAATAAATATATCCAAAAACCTGAAGCTCCAATTATATCGATTGCCAGCCCTCCCAAGATAGGTCCAATTGTAAGGCCGATGCCTCCTGCTAGTTGAAGCCCTGAGCTTGCTGCAACCATCTCTCTTTTTGACAAAAAGTCATTTGTATGAGCAATCGAAAGTGCATAAAGAGGCACAGTCAGACCTCCAAATATGAAAGTAATTGCTACGAGAACAGAAAAAGTATTACCAAAAATTAGAGCTAAAATAGAGAAGACACCTGCTAAAAAAGCAACAATTACGATAATTGTTCTTCTATCATAGGTATCTGACAAATAGCCGATAAGATACTGATTTAGTGCTCCTCCAATAATAAATGTAAACATAAAAATTGATACTTGCTCAATTGATAACCCACTTTTTAAACCATATATGGTTCCGATACCCCAAAGAGTTCCATGAGCCAGACCCGTCATCATAGCGGCAATTACTCCAAGAGGCGATGCTTCATAAAGCTGTCTGACATTTAAAAACTCAGTAACACTGAAATCTGGCTGTTTACTTACAACAATTAATATTGGCACTAGAGATATGGAAATTAGAATTGAAACGAGCATAAACAAAGATGCGGTTTCTGGATTTGCTAAATTCAGAAATAACTGACCTACTGCACTTCCACCCATACTAACCATCATATAAATAGATAAGGCTTTACCTCTATTATTATTTTCCGAAAGGTCATTGATCCAACTTTCTGCAACGGTGTACATGCCTACAAAACACATTCCAGATATAAAACGCATTAAAAACCATCCAAAGAAACTTACATGAATTGAATGCAAGAGAATTGAGATAGAAGCAATTGATGCAAGAGCTGCAAACATTCTTACATGTCCAACACTTTTTATGCGACGGGGTATCAAGAGGGCTCCAGATAAGAATCCAGCATAATATCCAGTAAGTATTATGCCTGCTGATGCAGCGGAGTACCCTTCGATTGATGCTCTGACTCCAATCAAGCTACCCTGAAGTCCATTAGCAAGCATTATCATTGCAACACCAAAAAATAAGGCCCACGTTCCCTTAAGCAAGCTATACATATTTAAAATTTATGAAGTTATTTCAAAGCCATCTTCTGACGGACTTCTTGTAGTCTAAGTAAACATTTCCGAATTCTTTTTCAAGATATTTTTCCTCTGGAATTATTACTCCATAAGTCAATAGTGGTATTGATATAGCTGCACTAATTACATACCACCACGAGTTGAATGCAAGTCCGCAACTTAATAGAATTATTACCATTGCTAAGTAAATTGGATTTCTTGAATATTTGAATGTTCCACCAACAAACAATTGGTTTTGAACTGATTTTGGGTGAGGGTTTTCTTCATTGTCAGAAAATATTTTTAAGGTGTAAATAGCCATTAAAAAAGAGGAAACAGCAATAATTAATCCGATGATTAAAACTATCATACTTCCTTTAAAGAGAGGCAAATGTATAAAAAAACTGTCAAGGAGGCTTGATGCTATCAACCCAATCATTAGGGCATAAGGAGGGAAAAACGATGTCCTAGCGCCTTGGGCTCTGACAGGTTTTATAGGATCTTTATTGTTTGTCATATTTATATTTAATTAATTGAATTATTTAATTTTTTAAGTTAAACCCACCCTAAATTATTTGACAAGTATAGATTATGTTTAAGAAAAGACAATCAGTACAACAAGTTGAAGAGAGCAATGAACTAGCCCCTAAATTCGATGATAATGGTTTGATAGTTGTTACAACAGTTGACTATAGAACTAATGAAATTTTAATGACAGGTTTTATGAATGAAGAGGCACTTGAAAAAACTATTAGAACAAAAGAAGCTTTCTACTTTAGCAGAAGTCGAAATGCATTATGGCATAAAGGAGCTAAAAGTGGATATATTCAAAAAGTAAAGGAAATCCTAATTGATGATGATCAAGATGCCCTTTGTTTGAAGGTTGATATAGGAAAAAATGGCGCTAGTTGTCATGTTGGTTATAAGTCTTGTTTTTACCGCGAAATTGACTTAGAAGATACTGCAAATAAGACTGGATTAAGGTTCACCACAGAAGAAAAAGTTTTTGATCCTGATGAAGTTTACGGAGATGAACCAAATCCAACTAAATTATAAAGGAAAATAAAATGGCTGTCCCAAAGAGTAAGATATCGAATTCTAAAAGAGGTATGAGAAGATCTCATTTACGTTTAAAGGGAAAAAATTTTATTGAAGATAAAGAGTCTGGTGAAATGAGACTTTCTCATCATGTTGATATGACAACTGGCACTTACAATGGTAAGAAAATCTTTACACCAAAAGCAGAAAAATAATTTAACCCCAACAAAGATCTTCCTTTACTAGCATCATACCGTTTTCATAAATAAGCCCATTTTTTCTATCATTAGCTATAAAGCAAGGTCCATCGAGATCTATAAAATCTGCGTGTTCATATAGCGGTAATAACGGCAACATTGATAAGGAACTGGAGACCATGCATCCAAGCATGATATTTAGATCTAACTTTTTTGCTTCTTTGACTATTTTTACTGCTTCTGAAAGGCCGCCAGTTTTGTCGAGTTTAATATTTATCGTATTATATTTATGAGCTATTTTTGCCAAATCAGAACTGTCATGAAATGACTCATCTGCACATATAGAAACAGGAAAATTTAATCCCTTTAATTCATTGTCATTTTCAGATAACAGTGGTTGTTCTATTAAATCAATCTTTGTTTTTACAAATAAATCAGCGTTTGATTTTAAGTCATCAATATTGAATGCCTCGTTAGCATCAACGATTATTACTTTATTTGGAGAAAGCTCTCTTGTTTTTGTTAAGATTTTGTGAAGATTATTTTTATTAACTTTTAATTTTAATGTTGGAAATTCTTGATGATTACTTACGTCCTCTATCATTTTTTCTGGCTCATCTAATATTACGGTATAGCTACCAGGTAATGTAGTTGGCTTTGTTACTCCCATTAATTTCCAAATCGAGGTATTTTTCATTTTACATTCGAGATCCCACATTGCGCAGTCAATTGCATTTCTTGCCGCCCCATTTTTTAAGAAACGATCAAGATTAGTTAAGTTGATATTACCTTCTTCAATGTCAGGTTTTAAATTGTGAATTTCCGAAGTTACACTATCAATAGTTTCATCATACCTTTTATAAGGAACACACTCACCATAACCATAGAAATTATTAGTTTCTATCTTTACTTCAATTGTTTCAGCTGTAGTTTTAGAGCCTCTAGAAATATTAAATGATTTATTTAAATCCCAAGATATATGCTTTATCTGAATTTTAGACATTGATGTTTCAAATTTTTTCAATAATCCGAATGAATGGATCAAGGCTGTCTTGTAAAGGGTCTAAACATGGTAAGCCATATTCTTTAGATATTCTGTTCTTATGATCACTTGCCTCAGATTGACAATTAGAAGTATTAAGTGCGATACCAATGCATTGTATTTGCTTATTAGTAAGTTTACCATTTTGTATTGTCTGATCGATAACCTCTCTGATGCTCGGTAAAGGTGTATCCACACCCCTCATATTAGTTCGTGATGGTTCATGACATACAACAAATGCATCTGGTTGGCTTCCATGAAGCAATCCAAGTGAAACTCCTGCGAATGAAGGATGAAATAGAGATCCCTGACCTTCAATAATATCCCAGTGATTATCATCATTGTCAGGCGATAACCATTCGACTGCACCTGAGATAAAATCAGAAACAATAGCATCAATTGCAATGCCACTTTCTGCTATTAATATTCCAGTTTGTCCAGTTGCTTTGAAAGATGCATCTATTTGATTACTCTGCATCGCACTTTCAATTGCGAGTGCTGTATATTTCTTTCCCACAGAACAATCTGTTCCAACTGTAAGGAGTCTTTTGCCTGATCGTTTTACCCCTTTTCCTGTCTGAAATTGTTTATCACTAAACCGTAAATCATGAAGTTGAACATTGTTTCTTTCAGCCGCTTCTGCAATTTCACTAAACGAGGATAGTTTTGTATGCATTCCACTGGCTACATTCATTCCAGATGATATTGCATTAATTATAATGGATTTCCATTCTTCTGGCATAATGCCCCCGGCATTCACCACGCCAATAACAAATGTCTTGGCACCATTCTTAACAGCTTCTTCTATATTCATTTCCTGTAAACCTAAGCTAGATTTGGCATTTGGAAGGCTCATTTGTCCGATACACCAATCTGGACGCCAGTAATTAACTCCTGCGGCAGTCTTTATTGCCAAATCATCTTTTGCGTCCCCAAGGAATAATAAATACGGTTTTGATATCATGTTAATAAGTTAATGTTTGAGTGGGGATAAGTGAGCTTAATTCGTGTGGATAACTTTTTTGCATAAATAACCCCTTGTTTCAAAAAAAATACCTTCCTAGAATTACCGTTCGCAATGAGACGTTCATGCGTTTCGGGGTTCGACCGGCCCCAGAAAAAGCGCTAAAGTGAGAAAATTCTTGCTTTGGCGCTTTTTTGATGTATTTGATCCCCTTAAGCAATGCATTTTTAAATATTCTTAAAAAAATCTCAATGGCAAAGATCAAATATATCGAATTTAGCGGCGCGGAACACGAAATTGATGTTAGTAGTGGGCTGACTGTCATGGAGGGTGCGATCAAGAATAAAATACCTGGTATTGATGCAGATTGTGGCGGTGCATGTGCATGTGCTACTTGTCATGTATATGTAGCAAAAGAATGGATAGAAAAACTGCCTCCGAAAGAGGACTCTGAGGAAGATATGCTAGATTTTGCTTTCGAAGTTAAAGATAACAGCAGATTAAGTTGTCAAATTACTGTCTCTGATGAGCTAGACGGTTTAGTTGTTAATATGCCTGAGAAGCAGTTTTAAGAGCCCTCAAGTTTACAGTCTAAACTATTTTGTATCTCATTTAATTTATCAAGTTTAGAACCATTTCCTATAAATTGTCTCATTAACATAAGGCCTTTATTGGACGGGGAAACAACAATAAACCCATCATTTACCTTTGTTAGCATAGAATTTGGTCCAAACAAATAAATTTTAAGCTTACCAAAGTTGTGCACATTTTCATTTATTGTAGAAAAGTTGTCAGTGTTTTCTGAAAAGAATGATATAGACCAGTAAGACTCAGGTACTTCAGTTTCTATAACCAATGGAAAGTAAGTAACATCATAAGCACAACCACCATAAAGTATGTCAGCGCTTGGTCTTATAACTTCAGTAAATTCTGAGTCAGGTAAATCGCGAGCAAATGAATTATTAATCATATTTTGCTCTTCCCAATTTCTACCGATAAACTTCATCATTAAACTAGGTGTGTAGTAAATTATCACTAGATGAAGTGAGAACCCAATGAATACAAATGCAAATAATTTTTTAACTAAATTACTCATCACCACACTCCAATTTTTCAATAACTGGCAAATCCACTCTCTTCAATTTTGAGAAATATTCTTCACCCGGTAAATAAATTCTTAACGCGACGGAAAAACTCTCATCACTAGGTGTTCTCATCCAATTTTTTTCAGCTACTTTTGAAATAAAATTATTGTCATTAGTTAAAAAAATATCGAACCCACCATCGATATTAAAATCAATAGTTTCACTATTTAAAGCATATATTTTTTCATTATTTTCAACTAAATAACCGTCCTCATTGTAGACGGTGATACTCCACCATCTAGACTCAATATCATTTCCGAATAAATGATAATTGCAGTTGCCTTGTAATTCTAGTTCTTCAATGTCATTAAATGCATGGAAATATGCAGCTTCAGGCTTTGCCAAAGCAAATGTTCCTCTCATTGCGACTGCGGCCCTTGTGTAAATATCTCTATTTTTATCGCCTGGAGATGGCAAAATTTGCCAATTGTCGTTCTTGATAAATGCAAATTCTTCGTAAAGCTTGGCGGAGGCATAAGTAAAGGCTACAGCAATCAATATTACTGCAATTAAATATAATAGGTATCTGCGCAATAAAATCATTGTATAATCAATAAGTAATATTATTTATTATCATATAACAAGGAATAAATATATGTCTGAAACTATCAAGACAGATTGTCTAATAATTGGAGCAGGCCCTGTGGGTCTGTTTGCAGTATTTGAGTTGGGTATATTAGGACTTGATAGTCACGTTGTAGATAATCTTGACAAAATTGGAGGACAATGTGCTGAGTTATATCCAGACAAACCAATTTACGATATACCTGCGCTTCCAGAGTGTACTGGATTATCATTAATCGAAAATTTACAAAAACAAATCAAGCCATTTAATACGCCGTTTCACCTTAATGAAAGAATTGATGAAATAATAAATACTGGCGACTTATGGAAACTTAAAACTACGGGCAATAAAGTTTTTGAAACTCCTAATATATTTATAGCTGGTGGTGTTGGCTCATTCGAGCCACGAAAACCACCAATTGAAAATGTATCTAAATATGAAAATAAAGGTATTCAATATTCGATACGTGATAAAAACTTTTATAAAGATAAAAAGATTATAATTTTTGGTGGAGGTGATAGCGCGCTTGACTGGACTGTTGAACTTTCAAAAATTGCTTCTCATGTAACATTAGTTCATAGACGTGATGAGTTTAAAGCAGCTAATCACACGGTTAATTTAATGAAACAACTTGTTAAAGAAGGTCAAGTTGACTTGATCACAAAAAATCAGATTAGTGATGTTAAGGGCAGTGATAGAGTTGAAAAAGCAATCATAAAAGATAATGACGGAAATGAAAAAATTATAGATTGTGACGAAATCTTAATTTTCTATGGACTTAAAATGGAACTAGGACCCATTAATGATTGGGACCTAAATTTGAATGAAAAACAAATTGAGGTAAATACGGAAAATTTTGAAACGAATTTATCAGGTGTATTTGCAATGGGAGATATTTCTTATTACCCAGGTAAACTAAAGTTAATTCTATCAGGCTTTCATGAAGCCGCCCTAGCAGCACAGAAAGCATTTATACGCGCTAGACCAGATGAAACGCTAACTTTTCGATACACAACTTCATCAAGCGATATTCAAAAAAAATTAGGTGTAAAATAATTGCTGCAAAAACTATACGATAAATATATTTGTCCGCATCTCATTAATTATGCGATGCAAATGAAACCATTCAGAAAACAAAGAGAAAAAGTAATACCCTTTGCGTCTGGTAGAATATTAGAAATAGGTATTGGTTCAGGATTAAATTTTAATTATTACAATAAAGCAAATGTATCTGAGGTGTTTGCTGTTGAGCCAGATGGCGTATTGTTGAAAAAAGCAAAACAAAATGCAGAATTAAACAATATAGATTTGAATATCCAACAACTTAAGGCTGAGGAGTTGCCTTTCGATAATAACTCATTTGATACAGTGATTAGCACTTACACAATGTGTTCCATTCCTGGCTTAGGCAGTGCTATGTCTGAAATAAACAGAGTTATGAAACCAAACGCTAAATTTCTATTCTCTGAACATGGCAAATCTCCAGACTCAAATGTTTTGAAATGGCAAAAAAGAATGAACAGGTTTCAAAAAAGGATAGCGGGCGGTTGTCATCTTGATGTAGATATTCCAAATGAAATAACGAAAGCTAATTTTAAAATAGATAAAATAGACAGCATGTATGTTCCTGGAATTAAATTTTTAAGCTATCATTACTGGGGCGCCGCTAGTCCACTAAAATAAGTTATGTTGATGCGACAAACTTTGGATTATGTTTTTTCAAATGCTGAAAGAAACAATCCGAAATCTATACTACAAACAATAGATAATTTTGTGTTAGAGAGTGGTCAATTCTTAATGAATGTCGGTCCAGAAAAAGGAGATATTTTAAAAAATCATCTTTTAAAGTCAAAACCAAATAATGTAATAGAGTTAGGAACTTTTATTGGATATTCAGCAGTATTAATCTCATCAACTATTGGAGAAAAAAGTCAATTAACTTCGATTGACTCAGACATTCACTCTATAGAAATAGCGAAAGAACTAATTAATTTTGCTGGACTTGATAATAAAGTAAACTTGATGCACGGAAGTGCTGAGGAAATAATACCAAAATTAAATTTCAATGCTGATTTTGTATTTATTGACCATGCGAAGAAAAAGTATCTTTCGGATTTAAAACTTTTGGAATCAAAGGGCATAATTGTCAAAAATTCTGTAGTATTTGCTGATAATGTTGGGATTTTTAAAGATGAAATGGCTGAATATTTCGACCATGTGAGAGAATCCGGGAAATATCTGTCTCAAAATTTTAGCTCGAAATTAGAGTATAGAAATAATATATATGATGCAGTGGAAATATCGATTAAGAATTAATATCAATGGAAAATAGCAATCATTTTAATGTAATTGTAATTGGCGCTGGAATCTCGGGTATAGGAGCTGGATATTACTTAAAAAAAAATTGTCCTAATAAATCCTTTTGTATTATTGAAGGGAGAGAGAATATAGGCGGTACATGGGACTTATTTAAATATCCAGGAATAAGATCAGACTCCGATATGTTCACACTCGGGTATGCATTTAAGCCATGGAAAGAGCAAAAAACAATTGCAAACGGACCTTCCATCTTAAGTTATTTAGAAGAAACAGTTGAAGAAAATAATTTGCGTGAAAAAATAAAATTTAGTCACAAAGTCTTAAGTGCAAACTGGAATTCAGCAGAGCGAAATTGGGAAGTAAGAGCTGCTCATCATGAGCAAGAAATATTATTAACAGCAAATTTTCTATTCATGGGGACAGGATACTATAATTATGATGAAGGATACACACCTGAATTTGATGACCTAGACAAGTACGAAGGTAAATTAATACATCCTCAGAAGTGGCCTGAAGATTTTGACTACACAGATAAGAAAATGGTTGTTATTGGTAGTGGTGCAACAGCAGCAACTATAGTTCCCGAACTATCAAAAAAAGCTAAACACGTAACGATGTTACAACGCTCACCAACATATTATTTTCCAAGTCCAGATGAAGATAGATTTGCAAATTTTTTAAAAAAAGTTTTACCACAAAAAATGTCTTACACTCTTGTTAGGTTACGAAATGTATTCTTTCAGCAGCTTCTCTACAGAATTTGTAGATCATATCCAAAATATGTAAAACGAAAGCTCATAGATGGAGTTAAAGAATTATTGCCTAATCACGATATTTCAAAACATTTTACTCCGCAATATTATCCATGGGAACAGAGAATGTGTCTTATTCCAAATGGCGATTTGTTTGAGTCCATAAGAGACAATAGAGCGTCAGTCGTTACAGATCATATCGATAAGTTTACTAGCAAGGGAATAAAGCTAAAATCAGGGCAAAATATTGAAGCTGATGTTGTCGTAACTGCTACAGGCTTAAACTTACAATCTTTTGGTGGTGTCCAAGTTCATGTCGACGGCAAATTAGTCAAGCCTTCTGAAACAATGACTTATAAAAGTATGATGTTCAGTGGCATTCCAAATTTCGTAAATTCTTTTGGTTATATTAATGCATCGTGGACCTTGAAAGCAGATTTAACCTGTGAATATGCTTGTAGATTAATTAATTATCTTGATCAGAATAACTACAGTCATTGTGTACCAAGGGTTCCAGTGGATGTGAAAGCTGAAAAAGATTGGCTCGCGACTGAGTTTTCCTCAGGATATATACATCGAGCTATTCATTTATTCCCTCAACAAGGCAGCAGGTCACCATGGATCAATACACAAAATTATTTTAAAGATTTCTTTGGTATTAAATTTGGCCGACTAAACGATGATTCTATTCATTTTTCTTAAGCGTCGGCAGCTTTAGCCATTTCTCTCAGTTCGTATTTTAATATCTTACCCGTTGAAGTTTTTGGTAGTTCAGTAAAAACAACTTTTTTAGGACACTTAAAGCCAGCAAGAGTTTCTTTACAAAACGAAATAATATCACCTTCACTCACGCTATCATTTTGATCTTTTAATTCGATAAAAGCACATGGTGTTTCACCCCATTTTTCATCTGGTTTTGCAACCACTGCAGCAAATAATACAGATGGATGTTTATAAAGTGTATTTTCTATTTCAACTGATGAGACATTTTCACCACCAGAGATAATTATATCTTTACTTCTATCTTTTATTTGAATGTAACCATTAGGATGCATTACAGCCAGATCACCTGAGTGAAACCAGCCTCCTGCCATAGCTTTATCTGTTTCTTCCTTATTTTTTAAATATCCCTTCATTACACAGTTGCCGCGTATCATGATCTCACCTATTTCTTCACCGTCATTCTTAACGTGCTCCATAGTCTCAGGGTTCATAATTGCTAGACCATCCATCATCGGAAACTTTACGCCCTGCCTTGATCTAAGCTTTGACTGTTCTTCAACTGATAGCTCATTCCATTCATCCTGCCATGCGCATAATGAAATATGTCCGTATGTTTCAGTCAGTCCATAAACATGAGTAACGTCAAAACCCATTTTTTGAACTGCTTCTAATGTGGCTGCGGGTGGAGGAGCTCCTGCTGTGACTACATATACTTGTTGAGAGTATTCTCTTTTTTCCTCAGCTGTTGCTTGTGCTAGAAAATTTAGAACAATTGGTGCGCCACCAAAATGTGTTACTTTATGATCTGCAATAGCATCAAACATATTTTTAGCTGAAACATATCTAAGGCATACACTCGTGCCTGCTAGGGCTGTAAGCGTGTAGGGATTACCCCAACCATTACAATGAAACATTGGAACAACCCACATATAAGTAGGATGCATTGGCATACTAAAAGCAGTAACAGATCCAAGTGCCATCAAGTATGAGCCTCTGTGATGATAAACAACCCCTTTTGGTAATCCAGTGGTGCCTGACGTATAGTTGAGTGCTAATGATTGCCATTCATCATCTGGCAAACTCCATTCGAGATCACTGTCACCTGTTAAAAGAAAATCCTCATAATTAATTTCTCCAAGATTCTCTCCAGCTCCCTCAGGATGATTTGCTAGCTCATCATCAATATCTATTACAAGAATTTTATTTTTTATCTTATTGAGCACTTGTTTTATCGTCGGTGAAAGCTCATTGTCAGTAATCAATGCTTTTGCTTCACCGTGCTCAAGAATATAGCTAATTGTATCTACATCTAATCTGATGTTTATCGTATTTAATACAGCGCCTATCATCGGAACACCAAAATGTGTCTCATATATTTCAGGAGTATTAAAACAAAGAACCGCAACAGTATCTCCCTTTCCTATACCTCTTTTAGAGAGTGCGCTCGCAAGTTGTTTGCTTCTTTTATATGTATCTGACCATGTAAATTGTTTTTTGCCATGTATAATCGAAGTTCTGTTTGGATAAACTTCCGCTGCTCGTATGAGAAAACTTAAAGGAGATAACGGTGTAAAATTTGCATCGTTTTTGTCTAAATTTGTATCATACATGTGAGCCATTAAAACAATCCCTCTATGTCGCCATTTTTATTTAAGTGTATAGCATTTGCAGCTGGAACTCTAGGCAGACCTGGCATAGTCATAATCTTATCGCATACAACTACAAGAAATTCTGCACCCGCTGCTAGTCTAACTTCTCTGATAGGAACTACATGGTCTTTTGGAGCGCCTCTTAGAGTTGGATCAGTTGAGAAGCTGTATTGAGTTTTAGCTACACATATTGGGTAATGGCCATATTTTTCCTCCAAGTCGTCAAACTGCATTCTTATTTTTTGGTCAGCAATAATATCGCTCGCTCCATATATTTCTTGTGCAATTTTTTTCATCTTATCCCATAATTTCATTTCGTCCGGATACAGGTGCTTTATCTTTGGAGCATTTTGCTCAGTAATTTCTACTATGTACTTTGCTAGGTCCTCTGTGCCTGCACCACCATTGCTCCAATGTGTGCAATTAAATGATTTTACATTTAATGAGTCACAACAATCGCTGATTGCTGACAATTCTTTTTTACTGTCAGATATGAAATGATTAATAGCAACTGTAACAGGCGCCCCATACATTTGCATATTTGCAATGTGCTGCTTTAAATTTGATAACCCTTTTTTTACAGCTTCAACATTTTCATTTTTTAATTCTTTTTTATCCATACCGCCATGCATTTTTAACGCTCGAACTGTTGCAACTATTACTATTGCTGAAGGATTTAATTTTCCTTTACGGCACTTTATGTCTAAAAATTTTTCTGCTCCAAGATCTGCACCAAAGCCTGCTTCTGTTACAACATAATCACTTAATTTAAGAGCAGTTTGAGTAGCAACTAAAGAATTGCATCCATGGGCAATATTTGCAAAAGGACCCCCATGAATGATAGCAGGATTTTTCTCCAGTGTTTGAACAAGATTAGGTAAGAAGGCATCTTTTAGCAAAGTAGTCATCGCGCCGTCTGCATTTAAGTCTCGCGCCGTAATTTCTTTCTTCTCCCTTGTATAACCAACAATGATATTCCCAAGTCTATTTTGTAAATCGTCTAAACTTGTAGATAAACAAAAAATTGCCATCACTTCAGATGCAACAGTAATATCGAATTTATCCTCACGTGGGTATCCGTTGGCTATACCGCCTAAATTAACATTAATGTTTCTTAAAGCACGATCATTTAAATCTACAACACGTCCCCAAACCACTCTTCTTGTATCAATTCCTAAATCGTTTCCCCAATAAATATGGTTATCAATCATCGATGCAAGGAGGTTATGTGCTGATGTGATCGCATGGAAATCACCCGTGAAATGTAAATTAATTTTATCCATTGGTACTACTTGGGCGTAACCGCCTCCTGCAGCACCCCCTTTGACACCAAAGCAAGGTCCTAAACTAGGTTCTCTCAAGCATACCAATGACTGTTTTCCAATTTTACTTAAGCCATCATTAAGACCGACTGATGTAGTAGTCTTTCCTTCACCCGCTGGGGTAGGTGAAATGGCCGTCACTAAAATGAGTTTTCCGTTCTTGTTATTACTTTCTATATGTTGAGTATCAATTTTAGCAATGTGGTGCCCAAATTTTTGGAGATTTTGATCTTTTAAGTCTAATTTTGAAGCAATTTCTTCAATAGGAGCCATGCTATTTTCTCTAGCAATTTCAATATCTGAGAGTACAGCCATAAATAATACTAATATTAAAAACCTAGACAACTTAAGAACTTTACAGATAGGAGTCTACAAAAATGTATTGCTATAGAACAAATTTTTACTTAAATTTTGTTTTAGGAGACTCAAATAGCGCTGCAAAATTAAGCCAAGCAGTGCAATTGAAAATTCGCGTGGCTTAAGCGGTACACTCATTTACAGCATTATGGGAAATGTAAATTTTTCATTGGAAGTTACTACAAGAACAAATCTGTCTGATTTGCCTAAACTCAATGACATTTATATTACATTTTTGCCTGGCACAAATTATCTTGACGTCATTGAACAAACCAAAGCGTTAGCTAGTGCAGGTTATAATCCCATTCCTCACTTTCCAGCTCGTTCAATTACTGACTCAGATATGTTAAAATCATATATAGAGCAAGTTAAAGAGGCTGGAGTTAAACAAGTTTTAATAATTGGTGGCGATCGAGATATTTTAGGAAAATATCATTGTTCACTACAACTTATAGAAACTGGATTGTTTGATGGAATGAAAATAGGTATTGCTGGTCATCCTGAGGGATCTCCAAATATGAGCGATGCAGCTATTGAAGAAGCAATGAAATCAAAGGCCCCATTTGCTGACTATATTGTAACACAGTGGACACAAGATACAGACGCATTATCGTCTTTTATTTCTGGAGCACCACTTCCTGTTCATGTAGGCGTTGCAGGTCCGGCTTCTATGAAGACACTAGTAAAATTCGCTGGATTTGTTGGATTAAAAAATACGCTTAATTTCGCAAAAAAAAATGCATCTAAAATTTTTGATTTATTGACTGTTCAGACACCTGATGATGTAATTCAAGAATTAAAAGAGAACGTTGAACATTTTCACATTTATGCGTTTGGTGGAATAAAAAAAGCAAACGAATGGTTAGAAAAGGAGAACTACTATGTCTAAAAAAATAGAACATAACACTACTGTTGATCAAAGCGACAGACATGTTCCTTACAATTTACGCCAAAGTGGACCAACAAAAGTTGAAATGTTGATTTCAACTCGAGTGAGAAAGTCACCATATTGGCATAAGTCGATGGAGGCAGGATGCTGGAGAGCAACAGTTTATAACCGTATTTATCATCCCAGAGGTTATGTAAAGCCTGAAGATGGTGGAGCAATGGTTGAATATGAAGCAATAAAAAATCATGTGACTATGTGGAATGTCGCGGTTGAGAGACAAATACGGGTTATTGGTCCAGATGCTGAAAAATTTACAGACTATGTAATTACAAGGGATGCTACAAAGATATCACCATTACGAGCTAGGTACGTAATATTATGTAACTATAAAGGCGGAGTCTTAAATGATCCTATTCTCTTAAGAATCTCAAAAGATGAGTTTTGGTTTAGTTTGTCAGACTCAGATATTGGACTTTATTTGCAAGGCGTAAACGCTGATAAAAGATTTGATGTGGAAATTGATGAAATTGATGCGTGCCCTGTTCAAATTCAAGGACCAAAAGCCATTGCCTTGATGAAAGACCTAGTGGGTGATCAGGTTGATCTTGATAATATTCCTTTCTATGGTTTAGCAGAAGTTACAGTTGGTGGAAGAAGTTGCGTGATTTCTCAAACTGGTTTCTCAGGCGAGTCCGGTTATGAAATTTATTTACGAAATGCGACGCTCTATGCCGACGATATGTGGGATGCTGTTTTAGTAGCAGGCAAGAAACATAACCTAATGGTTATAGCACCTGCTCACCACAGAAGAATACAAGCAGGTATTTTATCCTGGGGTCAGGACTTAGATCATGAGCACAATCCTTTTCAATGTAATCTTGGTTATCAGGTTTCTTTATCTGGAAAAGGTGAGTGGGAGAAAAAAGGTGATTATATCGGTAAGCAAGCGCTTGAAAAGATGAAGGCTGACTTGAAAGATGGTCATAAGCCATACAAGTTACAATTGGTGGGATTTGAGATTGGTGGCAAACCAATTGATGAGTATGCGCCTGATTTTTGGCTTGTGTCTCCTGGTGACGGTGGAGACCCATGTGGCTTTATTACTTCACCTTGGTATCATCCTGAAAAAGGAAAAAATATAGCTATGGGTTATATACCTTTTGATGGAACTCTTAATCCAAATGGTTTTCCAAAATGGGAACTAGGTAAAAAATTTAAGGTTCATTTACCTGATATATATGCTGATGAGCCAGGAGTACCAGTGGACGCCGTAACAGTTGATGTTCCGTTTACTGAGTCTTTCAACGCAAATACAAGAGAAGTTGTAAAGGGCTAGTTTATATTAATTGCTCAGCACAAATCAACGTGCTGAGCATTAATAATAATACAATTTAGGATTTGTGTTGTACGTAAAGTTGGTGATAGCAAACTTTACCATTTTTTTCTATGAAGTCTTGGTGGTATTCTTCAGCAGGCCAAAATTTAGCATTCTCTCTTAATTCTGTAACTACTTCGTTTTGATGTTCGCCTGAGTTATTAATCTCATCAATTTTGCTTTCCGATATTCTTCTTTCTTCATCAGAATTACAAAAAATAACTGATTTGTATTGTTCACCAATGTCTGGACCTTGACGATTCATCTGAGTTGGATCATGAATAAAGAAAAACTTGTCTAACAATTCCTCAAACTTTACTTCACTATTATCATACTCAATCTCAACAACTTCAATGTGTCCTGACTTACCTGTACAGACCTCTTCGTATGTAGGGTTTTCTGTATGTCCGCCGGCATACCCTGAAATTACTTTTTTAACGCCAGACATTTCTTCAAAAAGAACTTCTACTCCCCAAAAACAACCTGCGCCTAGTATTAACTTTGAAATCATACCTTAACATAAGGTTTTTTTTATATATGTTAAAGATCAAATTAAATTATATTCCATCTAATATTAATACTGATAATGAATAATCAAGATATAAGCATTGGTAAACTCTCAAGGTTAAAGATTTGGATAACTGATAATCATCTGTCTGATGATCAATGGTCAAATACAAAAAAATTTATCATCATAAAAATAACTACTGAAGATGGAATTGAAGGTTGGGGAGAAGCATTCTCTATTAATCTTAGAGAAAAGGGTATTGCGATTATTATAAAAGAGCTATTTAGAGAAATTTCGAATATTCCAAATCTATCAATAAAGTCTTTTTATAATAAAATTTCATTGTTAAGTGATGGTCACAGAGGTTTAGATTTCAGCTCTGCTACAAGTGCCATTGAAATTGCATTATGGGACATATCAGGGAAGTTAAAAAATCTTCCTTTAAATTCTTTACTAACAAAAAGTCCTAAACTAAATGTTCCCATTTATGCTACGTGTTGGAGCGATTTAAAAAAAGACACAAATGACTATTTGAGACAAATAGAAAAATTTTATGGAAAGAAATATGGGGGGATCAAGATATATCCAATGCTAGATAACGTATCAATTTCAATTCAGTTTGTTGAAAAAGTTAGAGAAATAGTAGGAGATGAATTACCGCTAATGCTTGATTTAGCTGTGCCCAAAGATTTAGATAAGACAAAATCTTTTTTAAAAGAAGTATCGTCATTTAATCCTTACTGGATAGAAGAGCCTGTTGATGGTGAGAATATAAGCTTACTTACTGAGATCAAAAATGCTTTTAATATGAAAGTTGTAACTGGTGAAAAGCAATCAGGCTTGGTCCATTTCAGAGAATTAATACACAGAAATGCAGTAGATATATTTAATCCTGATATTTCAGGTATGGGCGGACTCGTTGATATTATCACGATATCAAATGAAGCATCAAATAATGGCATCTCTATTTCTCCACATTGCTGGAATTCAATGTCCGTTTCAGCATCTGCGATGCTTCATGTTTGCTCAAGTATTTCTAATTCAGAAAAGGCTGAAATATTTCCAGATTATATAAACTTTTCAAAGAAATTTTGTGAGTTACCTTTTGATATTGTAGATAATAAAGCACATATAAATAAATCAGCTGGACTTGGTATAGTTATTCACGAAGATATTTTATCTCGGTTGAGCATTTATTCATTGGATGAAAAGAGTAATGACTGAATCAAACTATCTATTTGATGAAATATTCAAATCTAACGAAACGAGTCCAAATATTTTTTTGATCAATGAAACTAAAGAGATAAGTTACTTAGAATTCAATGAAATTGTAAATCAAATTTCTAATTACTTAATAGATATAAATTTATTACCAGGTGACCGCGTGGCCATACAGGCAGAAAAGAATGTAATTCAACTTGCTACATACGTAGCAACCATTAAAGCTGGAGGTGTTTATCTGCCACTCAATACTGGCTATACCCTAAGTGAACTCGAATATTTCTTCAATGACGCCAAACCTAAGGTGATAATTGTCGATTACAAAATTCAAAATGAAGTAAAAAACTTATTAAGCTATTCTTCGGTTTCAATTTTATCATTAAATTTAAATGAAACTGGCTCATTGATTGAGCAGATAAAAAACTATCCAAAAAAATTTCAATCTATTAAAAGAAACGAAAATGACTTAGCTGCCATTTTATATACATCCGGCACTACTGGAAAATCAAAAGGAGCGATGCTATCGCATAGAAATTTGGTTTCAAATTCTGAAGTTTTAAGAAATTTTTGGAAATTTACAGAAAATGATGTGCTTTTACATATGCTACCTATTTACCATACGCACGGTCTTTTTGTTGCATGTAATCTTCTCGCAATTGTCGGAGGATCAATGATTTTCTTGGAAAAATTTGATGCTGAAAAAGCCTTGCTTTGGATGAAAAGAGCCACATCCATGATGGGTGTGCCAACTTTTTATACAAGATTGTTGGCAAATGAAAAATTAAATAATGAGTCAGCAAAACACATGAGACTATTTATTTCTGGTTCAGCACCTTTACTGTCAGAAACTCACATTGAATTTGAAAAAAGAACTGGTAAAAAAATTCTTGAAAGATATGGCATGACAGAAACAAATATGAATATTTCAAATCCATATGACGGATTACGAAAAGCAGGAACAGTGGGCATACCTCTTCCAGGCGTTGAAATAAGAATAGTCAATGAAGAAGGTAAGGAAGTAGAGGAGGGTCAAATAGGAACCATTGAACTTAAGGGCGAAAATATTTTCAAGGGGTACTGGGGAATGGAAGAAAAGACCAAAGAATCATTTAAAGGTGATGGCTTCTTCATAACAGGTGATCTCGCAAAAAAAGATGAAAATGGCTACTTTACTATTGTTGGTAGAGATAAAGATATGATTATAAGCGGTGGACTAAATGTTTATCCTAAGGAAATAGAAGACGTGATAAACGAGTTGCCAAATATTACAGAGTCAGCAGTTTTTGGAGTTCAACATGATGATTTTGGCGAAGCAGTTGTTGCGGCAGTAGTGACAACTGATGATAAAAATGACGGTGGTCAAATATTGGATTATACAAAAGATAAAATTGCTAAATATAAACAGCCAAAAAAAATAATATTCATGTCGAATTTACCTAGAAATTCTATGGGCAAAGTTCAAAAAAATAAATTAAGAGAAAATAATAAAAGTTTATTTAAGAGTTAACTTCTATCCAGTTGTTGATTTCCTCAACAAAGAAATCATCTTGTGGGGAGTTTAGAATTCCAATAATATCATGATAATTAAAGCCTCCTAAATTAGTATCGTTATTAATTATTTTCTTAGGTCCTTTCCATTGTTCAAATATTTTTTTAACTCCTTCAGCGTTTACTACTTTATCTTTTTCTTCATAAAATACTAAAAGTGGAATCTTAGTCTCTTGAAATTCAAGTTTCCTTCCGGAAAATGCCGCCACCCAAAGCTGTCTTGGAAGTTCTCTGTGAAATTCATTAACCCAAAAAGGATCCCATTCTTCATTTGGCAAGTTAAACATTCTAGGAAAATTAAACTTGTATTGGCTTTTAAAAAATAACCCAGTGGCCGCTAAGAAATAAGGAGGAGATAGCTTGGGAGTCCATGGCGCCACAAGTACCAGATGATCAATTTTTTCACTTAAATTCTGATCTTTTGCAGCCATTAATGCAAATGAACCTCCAGCTGAAAAACCCATTAATATAACTTTGTTTCCGATTTTATTGCCTACTGCAACGGCTTCGGCTGCATCTTCGAGAAAATTTTTGGCCTCCAGAGATTTTGTAGATTCAAAACCAGAGCCATGGCCAGCTAGTCTTGATATAAATAAATTAGCCTTTAATTTTTTGGCAATCTTTACCAAAACTTCTTCTTGTTGACGCCCCGTCGCAAAACTTCCATGAAGATAAACAATTGAATATTCAGTTTTAATTTTCGCATCATCATGCCATATGATTTTTTTCTTTGCTCGGGGATCAGTATTCTCAAAAACCAGTTCTTTTTCAGCAATATAGCTTTCAACATCTCTATCAATGACAATATCAGGAAAAGTTATTTTTATTGTATTAAATAAATAGGGCAGAGTAATTCCTACAATAAAGATGACTGGTACTATTAAAACAATAGCAACTATAAGCAATGCTCGATATAATTTAAACCTGGTAGCCCTAGACATTTACACTTGTATATGAGCAAATTTTGTTACCATCTGGGTCTCTGATGTATGCATAATAAACATTACTGTCGCTTGGTCTAAAACCTGGATCCCCTTCATTTTGTGCTCCAAGTCCTAAAGCAGTTTTGTGAAACTTATCAACTTGTTCTTTTGACTCGGTCAAAAAGGATATCTGTGTACCATTTCCAAATGTAACAGGCTTTCCATTTGCCGGTTTGGTTATATAGAACTCAACATCTTGTTTCCCCTCTCGAGCATAACCTACACACACCTCATCCTCATAAATTGAAACTATTCCCATTACTGCGAGGACAACATCGTAGAATGCTTTAGATTCTTTTAAATTACTTGACCCAACCATTACGTATCCTCTCATTATCTATCCTTTCTATGAATATTGCTTTGATGTTACTTCCTCAAGCATCAGAATCATTTTGGCTTTATAGTCTTCATCAGTTGCTGAGTCGGTTTCTAAAACAGAAAAAAAACTTGCAACAACATTTGTTTCTAAGTTAATCATTAAAAATTGCCCACCGTATCCAGAATGCCCAATCCAATCATTAGATTTCATAGTTTGATTTGCATAATAAACATATTTTTCATCTTTTAAGTGCATATATTTTGGACCTTTTTCAGAAACTGTATCATCAATAAATTTACGAGAGCCAGCTAATCTATTTCTGATCCCAAGACCTTTTCTTGAGAAATGCAGTCCCATGCGTAGCAAATCTCTTGCAACAAGACAACCACCACCGGACAGCCATGGCATCCCACCTCTATCTGTTGCCATATACAAACCATCTTCAAG